>NZ_JAZDCG010000022.1:0-338387 GCF_036321705.1 Brachybacterium sp. J144
CGGCAACTCAACACCCGACCCACCCCCCCCCCCCCCCCCCCCCCCCCCCCCCCCCCCTCCGCTGTGCAGGGATCGCTCAGGAGCCGACTCAGCGGTCGGCGGCCTTCTTCTCGAGCTCGTCCCCGGTCTCGCCCTGGCGGACGAGCCCGTCGGCCCGCAGCTCCCAGAACTCGGCGTTCCGGATACCGAGCGGGCGCGGGTCGAACTGCGGGTCCTTCCCGGCCTTCTTCTGCTGCTGGTAGTCCTTCAGGGCCTTGAGAGCGGGGCCCTGCAGGATGAGTATCGCGACCACGTTCAGCCACGCCATCGCGCCGACGCCGATGTCGCCCAGCGCCCAGGCGTTGCCGGTGGTGGTCACCGAGCCGTAGACGACGGCCACGAGGATCAGCGCCTGCAGGAAGCGCACCAGGGCGCGACGTGCGGTGCGGTTGGGGATCCAGCGGTTGAGGTAGGTCAGGTTGACCTCGGCCATGTAGTAGTAGGCCACGATGGTGGTGAACGCGAAGAAGAACAGCGCGATCGCCACGAAGGTCGGGCCGAGTCCCTGGAAGACGGTCTCGAAACCGTTCTGGGCGAACTCGGGACCGTAGTCGGTGCCCTCGGGGACCGAGCCCTCGTAGATGAGCACCTCATCGGGGCCCTGGAACACCTGGTACATGTCGGTGGAGATGATCAGGAACGCGGTCGCGGTGCACACGAACAGGGTGTCGATGTAGACGGCGAAGGACTGCGCGAAGCCCTGCTTGGCGGGGTGCGAGACCTCGGCGGCGGCGGCCGCGTGAGGACCGGTACCCTGGCCCGCCTCGTTCGAGTAGAGGCCGCGCTTGACGCCCATCTCGATGGCCTTGCCGACGATCGCGCCGAACATGGCGTTGGCGCCGAAGGCGCTCGAGAAGATCAGCCCGAAGACGTGGGGGATCTGATCGAAGTTGATGAAGAAGACGATCAGCGCCGCGATGATGTAGAGGATCGCCATCACGGGGACGACGATCACGGCGAAGTGGGCGATGCGCTTGACGCCGCCGATGATGATGAAGGCCAGCAGGATGACCACGCCGACGGCAGTGACCCAGTGGGGCAGGCCCCACGCCTCGTAGGCCGCGGAGGCCATGCCGTTGCCCTGAACGCCCGGCAGGAAGAAGCACATCGCGATGACGGTGACGATCGAGAACACGATCGCGTAGACGAGCATCACGGGGGCTGCCTTGGTGTGGCGGAACGCCTTCTCGATGTAGTACGCGGGGCCGCCGCGGTACTCGCCGGTGTCCTTGTCCTTCTCCTTGTAGATCTGGCCGAGGGTGCACTCGATGAAGGAGGTTGCGGCGCCGAGGAACGCGATCAGCCACATCCAGAACACCGCGCCGGGGCCGCCGATGGCGATCGCGGTGGCGACGCCGCCGATGTTGCCCATGCCGACGCGGCCGGCGAGGGACATCATCAGCGACTGGAACGACGAGGTGCCGTCGGGGGAGGCCTCGCCCTTCTTCAACTGGGAGAGCATGTCGGGGATGCAGCGCACCTGCAGGAACATCGTGCGCAGGGTGAAGAAGAGGCCGGTCAGCAGCAGCAGGCCCACCAGGGGGAGCGACCACACGAGGTTGTTGGCCCCGGTGATCAAGGTGTCGAAGAACATGGGGTCTCCAGGGGGACGGGGAAGGGGGAAGGTGGAGGGCGGACGGTTCTCGGGCACGCCTGTGAGCCCGATCACCGACATCGCCGTGGGGGAACAGTAGCGCGTCGGGCGACGCCGGGCACGTCAACCCCTGTCCGTTATCCGACTGCAATGCACGGACAACGCTCGGAATCGGTGAACCGGGTGACATCCGGCCGCTCCGACATGACGTGCTCGGGAGGCATCTGTAGAATCGAGCGCGACCCCTCGTGCGGTGTCATCTCGCTGAACTCCCCCAGGGCCTGACGGCAGCAAGGGCAGGTGGGCTCTGGCAGGTGCACGAGGGGTCGTTACACGCCCCGGGGGTTTTCCCCACGTCGCGGAGGCGGACACCCCCGTTCCCGGCCCGCTGTCCCCGCTCCTAGCGTGGGCGGCGACGCGCAGCGCAACAGGCGAGGCGCCCGCCCCCAGGAGCTCCCGTTGGCCTCGCTTCCCGCCGCCTCCCCGTCCTCCTCGACTCCTCCGACTCCGGCGAACCCCTCGGCTCCCTCCACTGCCGGCGGACACTCCGCGGGCGCTCGCCCAGACCTGCGCCGCGTCGGCCTCTTCCTCGCGATCTCGCTCGCCGTGACCACGGGGCTGTCGCTCCCCATCGCCCTCGGCGTCCTGCCGGTCGCGCTGTTGGGCCTCGTCGTGCCCCTCGCTCAGCTGTCCCCCCTGGTCGCGGCGCTGATCGTGCGACGCCGCGGCGAGCCTTGGTGGCGCTCGCTGGCGCTGTCGGTGCCGTCCTGGCCGCTGCTGCTGGTCGCCGTGCTCGGAGGCGCCGCGGCCTTCGCCCTCGTGCCCTTCGCCCGGGTGCTGATCGGGGTCGTCGCCGGGGTGCCGCTCGCGGCCGACGCCGCCTCGCTCTCCGCCCTGCTGCTCGCCGTGCCGATGGTGTTGGTGATGCAGGCGATCTTCGCGATCGGCGAGGAGGCGGGCTGGCGCGGCTGGCTGCACACGCAGCTCGCACCCCTCGGCTTCTGGGGGTCGTCCCTGCTCATCGGGGCGATGTGGGCGCTCTGGCATCTGCCGATCGTGCTCGCCCTGGGTCTTGCGCCGCGGGAGGCCATCGCCTACCTCGGCGCGATCCTCGCCGTCGCGCCGCTGCTCGGCGCGCTGCGCGAGATCTCCGGCACGGCCTGGGCGGCCGTGGTCGGCCACGGCCTGCTGAACAGCGTCCGCGTCGCCATCGAGCAGAACGTGCTCGGGCCGCTCGACCCCGGCACCGCCTGGCTGCTGGACCTCGTCTCCTGGGCGCTGTGGATCGGCGTGGCTTGGCTGGTCCTGCGCGTCGGCGCCTCGCTCGCCCCGGGCGCTCCGCGCGGCCTGGTCCCTCCGGGCTCTCCCGTCGCCGGTGGCACGACCCGCCCCGGCCAGGCCCTTCCCCCGCGACCCCGGGATGCGTAACGTGGCCGGTCCACGTCCATGAGGTCGCGGCCGCATCCGCGGGACCGCGCACCGCGCCCACCGGGCACCGGACCACGTCCCCGAGACAGGGAGCCGCAGTGAGGATCGAGACCGTCCACCGGGTCGCGCAGTCGCGGGCCGACGTCCTGGCCTGGTACGACCGGCCCGGCGCGCTGGTCCGGCTCACCCCGCCCGGTCTCGCCTCCGTCGAGGACCCGTCGGTCGGTGGCATGCGGGACGGACGGCTCGTCGGTGCCCGCCTGGGCCCGCCGTTGCTGCCGGCGCCGCTCCGTCCCCACTGGCTCCTGCGGCATGTGGAGAGCGATCCGGCCGGTCACTTCGTCGACCAGCAGGTGCGCGGGCCCTGGCGCACCTGGCGGCACGAGCATCGCCTCGAGGTCGACACCCTCTCCGGCGGCGATGGTGCGCCTGATGGCGGCGTCGCGGGTGGGGCCGGCACCGCGATCCGCGACAGCATCGAGTTCGAGCTCCCCCGGCACCTCGAGCGCCTCGCCCCAGTCGCCGAGTCGCAGATTCGTCGGCTGCTCGCCTTCCGCGCCCGCCAGCTGCGCGACGATCTCGCCTTCCACGCCCGCTGGCGCGACCTGCCCCGTCGCACGATCGCGATCACGGGTTCCTCGGGCCTGATCGGCACCCAGCTCGCGGCCCTGCTCGAGACCGGCGGGCACACCGTGCGCCGCATGGTCCGGGGGAGCGGGGCCGGCCCAGGGGAGATCTCCTGGGACCCTCGCGCCGGGGAGCTCGATCCGGCCGAGCTCGAGGGGGTCGACGTGGTCGTCAACCTCGCCGGCCGCTCGATCGGGACCCGCTGGACCCCCGCCGCCCGACGCGAGATCCGCGACTCCCGCGTCCACGGCACCGCGCTGATCGCCCGCACCCTCGCGGGGATGCGGGACGGACCGTCGGCTCTCGTGCAGGCCTCGGCGATCGGTCTGTACGGGCCGCGGCGTCCGGGCGAGCTGCTCACCGAGTCCGATCCCGGCGGGGAGGGCTTCCTGGCCGATCTCGTGCGGGACTGGGAGGGATCGAGCCGCACCGCCGAGGAGGCGGGCCTTCGGGTCGCCCACGTGCGCACCGGCCTGGCGCTGAGCGACGGGGGCGGCTCCCTGCTGCCCCAGCTGCCGCTGTTCCTCACCGGGATGGGCGGGCGCCTCACCGACGGCAAGGCCATGACCTCCTGGATCTCGCTCGACGACATCGTGCGGGTCTTCGCCCACGCCGCCCTCTCGGCCCAGGTCTCAGGGCCCCTCAACGGCGTCGCCCCGCACGCGGTCACCGCCGGCGAGTTCGCGCGCACGTTGGGGGAGGTGCTGCACCGCCCCGCTCTGGTGCCGGTGCCGCCGTTCGGGCCGCGGCTCGCGCTCGGCGCCGCCGCGGCCGATGAGCTGATCCACGTGGACCAGCACGTCTCCTCCGCACGGCTCGAGGACAGCGGCTTCGTCCCCGCGCACGCGCGCCTCGAGGACGCGCTGCGTCACGTGCTGCGGCGCTGAGGCGCTGCCGCGCCGTCCGGCCGCAGCAGCGCGTTGACCACCGCCGCGAGCACGACCAGCAGCGCTGCCCCCGCGGGCAGCAGCATCGCGACCGAGGACCCGGAGGACTCGGCCACCGCCCCGGTGAGGGCGGAGGCCCCCGACTGGCCCACGATCGTGGCGGAGCCCAGCATCGTCATCACCGTCGCCGAGCGGCCGTGGGGGCTGTGCTGGGCGGCGAGGCTGTAGAGGGTCACCACCGTCGGCCCGATGCCGATGCCTGCGAGCGCCATCGCCGCGACCACGCCGGTCGTCCCGTCGGCCGAGGCGAACAGGAGCATCGCCCCGAGCATCAGCGCGGCGGACACCAGCCACCGCGCGTGCAGTCGGAACCGCTCCGGCCAGAGTCCGACGGAGAGCGCGAGCACCGTGGAGCCGACGCCCATCACCCCGTAGAGCAGGCCCGCGGACTCGCCGCGCCCGAGGTCGCCGAGGAAGGCGGTCAGCGAGGTCAGGACCGTGCCGAAGAACAGGCCGACGCCGAGCGCGCCCCCCACGACGACGAGGATCGCGGGCGTGAACAGTTCCCGCGCGGGAGCCTGGTCGACGGGGGCCCGGTCGACGGACGCACGGCCGACGGGGGCCTGGGTGTCGTCGGCGGGCTGCGTGAGGGCGGTCGGGTGCAGCGCGAAGGCGGTGACGAACACCAGGATCAGCACGGCGGCACCGATCATCGGCGCGGCGGGGGAGAGCGTCGTGGCCAGCATGCCCACCACCACGGGCCCGAAGACGAAGGCGGTCTCGTCGACCGCGGACTCGTAGCCCATGGTCCCGTTCATCGCCCGGGCGCGGCGCTCCGCGGGCAGACGGGTGAGGATCAGCGCGACCAGGCGGCTGCGGGAGAACGGACCGATCTGCGGGGCGGAGGCACCGATCGCGAAGCCCGCCGCGAGCAGGGCCGCATCGGGGAGCGGGCTGAAGGCGATCCAGGCGAGCGCCAGCAGCGCGAGCGCGTTGACGATCCCGGAGATCAGCAGGACGGGACGCTGCCCGTAGCGGTCGGCGGCGGCGCCCAGCAGGGGGCCGACGAGTGCGCCACCGAGCCCGACGACCGCCGAGTTGAGCCCGCCCAGCGCGATCGAGTCGCGGGCGGCGACGACCAGCGTCAGGGTGCCGACGACCATCATCGCGAAGGGGAAGCGGGCGAGGAAGGCGACCGGGAAGTACGAGGAGCCCGCGGCGGCGCGCAGGGTGGTGGGGCGCGTCGGCGGCGCGGTGGCCTCGGGGTGTGCGGCGGTGGTCGGCAGGGTCATGGGTCGGGGACCTCCTCGACGGTGGTGCCGCCTTGGACGGTCCGCGTGACGGACCCGAGGTAGATGCACCCTGGAGCCCGCGGGGGCGGGCCGGATGGGGACGCGCCGAGTGTATCCAGCTCAGGCGGGGGTGGGCCAGGGCGCGGTGCCCGGACTCACCCTCGCCTGGATCAGACGCCCGCGGAGGCGGAGCGGCGATCGCCGGGAGCGGCGTCGGCGTCCGCCTGCCCCGCCTCCTCGGCCTGGATGGCCTGGAAGGAGGTGCGGCGGGTGGCGTCGTAGGCGCGCTGGTCGAGGATCCTCTCGCGCTTGGCGACGATCACGGCCACGAGGGACTGCCCGGTGACGTTCAGGGCGGTGCGGCCCATGTCGAGGATCGGGTCGATCGCGAGCAGCAGCCCGACGCCCTCGAGGGGGAGGCCCAGGGTGGACAGCGTCAGAGTGAGCATCACGGTCGCGCCGGTCATGCCCGCGGTCGCGGCCGAGCCCAGCACGGACACGAGCACGATGAGCAGGTAGTCGGTGATGCCGAGCGGCACCTGGTAGAAGTTCGCGACGAAGATCGCGGCGAGCGCGGGGTAGATCGCGGCGCAGCCGTCCATCTTGGTGGTGGCGCCGAGCGGGACCGCGAAGGAGGCGTAGTGGCGGGGGACGCCCATGCGCTCGGTGACGGTCTGGGTCATCGGCATGGTGCCCAGCGAGCTGCGGGAGACGAAGCCGAGGGAGGTCGCCGGCCACACGCCCCGGAAGAAGGAGGCGATGGATAGGCCGTTGACCTTCAGCAGCACCGGGTAGACGACCAGCAGCACGAGGAGCATGCCCACGTAGACGTCGAGGGTGAACAGGCCGAGCTGGCCGATCGCGTCCCAGCCGTAGGAGGCGACGGCGTTGCCGAGCAGGCCGATGGTGCCGATCGGGGCGAGGCGGATGACCCACCACAGCAGCTTCTGCACGATCTCGAGGGCGGAGCCGGTGACCTTGAGGAAGGGCTCGGCCTTCTCGCCCACCTTGAGCACGGCGATGCCCACCGCGATCGAGATGACCAGGATCTGCAGGGCGTTGAAGCTCAGGGAGACGGAGCCGTCGTCACGGGTGGAGCCGGCGATGCCCAGGAAGTTCGAGGGGACCAGGCCGGTGAGGAAGTCGAGCCAGCCGCCCTGGGTGGAGGAGGCCTCGGCTGCGTCGGCGGACACGCCGGAGTTCGCGCCCGGGGAGGTGATCGCGCCGAGGGCGATGCCGATGGAGACGGCGATCAGCGAGGTGATCGCGAACCAGAGCAGGGTCTTCCAGGCCAGGCGCGCGGCGTTGGTGACATTGCGCAGATTGGCGATCGAGGTGACGATCGCGAGGAAGATCAGCGGCGGAACCAGGGCCTTCAGCAGCGTCACGAAGATCGTGCCGATGGTGTCCAGGGTGACGGCGAGCCAGTTCGCACCGTCGGGGTTCGAGTCGGTGGGGGCGACGGGACCGATCGCGGCGGCCGTCAGACCGAGGATCACGCCGAGGACGAGGCCCGCGAGGACCTGCCAGCCGAAGGGGATGCGGGCGATCGCGGCCAGCGGGTTGCGCCGGGCCGACGGGGTCGCCGTGGGGGAGGAGGTGGTGGGTGTGCTCACGGCCGAGAACGCTACCCAGCGGTGCGCTCGCTTTCAACATGATTGCTAGGGGATCACATTAGAGACGCTTTGGGGGCGGGGTTCAGAGGCCCTCGAGGATGTCGAGGGCATCCTCCAGGAGTTGCTCGTCCCGGGACTTCGGGGGCCGGGTGTAGGGCTCGTCGCCGAGTGCTTCGCAGGCCCGCTCGAAGAAGTCGGCGGAGACGAGCACGCCGCGCGGTCGAGCGCCGCGGCTCACGATCTTCACCGGCTGGTGGTTGGCGCGCTCGAGGAACTCGCTCAGTCGCGCACGGAACTCCGCGGTCGACACCACCGCGTTGCTCACCGCCGCCCGAGCGGCCGTCAGGAGGACCGGTATTTTCATGAGAATGACCGTACATCATGTACAAGATGTACCGGGATTCGTGCGAAGGGACCGGGGTCCGGTCCCGGCGGGCGCGGTAGGAGCGGGCGGGATCGGACGGGCGCGGTGGATCGGGGGCGCGGTGCGATCGGTTGGGCGCGGTGGAGCTCCCACCTCGCCGACGCCCAGCGGCTCCGCGAGTCCGGGCCGGGCGGGTGCGGTGCGATCAGGTGGGTGCGGCCCTCTCCGCCGGGATCAGGTGAGGTTGTCGTAGAGGAACTTGGCGGCCGCGCCGCGCGTGTCGCCGGGGGTGACCTGATCGAAGATATAGGCGGCGGGCCCGCCGATCGTCTGGCTGACGCCGACCCCGAAGCCGGACTTCAGCAGGTTCCGACCGAGCTCGTTCTCGACACCGTGAGCGTCGGCGATCTGCGTGCCGAGCTGCTCGCCCGAGTCGGTGACCCCGACCTCGCGAGTCCTCTGCGTCAGGTACGCCTCGACCCCGTCGAGCGGCGTGCCCTCGTTCCACTTGATGTCGGTGCCGAAGACGGTGTGCTCGTCCCCGAGGCGCGACGTGATCTCGCCCCCGATGAGGTCCGCCACGGTCAGACCGGGGATGGCCTCGAAAGCAGCCCGGTTCGTCTTCCACAGGACGGCCTCGGCGTCGCCCTCGCTCGCCGCCTTGCCGATCTCGTAGAGGTCCGGGATCACAGGGACCCCCTTCCGGGTCAGGTCGAACGCCTTCTTGGCGAACTTGGAGTCGTCGAACCAGTCCTTGGAGCTCGAGAGCCACTCCCCGGTCTTCTCGGTCCCCCACTCCCACCCCTTGGAGAGGGCCTCGGTGCCCCAGTTCTTCGCCCGCTCGAGCGGGTTGTTGCCGAGGATGATGTCCAGGTTCTTCTCGACGAACCTGTTGAGGGGATTGTCCGGCCCCAGCGGGGCGTTGATCGGGCCGAAGGGCGGGAACGGGGCGTCCTCGCCGAGGACCCGATCGAGCGGGCCGCCGTCCCGGAAGGGGTTGATCTTGTCGAGCGGACCACCCGGCCCGAACGGACCGCCGGGCCCGAAGGGCGAGAACGGAACGAACGGGGCGCCGATCGGGCCGAAGGGACCGAAGGGGAGTCCGGGGGCCCCGGACCCGTGGCCCGAGGAGCAGTCGTCCTGCTCGTCGGCGTGCTCGAGGAGCTCGTCGGCCCGCTGACGCAGCGTCCGCAGGACCTCGCGCAGGCGCTGGCGGGCCTGGTCGCAGTCGGCGCGGAAGGCATCGGCGTCGGTCCCCACCCACGCGACCTGATGGGAGAGCGCGAGCGCGGCCTCGACCAGCTGCTCGAGCGTCTCCGAGCTCGTGGTGGTCAGCTCGCTCTGCTCGCGCACCTTCTCGGTGTCGGCCCCCAGGAATCCCGTCATGGTCGAGAAGGGTAGGGGAGCTCCGCGCCGGAGGACATGGAGAGAACTCCCCACCGCCCGCGACCGCCGGGGAGCGGTTCAGCGCGACGTGTCGGGAGCGTCGTTCGTCGGCTCCTCTTCGGACGGGGAGACTTCCGCGGGTTTCGGATCGAACGGGCTGCGTACCCGTGCCGAGGTGCCGGAGCGCGCCCGCGCCTTGTGGTCCACCCGCTGCATCGCCCAGACCGCGACGACGAGCCCCACCAGCACCACCAGGGACACGACCGCCGGCCAGCCCGGGAGCTCGTCCTGGAAGTACAGGGCGAGGAAGATCGACAGCACGAAGATCATCACGATCACCGCCGCGATCAGCCGGACCGCCGTGGTGTTGGCCCGTCGGTGCTCGGGGTCGGTGTTGAGCTGGTTCTCGCCGATCATCACGTCGGGCCGGAAGATCGCGACCGCCGGGATCACCACGAAGACGCTCGCCGCCAGGGCGCCTACCATCCCCAGTCCCATCGCGGTGAGGGCGCCGAGCCCCAGGAAACCGACCACCGGGGCGTCGGCCGCCACCAGGCCGTCGTCGCCGATCAGGGTGATGTGGTGGGTCGAGAAGCCGCGCCAGATCGGGGGCAGGAGGCTCACGAGCATCAGCGGCACGAAGACGACCACGGACACCAGGACCGGCACCGCCATCGTCAGCCGCAGCGAGTTCATGATTGGACCGATCTCGGCATCGAGCCGCCAGAGCGTCTCGACGACCGCCCACAGCATCGGCAGTACCGGGAGGAAGACGACGGCGATCGTCAGCAGCTCCGCCGTGTCCGGGTCGAACGGACGCAGCGAGAACAGCAGCAGGCAGACGAGGGAGGCGAGACCGCTGAGCACGATCAGCACCCGGGTCACCGGGGAGACGAGACGCGTCAGCCTTGAGTCCTTCGGGCCGGTCGCATAGCGGATGGGGCGCGGTTCCCGGAGCGGGCGGCCGGACGGCGACTCGCGGCCTTCGCGGTCCCTCCGCTGCAGCCGGCCGCGCACCGCGGGGCCGACGATCGCCACGGCCGCGGCGACGAGCGCGGCGGCCGCGAGGGCGACGGAGAGGACGAAGGGCGTGTCCTCGGGCAGGGCCATGGCGTGCCGCACCCGGAACAGAGCCCCCTGCCGGATCCCCTGGGCGTCGGCGAGGAGGAGGTCGAGGACCAACGAACCGCCGACGCCGATCGCGATCAGGAGCGGTCCGACCACATCACCCGCCCGCCAGGGCTCCCTGCCGCGCAGGCCGCGCAGTGCGAGCCAGCCCGCCCCGGCGAGCGCGAGGAGGTGCATCACG
This sequence comes from Brachybacterium sp. J144, assembly GCF_036321705.1. Taxonomy (NCBI): domain Bacteria; kingdom Bacillati; phylum Actinomycetota; class Actinomycetes; order Micrococcales; family Dermabacteraceae; genus Brachybacterium; species Brachybacterium sp. J144. The sequence goes on from NZ_JAZDCG010000022.1 coordinate 10,543, forward strand.
GCGATCACGACGAAGGGAAGCCCGCCGACGCTCCCCGCGGATGCGGCGATCAGGAAGGTCGCGGCGGGGACCAGGATCAGCAGGATCGGTCCCGTGAGCACCACGAGCAGGGGCCTGCGCTCGGAAGACGCGGGCCCGGTCGGCGGTGTGCGCGGCGAGGGCGGGGTCATGCCGAGGATGATTCCATGAGCAGCGCCCGCGCGGAGTCGCTCGCGCCGGGAGTGTGGACGCGCCGCGAGTGTGGACGAGGACCGTTCCTCCCCAATGCCCGCTCGTCCCCATCCGGGCGTGGCTGTGGGCGGCCTCGACTAGCCTGTCGGGGTGGCCACCGCTCTGTACCGTCGTTACCGCCCGGAGTCCTTCGCCGAGGTGATCGGCCAGGACCACGTCACCACGCCCCTGCGGCGTGCGCTGCGCGCGGGACGGGTCGGCCACGCCTATCTGTTCTCGGGCCCGCGCGGCTGCGGCAAGACGACCTCCGCCCGCATCCTCGCCCGCTGCCTGAACTGCGCCGAGGGGCCGACGGACACCCCGTGCGGCACCTGCGACTCGTGCCGTGACCTGGCCCGCGGCGGCTCCGGCTCCCTCGACGTGGTGGAGATCGACGCGGCGAGCCACGGCGGTGTGGACGACGCCCGCGAGCTGCGCGAGCGCGCCTCCTTCGCCCCGGTCCGCGACCGCTTCAAGGTGTTCATCATCGACGAGGCCCACATGGTGACCTCGGCCGGCTTCAACGCGCTGCTGAAGCTCGTCGAGGAGCCGCCGGACCACGTGAAGTTCGTCTTCGCGACCACGGAGCCGGACAAGGTCATCGGCACCATCCGCTCCCGCACCCACCACTATCCCTTCCGGTTGATCCCGCCGCAGATCCTCGGCCCGTACCTCGAGGAGGTCTGCCAGACGGAGTCCGTGCAGGTCGGTGAGGGCGTGATGCCGCTGGTGGTGCGTGCGGGCGGCGGCTCGGCCCGGGACTCGATGTCGGTGCTGGACCAGCTGATGGCCGGCGCGGGGGAGGACGGCCTCGACTTCCCGACCGCGATCGCGCTGCTCGGCTTCACCGACACGGCGCTGCTGGACACGGCGATCACCGCGGTCGCCGAGCGGGACGCCGCCGCGCTCTACGGAGCGGTCGAGCAGGTGCTCGCGACCGGGCACGAGCCGCGCCGCTTCGTCGAGGACCTCCTGGAGCGGATGCGCGACCTGATCGTGCTCGCCGCCGTCCCGGATCGCGGCGCGGATCTCCTGCCGCAGGTCCCGGCCGACGAGCTCGAGCGCATGCGCCAGCAGGCGACCCTCTTCTCTCCGGCCGACCTCTCGCTGTGCGGCGATCTCGTGCACGAGACCCTCTCGACGATGTCGGGCGCGACCTCGCCGCGCCTCCACCTCGAGCTGCTGGCCGCGCGACTGGTGCTGCGCGACGAGCGGGCGGGTGCGGTCGCCGCGGCGCCGACGGGCGGAGCTCCCGCGGGCACCGGTTCCCGCGGAGGCGCAGCGGGCGGGCCGGGAGCCGCCGGTGGGCCGACGCGCGGAGGGGCTCCCGCCGGGCCCGGTCCGGCCGACGCCGGAGGTGGAGCTCCCGCCGGCGGTGGCCGGGAGGAGGCGCGGCGCATCGCGCAGGAGCGCGCCACCGCGTCCCGGCAGTCCCGCGGGGGTCGGCCGACATCCGAGCCAGCCCAGCGGACTGAGCAGTCGGCCGCCCCGCAGCAGCGGCCCGTCGAGCAGGGTGCCGGCGGATGGGGCGATATCGCGACCGCGCGACCCGGTGCGGGCGCATCCCGTCCCGAGCAGCAGACCCCGCCCCCGGCGGCGCCCGCTGCGGGATCCGGGACTCCGGGGGAGGCGGCGGGGCGGCCTGCCGAGGCACCGTCCGGCGCCGCGCGGTCCGCGGGCCCGCAGCCGGGGACGTCGCCGGGGTCGGCCGCGGAGAGCGCGACGCGGCAGGGTGCAGCGCCGCAGGGTGCCGCGCCGAGCGGCGACGGCCTTGACGAGCAGGAGGTCCGCGGCCGCTGGGGCGCGATCCTCGACGAGCTGCAGCAGATCCGTCGGCCGGCCTGGGCGCTCATCGCGCAGAACGCCCAGCTCAATGCTGTCCGCGGGCGTTCCCTGGTGATCGGCTTCCGCACGGACGGGCTCCTCGCCGCGTACCACCGCGGCACGGCGCCGCAGAACCTGGCCGACGCCGCACGGCGCGTGCTCGGGGGCGACGTCGCGGTGGAGGCCGTGGTCGGGGAGGGCCCCGGCAACGGTGGCCCGACCGAGGGAGGCCCTGCTGGCGGCGGTCCGGCCGGCGGCCCGGCCGGGGGCGCGCCCGCTGGCGGTGGCTCTGCCGGTGGTCCGACTGGCGGCGCACCTGCTGGCGGTGGCTCTGCCGGTGGTCCTGCCGGGGGTGGCCCGTCGCAGCCGGCCGGCCCCGCCCCCTCCCCGCGCGATGAGCACGGTCCCGGGCAGGCACCCCGCGCCCGGAGCGAAGCCGCGGCCGCGCAGGGTCCTCGCGGCGGCAGCGCTCCCTGGAGCGACTCGGCGCCCGGTCCCTCGCGTCCCGACGCCCGGAGGAGCCCCGCTCCCGCAGCAGCCTCGGAGGATTTCCCCCCGGAGCCGGAGGACCCCTTCCCGCCGGACCCCGAGGACGACTACCCGCCCCATGACGCCGACGACGCCCGGCTGAGCGAGCGCCGTCCCGCGGCATCGGCCGCCGGGGCCCGGGTCGACACGAACCCCTCGACCGGCGCTGCGGCTCCGCGCAGTGCTGGCGCCTCGGCAGGGACCGGACGCGAGTCAATGGCCCCGGCGACGGACGCGGCAGCGGCGTCCGACGCGTCGGCGTCCGTCAAGCCGCGGTGGGCCGACCTGCTCGAACGCCATGGCGGCAGCGTCGACGAGGAGTCCGGTCCCGGGAACGCCGCCTCCGCGGTGCCCGCCGGCGAGGTGCTCGAGGTCGAGGACGAGGGACGCGACTCCGTCCCCGACGGCGAACCGCGCACCCATGGCCAGGCGGCTCTGCGCCGCGCGCTCGCCGAGGGCCGCGTGGTCCGCTCGCTGCCCCCGTCGGGCGGCTCCACCTCCGGCGACTCCACCGCCGGAGGCGCCACCGTCGGCGGACCCGCCGGAGCGGCTACCGCCGCGGACGACCAGGGCGCGCCGTCGTGGGGCGGCCCCGCGCCCGGCGAGTGGTCTGCGGTCGATGCGCACTCCGGCCCCGCGAGCCCATCCAGCGGCCCCTCTCCGATGAGCCCGAGCAGCCCCGTCGGTGCGGACAGCCCCGCGTCGCCGCTGAGCCCCGAGTCGCCGAAGAGCCCCGACGATTCGGGGTCGGACGGTCCGCCCGTGGACGGACAGTCTGCAGCCCAGGCGCCCTCCGCTGCAGCCCGCGCGGCCGCCTCGTGGGGCACGGCCGGGATCGCCGCTGCGGGCGACCCCGCACCGCAGGCGGCGGCTGCATCTGCGGCGGCGCCTGCACCGGCGACTGCGTCGGCCGCGCCGTCGGCCCCCGCGGATCAGGCCCCCGCTCCCCGCAGCGGCGCCGCGCTCGTGCGCGAGGCGGCGATGGCCTCGCGCACCGCGAACCAGCAGCGCGGACGCGTCGGCCGGCCCGGTGCTCAGTCTGAGCCGGAGGTCGATCCCACCGGCGGCGCCTCGCGCGACGACGAGGACGCGGAGGTGTCCTCGCGCAGCGGCCGGGAGGTGATCGAGAGCGTGCTCGGCGGCCGGGTCCTCGAGATCATCGACGAGACCCCGCAGATGTGACCCCGCCGCCGCGGGCTCTCCCACGGCCGCGGACTCAGCCGCCGCCGCGGGCTCGGCCCCGGCGGGTTCAGCCCTGGTGAGCGCAAGTCCCGGCGGGTTCAGCCCTGGTGAGCGCAGGCCCCTGCGAACCTTGCCACCGCGAACTCAGCCCTCGCGGGGCACGAGCAGGCTGAACAGGTCCGTACGCAGGTGCGCCGGGTTGGTGTCCGGGGTCGGCTCGGTCACGTACATCTCCCAGAACGGGTAGGTCATCTGCTCCTCGGACTCGCCGATGTCCTCGGTGAAGGAGCCCCAGGCCTCGGCGAGCCCGCCGTAGCTGCCCACGTGGCTGATCCAGCCGATGCGTCCCGCCGGCAGCACCGACCCGACCACCTCGAAGCCGTTCGGCAGCGTGATCCCCTCCGTCAGCGGACGGTCCACGGGCAGCCCCACCTCGAGATCGGCGGTCTGCACGGGCGCCCGGTGATGCAACGAGAACGCGGGACCGATCGGGGCGATCCCCGCCTCGGCGAGCGCCGACACCAGGTGCGAGAAGGTGCCGTCCATCAGGTCGGGCATCTCGAACATCGGGAAGTCCCGGCGCCGCACCACCGCGGTCGGGACCTCCGGCGCGGTCGTCACCTGGGTCTCGGCGGCCGGATCGGCGGCGTCGTACGGGGGCGGCAGCGGGGTCATCGAGGCGGTTCCTGTTCGGGAGATGGGCTCGGGCTGAGGCGCTCCGAGTCACGGACGCGACCGACCGTACCCCTCTGCGCTGAGGAGCGCACCAGCCGACGGTCGACGGCCCCGCGACCTCCGTCGGCCGCCTGGGCCGGCCCCGTGAGCGCGCCGCCCCTGCGCGGCGAGCCCGCGCCGGGATCAAGCATCCCCTCTCGGCCCGCCGCTCAGCGGTGCACGCCCGCCAGATCCAGCGCGAGCTCGCAGAACATCGAGTTCGACCAGGAGAACCACTCGCGGGTGAACCGCGTCGGATCGTCCACGTGCACGCCCTCGTGCATCATCCCGGTGCCGCCGTCGGTCGCGATGAGCGTCTCCAGGATCGCGAGGCGCTCCGCATCGTCCGCCGAGGTCAGGCCCTCGATGCACTTCGCGATCGGCCACACGTGGTCCGGCGGGGTGTGCGGGGAGCCGACGCCGCGCAGCTGCGCGCCCTCGTAGAAGTACGGGTTCGCGCCGGACAGCACCGCGGCGCGCGTGGCGACGTACACCGGATCCGACGCGTCCGCGCAGTCCAGGTACGGCAGGCCCAGCAGGCTCGGCACGTTCGCGTCGTCGAGGAACACGTGGTTCCCGAGACCGTCGACCTCGTACGCCCAGATCCGTCGCCCGTCGGGCCCGTCGATCTGACCGTGCGCCGCGAGCGCCTCCCGGATCTCCGCGCTCAGCCGCCGCGCCTCCGCGGCCTCGTCCCCCTCGTCCGCGACCTGCTCGAGCAGGTCGCCGAGCCGCTCCAGCGCGAGGGCGAGGAAGTGGTTCCCGGGGATGTTGTAGCCCAGCTCGCAGGCGTCGTCGGACGGCCGGAACCCGGCCCAGACCAGGCCGTTCGGTGCGGTTTCCGAGCCGCGGCCGTCGCGGGCCAGGGTGTCCTGCGCGGGCACCCCGGCGCGGCGGAAGCGGTAGGTCGAGCGCTCCTCGTGGTGCTGCTCCGTGCGGACCGTCTCCAGGATCGTGCGCGCCGCCGCCACGAACTGCTCCCCGGCCCAGCTGGTGTCGCCCGTCGCCCGCCACAGCCGCCACGCGAGGTCCGGCCCGTAGGAGAGCGAGTCGAGCTCGAACTTCCGCTCCCACGCCCACGGGTTCTCGCGGTCGGTGTCATCGGAGTCCCAGTGCGAGGCGTCCGGCCGACGGTTGACGGCGTTCGCATACGGGTCCAGGACGATCTGCTGCCACTGCCGACGCAGCAGGCCCGCGAGCAGATCCACCAGCACCGCCCGGTCCTCTTCGGGGCCGACCCCGGCCGCGACCAGGCGCAGCAGAGGGGTGAGCTGCGCGGCGGAGTCCCGCAGCCACATCGCGGGGATGTCCCCGGTGATCACGAAGGTGGTGCCGTCCTCGTCGACGCTGACCGTGGTCTCGGAGGTGTTGCGCAGGTAGGCGACGACGCGGTCGGCGATCTCGCGGCCAGCGGGCGCGTCGCCGAGCCCGGTCAGGACCCGCTCGTGCACGGCGTCCAGCAGGGCGGAGGGCAGGTGGACCATGGTTCTCCTCGGGCGATCCGCGGGGTGCAGGGCCACTCCGGCCGACGGCTCCCGGGAGGGCGGCGTCGGGCGGTGGATCTGCGGGGTCCGGTCAGCGTAGCCGGTTTCCTCCGGGCGATGGACTAAATCGGGGGGATAGGACGCAGGCACGCTTCGCCCGCCGCTGCGCCCGATGCCGCGCACCGCACATCCACACCCGGCCCCCGTCGGCCGCCGCCGTCGGTGCCGATGACTACAGTTGAGGTCGTGTACGAAGGCATCGTCCAGGACCTCATCGACGAGCTCGGCAGGCTGCCGGGCATCGGCCCCAAGTCGGCGCAGCGGATCGCATTCCATCTGCTGGACGCCGACGAGGCCTCCGTGCGCCGTCTCGCGGAGGTCCTGATCACGGTCAAGGACACCGTGCGCTTCTGCGAGATCTGCGGGAACGTCTCGGCCGACGAGCGCTGCCGCATCTGCGCGGACGCCCGCCGCAGCGACGAGGTGATCTGCGTGGTCGAGGAGTCCAAGGACATCGTCGCCATCGAGCGGATCCGCGAGTTCCGCGGCCGCTACCACGTGCTCGGCGGCGCGATCGACCCGATCGGCGGCGTCGGCCCGAACGACCTGCGCATCACCCAGCTGATGAGCCGCCTCGGCTCCGGGGAGACCCAGGAGGTCATCCTCGCCCTCGATCCCAACATCGAGGGGGAGGCCACCGCCGCCTACCTCTCCCGCCTGCTCGCCCCGCTCGAGCTGACCGTCACCCGCCTCGCCTCCGGCCTGCCCGTCGGCGGCGACCTCGACTACGCCGACGAGATGACCCTGGGGCGCGCCTTCCTGGGCCGCCGCACCGTCTGAGAGAGCCCGATGACCTCCCCGTCGGACCGCGCACTGCCACCCCTGCGGGACCTGCCCCCGCCGCCGCGCCTGCCCCGCGAGGACACCTCGCTCCTCCCGCCGACGGAGATCCTGCTCGAGTCCCGCCGCGCCCTCACCGGGCGCCTGCTGCGCCGCTCCTGGGCGCCGGGACTGGTGCTGCTGGGGCTCTGGCTGGTGTTCGTGCTGCTGTACGTGTGGGGGGCGGCGCCGACCTTCTGGGCCTTCGCGCTCCTCTTCGCGATCGGGGACGCCGCCTATCTCCGCGCGACCCTCTTCGGGCTGGGCTTCAGCCCGAGCGGGCTGTGGGCGGCGCTGCTGCTCATCCCCCCGATCGCGACGCTGGCCAGCGCGGTGCTGCTGCCGGTCGCGAGCTCGCGGATCGCCGCCCTCGAGCCGCGCCGCTTCCTCTCCGAGGAGTCCTTCCAGAAGGCCGTGCGGGATCTCGCGACAGCGGCCGTGATGGCGCCGCCGGTGCTGGCCCTGCTGCTCGCGCCGCTGCTCGCGGCCGTGGGCGTGCCGCAGCCGTGGGCGGGGGTCGGCGCCGGACAGCTGACCGCGCTGAGCCTCGCCCTGCTCGCCGTGATGGGGGCGTGGCTGCTGGTGCGCCGCCTGCTCTCCGCGCCGCGTCTCCTCGGCGTCGAGCCGTACGCGGCGATCGAGGTCACGGCGCGGATCGGTCGGGACCCCGTCGCGCGCCGCACCGCCGCCCGCCGGGTCCTCGCGCAGGATCGTCGCCACCTCCCGCCCGTCCCCGGCACCCCCGAGGCGGGCGCCGGGCTCAGCCCGCGCGGCATGGCCCGGTCCCTCGCCGTGATCGGCCGCTCGACGCTCACCTGGGTGCTGCCTGCCGCCGCGGTGCTGGGCTGGCTGGTGTTCGGGATCGCCGACGCCGTCTCGATGTTCACCCGTCTCTCGATCGACGACCTCGCCGCCCTCGAACCCATCCTGACCTGGGAGATCATCGCGCTCGGCACGCCGCTGCTCGGCCTGGTCGTGCTCGGGCTGAGCCTCGTCCCGGGTGTGGCGGTGCGGCTCGCCGAGGGGGCGCGGGCCGAGGTGATCGACGAGCGCACCTATCGCGAGTGGGTCCATCGCGCCCGCGTGAACCCGTGGGAGGCGCGGGCGGTCACGCTCTCGGGGGTGCTCGCGGCGCTCGTGGCGCTGCTCGGGCTCGTCGCCGCCGGCACGGGCGTCGCACTCCTCGGGGTCGGCACCCCGCTGATCTGGACGGCCCTGGTCATGGCGGCGCTCGTGCTCGTGCCGCTGCTCAGCGGCGGCGCCGCGCACTCGCTGCGCTCGGGGCTGCGGTACGTGCTCTACGGGCCGGCCGGCGACGTCATGCGCCGTGAGACCCCGCACGCCCTGGTCGCCCCCGATCTCGGCACCCGCACCGACCGCGCCCAGGATCCGGCCGTCCGCGCCGCGCTGCGCAAGCGCCTGCAGGCCCAGGGCGGGGATCACGCGCTGGAGATCTTCGACCTGGACGCCGCGGGGGAGCGGCTGTGGGTCGACGACTCCGCCCCCGGCGCCCGGCCCACCGAGGTGCGCGCGGCCGATCTCGCCGCGGGACATCTGCCCGACTTCGGGGCCGGGGACGGGTCGGGGCCCAGTGGGGTCGCCGCCGCGGGCTACGGCACGGCGGAACCGTTGGCGGGCGGGCGCCGGCGGGACGCCGACGGCGGCGAGCACCAGGTCCCGGAGTCGACGACCGGGCTGCGCGAGCTCTGAGCCGCGGGCCCGTCGGCCCAGCCGCGGGTCCGTCGGCCCAGCCGCGGGCCCACCCGCTCAGGCGATCCGGGTCCCCGCGCCGAGATGACGGATCGGCACCCGCAGCCGGAGCACCGCGACGGTGAGCGAGGCGGCCGCGGCGAGGATCCACAGGCCGAAGCCCATCGGCCACAGCGGCCGGTTCTGCGCCGAGCCGAGGTCCGTCGGATAGCCGGGGGTGTCCGATGAGCAGCTGACGAAGTGGCTCGGATGCAGGGGCGTCGCCGCGGTGCGCATCCCGAGCTTCGTCAGCGTGAGAACGTCGGCCCGCGACCCGTCGGCCTCGTCGTTCCACCAGTCCGTGCCCAGGGTGGGAGCGGCCTCGGCGAGCAGCACCACGGGATTGCCCCACATGAGCGGCATCGTGAGGTCCAGCCGCAGCACCGTGCGCTCCTCCTCCTGCTCGATGCACTGCATCTCCGCGGGGCTCGAGCCGTCCTCCGGCCAGTTCTCGTAGTCGTACGTCCAGGTGGTCACGGTGCGCTCCTCCGCGAGGACGGCCGCGCTGGTGCCCCACACGATCGGCAGCACCGCGGTCACCCCGAAGACGATCACGTAGGCGAGGACGACCGAGCCGAGCTGGCGCTGCGTGATCGCCGAGAGGCCCAGGCCCACCGCGGTGACGCACAGCGTCAGCAGCGCGATCACCACCACGAGCCGCAGCGCGTAGAGGGGGGCGATCCCGCCGAGCAGCATCGTCGGCAGCACCGACGGCAGGGCGAGCACGAGGAAGGCGAGCCCCGTGACCCAGCCGGCGATGAGTTTGCCGAGCACGATCTCGAGCGGGCTGACCAGGCTCGCCTGCAGGATCGCGAGGGTCCCGGCGGAGCGGTCGCCGTTCAGCGATCCGGCGGACAGCGCCGGCACCACCAGCAGCATGGCGGCGAGCACCAGCATGGCCTGCAGGCTGAAGGTGATCGAGGCGATCCAGCGCACCTCCGACCAGCCCGAGGAGAGCATCGTCGGCACGAGCGCGACCCCACCGAGGCCGAGCAGGATCAGCGTCCACACCCCAAGCGCGACGTACCACTTCCGCGAACGGATCCGCTGGCGCAGCTCGAGCGAGGTCACCAGGCGCAGACCGCGCAGCCGCAGGGACAGCGTCCCGTTCAGCGGGGCGTTGCGGGGAGCGGTCGGGGCGGCGTGCGGCTGCGGAGCCGACGGGTGGGCTGCCGCCGGGTGCGGGGCCGACGGCTGCTGGGCCGACGGGTGCGGCGCGGCGGGCTGCTGCGCGGGCTGCTGGGGGTTCTGCGGCTGGCTCATCACAGGGCTCCTTCGCGGCGGGCGGCATGGGAAGCGAGATAGGCCGCCTCGAGACGGCCGGTCTCCGGGGCGAAGCCGACCACGCGGGCGTCGGCGCCGACGAGATCCGCGAGCAGGCGCGCCGCCGTCGTCTCGTCGGGGAGGGTCACACGGGCCTCGGCGTGGCCGCTCGGCGTGTGATCCGGAGGGGTCACCCCGTCGTGGCGCACGCCGAGGCGGCGGAGGGCCGCATCGAGCGCCGCGGCGTCGAGCGAGGAGACGCGCCACGGACGGGCGAGTCGGGCCAGGTCCTTCACGGACGAGGAGGTCACAGCGCGGCCCGCATCCATCAGCACCACGTGATCGGCCATCTCCTCCAGCTCGGAGAGGATGTGGCTGGAGACCAGCACGGTCGTGCCGGACTCGGCGAGGGAGCGGACCACGCGCAGCAGGCGTCGGCGCGAGGCCGGGTCCAGGCCGGAGGCCGGCTCGTCCAGGATCAGCACCCGCGGCTCGTGCACCAGGGCACGGGCGAGCCCGAGCCGCTGCTTCTGCCCGCGGGACAGGACATGGGCGGGCTGCGCGGCGAGGGTGTCGAGGTCCAGCAGGTGCAGCAGCTCGTCGACCCGACGGCGCAGGCGGTCCGCCGGCAGGAAGTACGCGCGGCCCATCACTTCGAGCACCTCGGAGACCCGCAGCGAGTCCCAGGCCCCGAACTGGTCCGGCATCCAGCCCACCGCGGCGCGCACCGCGGGCGAGTCCTGCGCGGGGTCGACGCCGTCCACGAGCACTCGCCCGGTGTCCGGGGCGAGGAGGGAGGCGAGCATGAGCATGAGCGTCGACTTGCCGCAGCCGTTGGGGCCGACGAGCGCGGTCACCGCCCCGCGCGGCGCGGTGAAGCTCAGGTCGGAGACCGCCTGCACGCTGCCGAAAGCCCGGCTGACGTGCTCGACGACGATGCCGGGGGCCGTTGCCGGGCCGGGCTCGGGGCCGACGCCGGGAGCCGCTGCCGTGGGACCGGCGGACGTCGGTCCCCCGGCCCAGCCGTACCCGTCGGCCGCGCCGACCCCTGACTGATCCCCCTGGGATCCTCGTGCCCAGCCCCCGGGCGAGGATGTGTTCTGTGTCATGAGCACACCCTCGCACGGACGCGCCCGCACCCGGGCCGTCCGCGCGGGCACGTTCCGGGCACGATCTGTGGCGGATCCGTGGAGGGCGGCGCCGACGCACCGGGTCCCGGCGGCGCCGCCGGCTCGGGATGGAGCCGACTCGGGACGCCGCCGCCGACGGCCGCCCGTCGGCTCAGCCGGCCATCGCCGCGTTGCCCTCCTCCTGAGCCTGCGGGATGCCCTCCTCGGCGGTGAGCCGGCCGATGAAGACCTCCTGGAAGATCGGGATCGCCGCGGTCAGCCCGGCGTTCGCGCGCGCCCCGGTGTCCGCCTCCGCAGCGTTCTTCGCCGCCTCGACGAACACGCTCACGTCCACGCCCTTGCCCTCCCAGAACGAGATGAAGGCGTCCTGCGCCTCGACATGGCCCGGGAAGGAGACGCCCTTCTCGGCGAGCGGCAGCTGCCCCTCCTTCGAGCCGAGCCAGGTGAGCAGCTCGGCGATGCCCTGCTGCTGCGACTCGTCGGCCTGCGCGTTGCCCGCGGCGACCACGCCGTGGACCAGCGACTTCGGGCCCGCCGGGCCGGCGATCGGTGCCGCGAGCGCCCACTCGAAGGAGTCCGCGACGCCCTCGGAGATCGCCAGCAGGTTGTACGGGCCGGACTGGAACAGGCCGAGCTTGCCCTGGGTGAACAGGTCGCGGGTGAAGTCACCGTTCTCGTTGGTGTCCGCGGCGCTCGGGGCGACGTTCTCGACGTTGATCAGGTCGGCCATGTACTGGAACGCGGCGATGCCCTCGGGGGAGGCGAAGGTGTACTGGTCCTCGCTCTGCCACTCGGCGCCGTTCGCGGCCAGCATCGGGCCGATGATCGCCTGCCGGTCCGCCTGCGAGTTGAACCCGAACTGTGCGCGGGTGTCCGGGTCGAAGCCGTCCTCGCCCGGGTGCAGACCCGCGCCGTCCAGGGTCAGCGCGCGGGCCGCGTCCCGCAGCGAGTCGGTCGCGGCGGCCGGGTCGAAGGCGAGGGCCGACGGGTCCACCCCCGCCTCCTCCAGCAGCGCCGCGTTGTAGAACAGCGCGATCGAGTCCCAGATCTGGGGCACGCCCCACAGGCCGCCGTCGCGCGTGTACAGCTCGACCACGGACGGCTCCCACTGCGCGGCGCCGTCGGGGATGACCTCGTTGATGTCGAGGAGGGCGTCGGAGTCCTTGAGCTGGACGTAGTTCGCGGAGTTCAGCCAGTAGACGTCGGCCGCGTCGCCGCTCGCGATGTCCAGGGGCAGCTGCGTCCAGTAGTCCGCCCACGGCACCACGTCGATGCTCACGTTCCAGCCGCTGGCCTCGGTGAACGCCGCGAACGACTCCTCATAGGCGGGCACTGCGTTCTGGTCCCAGAGGCGGAAGGTCAGCGTGCCCTGGTCGCCCCCGGTGCTCCCCCCGGCATCACTCGCGGTGCCGTCGCCGCCGGAGCCCGAGCCGGAGCCCGAGCCGCCCGAGGGCGAGCACGCCGCGGCGGTGGTCAGCAGGCCGGCGGCGGCGAGGGAGGAGAGGACGGTGCGGCGGGTGATGCGGCGAAGCATGGGGTTCCTTCCGGAAGCGGATCCGCCCCGGGAGGTGAGGCCCCGGGGGATCCTCCCAGTATCCCCGCAGCCGGCGTCCGACGGGGGAGGGGTATGAACTCGAGTGGCGCGGCGCCGCCCGCCCCGCCCCCGACCCCGCGCCCCGCCTACCGCAGCGTCGCCTCGCCGATCGAGCGGGTGATCTGCTTCTGGAACACCACCATGAGCAGCACGAGCGGCAGCATCGCGAGGGTCGTCCCGGCCATGACCAGGGTCCAGTTGTTGTTGTACTGCGACTGCAGCGCGGAGGTGGCGACGGTGAGGGTCTGCCATTGCGGCCCCGAGGTGATGACCATCGGCCACATGAAGCTGTTCCAGTGCGTGACCACCGTGATCAGCACGAGCGTGACGATGATCGGCCGGTTCAGCGGGACCACGAGGTGCCACAGCAGCCGCAGCGTCCCCGCGCCGTCGATCCGCATCGCGTCCATCAGCTCGGTCGGGACGCCGCGGAAGTTCTCCCGCAGCAGGAAGATCGCGTACGGGGATCCGAGCACGAAGGGCAGCACGAGCGCCCAGAAGGTGTTGCGCAGGCCGACCTCGCTGAGCATCAGGTAGAGCGGCACCACGACCACCACCTGCGGCACCATCAGCGTCGCGATGTACACCCAGAACAGCAGGTCACGTCCGGGGAATCGGAGCTGGGCGAAGGCATAGGCGGCGAGTACCGAGAACACCATCTGGCCCACCAGGATCACGGCGACCATCTGCATGGTCACCGCCACGGGGGTGACGAGACCGTCGGAGGTGGAGGTCGGCGTGAACAGGGCGACGACGTTGTCGAGCACCGGCGGCGCCGGGATCGACAGCGGCCCCTGCTGCGCGAACTGCTGCGTCGAGGTGAGCGCGGTCATCACCGAGAACAGGAACGGGCCGAGGGTCAGCGCCGCCGCGACGGCGAGCACGAGGTAGGTGGCGGCGCTGCCGAGGAGGCGGCGTCCCAGGGCGGTGGCGCTCCGGGGCCGACGGGCGGTGTGGGCAGTCATCTCGCTCCTCCTCTCAGCTCAGGTCGTAGGTGATGCGGCGGGAGAACCACCGCTGCTGGACCAGCGTGATCGCCACCAGCAGCAGGAACAGGATCACGGCGATCGCACTGGCGCGGCCGAGCCGGCTCGAGACGAAGGCCTCCTGGTAGATCAGCGAGGCGATCACCTCTGTCCGGTGCTGAGGACCGCCGCCGGTCAGCGCGAACACCGTGTCGAACACCTGGAAGCTCGCGACCACCTGGGTGACGGCGAGGAAGAACGTCGTGGGCCGCAGTAGCGGGATGGTCATGTGCCACAGCTGTTGCGCCGGCCCCGCCCCGTCCAGGCGCGCCGCCTCGTAGATCGAGCCGGGAATCCGCGAGAGCCCGGCCTGGAAGAACAGCGAGATGTAGCCGACGTTCTGCCAGATCGCCACGAAGGCGACCGCGGGCAGCGCGAGCGAGGGATCGGTCAGCCACTCGATGCGCACCCCGAGGATCTGGTTCAGCGCGCCGACCGACGGCTGGAAGATCCACTTCCACACCACGCCCAGGGCCAGCGGCGCGCACACCCACGGGATCACCACGATCACCCGCACGATCGCCGATCCCGGCAGCGCCCGGACCAGCTGCGTGGCCAGCACCAGCCCGATCGCGAGGGAGACCGGCACCGAGATCAGGGTGAACAGTGCCGTGACCAGGAGCGAGTTGGCGAGGGAGCCGCTGGTGAGCAGCGCCGTGTAGTTCTCGAGGCCGACGAACTCCCGCGAGCCCAGCAGGTCCCAGCGGAACAGCGAGACGAGGAACGCGAGCAGCACGGGGAGGATCAGGAAGGCGGTGACACCGATCAGGCTGGGGGCGACGAGGAGCCAGCCCAGAAGGGGACGTCGGGAGTTCATCGATTCGCCCTCCTGCCTGCGCTGTCACGGTGATGCACCGGCTCAAGCTACCGCAGCGGGGCGGGCGTTGGGCGCCAGGGGGAACGGGGTGTGGGCTGGGCGTCAGAGGGAGGAGCGGTCAGGGCTGTCCATGAAAGGGCTCTGAGCGGCACGAGACCTGCATATGACAGGCCTCGTGCCGCTGACGTCCCTTTGGCGGACACTGGGCCGACCCGCTCTCGACGCCCCGCCCCTCCCGACGCCCTGCCCTCCGCGACACCCTGCCCGCCGCGACGCCCTCCACTACTCTCGGCACCATGAGCGCAGCGACCCAGCCCACCGGCCCCTCCGCAGCCGCCGCCGACCCCGTCGGCCACCCCCACGCCTCGATCTACGACCACGGCTTCGTGCGCGTCGCCGCGGTGACGCTGCCGGTGGCGCTCGCCGACCCGGCCACGAATGCCGAGCGCCACCTCGAGGTGCTGCGCGACCTGCACGACCAGCAGGTCGGGATCGCGGTCTTCCCCGAGCTGTCGCTGACCGGCTACTCGCTGGACGACCTGGTCATGCAGGAACCGCTGCTGGACGCGGCCGAGCAGGCGGTGCTCACCGTGCTCGAGGCGAGCGAGGAGCTGATGCCGATCATCGTGCTCGGCGCCCCGCTGCGCGCGAAGGACCGCTCCCGCGTCTTCAACTGCGCCGTCGTGATCCACCGGGGGCAGATCCTCGGCATCACCCCGAAGCAGAACCTCCCCACCTACCGCGAGTTCTACGAGCGGCGCTGGTTCGCGCCCGGCGACGACGCCTGCAACGAGCAGGTGCGGCTCGGCGGACAGTTCGCCGCGCTCGCCCCGCACGGCATCATCACGGTCGAGGACGTGCCCGGGCTGAAGCTCTTCGTCGAGATCTGCGAGGACATGTGGGTGCCGATCCCGCCGTCGGCCGAGGCCGCGCTCGCCGGCGCGACCGTGATCGTGAATCTCTCGGGCTCCCCGATCACCATCGGCCGCGCCGAGGACCGCAAGCTGCTGGCCCGTTCCGCCTCCGCCCGCACCCAGAGCGCGTACGTCTACGCCGCCGCCGGCGAGGGCGAGTCGACGACGGACCTCGCCTGGGACGGGCAGACCTTCGTGTACGAGTGCGGCGACCTGCTCGGGGAGTCCGAGCGGTTCCCGAGGGGGGTGCGGCACACGATCGTCGACGTCGACCTCGACCGGATCGTCGCCGAGCGGCGCCGGCAGAACACCTTCGACGACAACCGGCGCACCCACGCCGACGCGCTCGAGAAGTACCAGACCTGGAACGAGACGAACCTGTTCGGGCCGTGGGCTCCGGCCGACCTCTGGGACGACGAGTCAGACGACGTCGACGACGACGACGTGCCCG
The DNA here is from genome assembly GCF_036321705.1 of Brachybacterium sp. J144. Classification (NCBI taxonomy): domain Bacteria; kingdom Bacillati; phylum Actinomycetota; class Actinomycetes; order Micrococcales; family Dermabacteraceae; genus Brachybacterium; species Brachybacterium sp. J144. The sequence continues at coordinate 26,307 of NZ_JAZDCG010000022.1, forward strand.
CGCCGATCCTCCTCGGCGGCCGACGACGCGCCGCCCAGGCCCAGCACGACGCGCGCTCTGCCGAGACCGGCGCCGAGCTGCCCGAGCTGCGGACCCCGCCCGCGACCGGGCCGCTGCGTCGGCCGCACGACCGCTTCCCCTTCGTGCCCGACGACCCGGCGCGCCTCGCCCAGGACTGCTACGAGGCGTACAACATCCAGGTGGCGGGGCTCGTGCGGCGGCTGCAGCAGATCGGCGGCGACAAGCCGGGCGGTGCGCGGCCCGTCATCGGCGTCTCCGGCGGGCTGGACTCCACCCACGCCCTGATCGTGTGCGCGCAGGCGATGGACCGGCTGGGCCGTGACCGATCCGAAATCCTCGCGTACACGATGCCGGGCTTCGCGACGACTGAGCACACCCGCTCCAACGCCGAGCTGCTCTCGCGGGCGATCGGCGCGAGCTTCGAGACGATCGACATCCGCCCCGCCTCCACCCAGATGCTCAAGGACATGGGCCACCCGGCCGGCAGTGGCGAGCCGGTCTACGACGTGACCTTCGAGAACGTCCAGGCCGGGATGCGCTACGACTACCTGTTCCGCCTCGCGAACCACCATGGCGGCATCGTGGTCGGCACCGGCGACCTGTCGGAGCTGGCGCTCGGCTGGTGCACCTATGGCGTCGGTGACCACATGTCTCACTACGGCGTGAACGCCGGCGTGCCGAAGACCCTCATCCAGCATCTGATCCGCTGGGTCATCGCCGAGGGGATCTTCGACGCCGCGACCGCCGAGGTTCTGCGCGCCGTGCTGGACACCGAGATCTCGCCGGAGCTGATCCCCACCGCCCCGGGGCAGAAGGCGCAGTCCACCGAGGACTCGATCGGCCCCTACGCCCTGCACGACTTCACGCTCTACCACGTGCTGCGTCGCGGCTACAGCCCCGGCAAGATCGCCTACCTCGCCCACCAGGCCTGGGGCGACCAGGCGGCGGGGGAGTGGCCGGCCGGGTACGCGGAGGCCGACCACCGCGCGTACTCGCGCGCCGAGATCAAGCACTGGCTGACCGTCTTCACGAAGCGCTTCTTCACCAACCAGTTCAAGCGGTCCGCCCTGCCGAACGCCCCGAAGGTGCTGGCCGGCGGGTCGCTGTCCCCGCGGGGGGACTGGCGGATGCCGTCCGACGCAGCCTCCGCCGCCTGGCTCGCCGAGATCGAGCGCGACGTCCCGGAGGAGTGAGCGCGGGGCGGGGCCCGGCCCCGCGCCCTTCTCCGCGAGAACACCCGCACACTTGGGGAAATAGAGCCGGTATTCCCCCAAGTGTGCGGAGGTTCTCGCGAGGCTCGGCTCGTGAGGCACGGCTCATGGGGCCCGGCTCGCGCCACCCGGCTTGCGATACCCGGTGCGCGCGGGGCGTGGGGAGGCGGCCGACGGAATTCGCTCGCGCCCGTCGGTCCCGGGTGTCACGCTGGGTCGATGAGCGACGCCCCGCACACCCCTGCTCCGTCGTCGAACGCAGCTGTTCCGCCGTCGGACACCCCTGCTTTGCCGTCGGACGCCGCAGGGATCACCGCGCTCGCCGAAAGGCACGGGCTCGACGTCGACCCCGCGTCGGTGCGCGTCGAGGAGCTGGGGCTCGACTTCCGGGTGGCCTTCGCCCGTGCCGCCGACGGCGAGGACTGGGTGCTGCGCATCCCCCGTCGGCCGGACGTGCTGGCACGCGCGGAGGTCGAGGCGCGCCTGCTGCGGATGGTCGGTCCCCGTCTCGACGTGGCGGTGCCGGACTGGCGCGTCCACACGTCGGAGCTCATCGCCTATCCGCTGCTGCCCGGTCTGCCGGGGCTCGAGATGACGGCGGACGGCCAGGTCGAGTGGCGCGTGGACATGACCTCGACGACGTACGCCGCGAGCCTCGGGGACGTCGTCGCCCAGCTCCACGGGCTCGACCCCGCGGAGGCCGCGGCGACCGGGATCGACGTGCGCACGCCCGAGGACCTCCGCGCGACCTGGCGCCGCGACCTCGAGCGGGTCGCCGCCGAGTTCCGGATCGCCCCGGAGCTGCGGGGCCGCTGGGAGGCGTGGATCGGCGAGGACCGCTACTGGCCCCAGCACACCGTGCTCACCCACGGCGAGCTCTACCCGGCGCACACCCTGGTCGAGGGGGAGACCATCTCGGCCGTGCTGGACTGGACCACGGCCGCAATCGGCGACCCCGCCAAGGACCTGATGTTCCTTCAGGTCAGCGCCCCGCCCGAGGTGTTCGAGGTGGCTCTCGAGCGGTATGTCGCCGGGGGCGGTCAGGTGTGGGACGGGCTCGCCGAGCATTGCACCGAGATGTACTCCGCCAGCCCCCTCGGCTATGGCCTGTACGCCCTCGAGACCGGGGACGCCGACCATCGCGCCGCCGCGGCCGCCGTTCTCGACCCGCGGGCCGAGGGGTAGGTCGCGCCGCGTCCGGGTCCGTCTCCGGAAGCGCGTTTTCGCGACCGCGTCCTCACCCGTCCCGGCTCCATCCGTGCTCGCGGAGGGCCCGCTCCAGGCGGCGCACCGTGGAGCGGAAGCCGTCGGCGAGGTCGTCGGCCATGGCCTGGACCTCGATCCAGCCGTGCCGTTCCCGCTGCTCACGGCGGCGGATGTCGGAACGATGCTGCTCCCTGCGGCGATGATGGGCGCCGTCGTACTCGAGGCAGACCCTCCACTGCGGCCAGGACAGATCCGGCTCCCCGAGGCGCACGCCGTTCTCGACGATCTCCCGGTTCAGTTCCGCCTCGGGGATCCCCGCCCGCCCGAGCGCGAGACGCACGGCAGTCTCCGCCGCGGAGTCGGCGCCGACCCGGCTCAGCGCCAGCGCCTCTCGCAAACGGGGTCGGCCCCGACCGGGATGCTCCTCGACCGCCTCGGCGAGCTGCTCGGGAGTCGCATAGGGGTCGCTCCGGTTCTCGGCCCAGGGTCGTGGCCGGCGGACGAGATGGTCGGCGATCGCCACGAGCTCCTCGCGGCGCAGCTCCGTCCCGAGGTCGAGCCAGGTCCGCACGCGGTCGGTCAGGCGCAGATCGCCGACGGTGATGATCTGCTCCGCAGGGAGCGTCTGCTGGCGCCAGCGGATGAACGAGTGATCCCGCCGAGTGCTCTGGGAGGTCAGATGGAGCACCGGGGCACCGGGTTCCGCGGTGGCGACGTACGTGGGACTCGGGGTGGAGGCGCGCGGTGGACCTGAGTCGGCGCCGGCGCTCAGGAAGTATCCGGCTCGCGGCGCGGTAGACCCGCCGGCGGCAGGTCGAGGCGGTGCGACCCACGGCGGCAGGGGGAGGCCGAGGAGTCGGGCGGCGCTGAACCCGCTCACCACGGCATCGGGATCCGTGCGCGTGATCGCGGTGAGCACCGCGCGCTCCGATAGGTCGACGTCGGCCACCGCGTACAGCCCGTAGGCCAGGCGGCGGATGTCCTGCGCGCGGAGTCGATCGGTGCTCACCCCCACCGCGCGCGCCTCGGAGGCGGTGAAGACGGGGCGGGGGAGAGCGGGCGGGATCGGGGAGGGTCGGCGAGGCATGACCACAGGGTGTCCCCGTGGGGGCTCGCTGCCCTCGGACGGTACACAATGCCGAGGCCAGCGAGCTGGGCGACCGTTCCTCCCCAGGGCATCGGCGGCCCCATAGCCCCAGAGCCCCAGAGCCCCAGAGCAAGGCGCGGCGCAGTCGGACCCCGAGAACCTCCGCAGACATGGGGGAATGAGCCGCGTATTCCCCCATGTTCGTGGGGGTAACGGGGTCGGGGCCGGGGATCGGGCCACCCCCGGCGCAGGCGGACCCCGAGAACTTCCGCAGACATGGGGGAATGGGGCGCGTATTCCCCCATGTCTGTGGGGGTTCCGGGTTCGGGGCTGAGGACGGTGCCGCCCCGGCCGCCCCACCCGCCCCGCCCACCCCACGTGCCCCACGTCACCCTGCGAACCCACCCCTGACCTGCGCCCCCGTCTCGCCACGCGGCCCGTGCCGCCGTCGGCCGCGGAGCCCCTCGTAGACTGGCCGCCACCGTCGGCCGTGCCAGCGCCCCCGCGCGCGCGACCAACGCGCCCCCACCCGCCTCGCCACCCGAAGGAACGCGCCCATGAGCCTGGTCGTCCAGAAGTTCGGAGGATCCTCCGTCGCCGACGCCACCTCGATCAAGCGCGTGGCGGACCGGATTGCGAAGTACTCCAAGGCGGGCCATCAGGTGGTCGTGGTGGTCTCGGCGATGGGCGACACCACCGATGAGCTGATCGACCTCGCGGAGCAGGTGACGCCCGCTCCGCCGGCGCGCGAGCTGGACATGCTGCTGACCGCGGGGGAGCGGATCTCCATGGCGGTGCTGTCGATGGCGCTGAACGCGGACGGCGTCGACGCCCGCGCCTACACCGGCTCGCAGGCGGGCGTGATCACCGACGAGGTGCACGGCCGCGCCCATATCCTCAAGGTCACGCCCGGCCGCATCCGGGACGCGCTCGAGGCGGGATCGGTCGCGATCGTCGCCGGCTTCCAGGGCGTCTCCCAGACCACGAAGGACATCACCACGCTGGGCCGCGGCGGGTCGGACACCACGGCGGTCGCGCTCGCCGCCGCGCTCGAGGCCGACGTCTGCGAGATCTACTCCGACGTCGACGGGGTGTTCACGGCGGATCCGCGCATCGTGCCGTCGGCCCGCCGGGTGCCGTTCATCTCCTGCGAGGAGATGCTGGACCTCGCCGCGAACGGCGCGAAGATCCTCATGGTCCGCAGCGTCGAGTACGCCCGCCGGTACGGGGTGCCGCTGCACGTGCGCTCCTCGTACTCCGGGCGCCTGGGCACGATCGTGTCCGACGACCCCGAGCGCGTGATCCCCATCGACCCCGACGTCACCGTCCGCACCGCCGACGTCGTCCGCCGCGACGCCGCCGATCCGAGCAAGGAGCTCCCCATGGACTTCGTCCCCGCCCCGGGCCTCGAGGCCCCGATCATCTCCGGCGTCGCGCACGACCGCAGCCAGGGGAAGATCACCGTCGTCGAGGTGCCGGACTCGCCGGGTAAGGCCGCGCTGCTGTTCGACGTGGTCGCCGCGACCGGCGCGAACATCGACATGATCGTGCAGAACACGTCGACCACCGATGACACGGTCGCGATCTCGCTGACGCTCCCGGAGTCCGACGCGCCGGCGGCGCTCGCGGCGATCGAGGCGGCGCGCGAGACGATCGGCTACTCGGAGGTCCGCTACGACGACCAGATCGGGAAGGTCTCCGTGGTCGGCGCGGGCATGAAGTCGCACCCGGGGGTGTCGGCGACCCTGTTCCGCTCGCTCGGCGAGGCGGGCATCAACATCGACATGATCTCGACCTCGGAGATCCGCCTGTCCGTGGTCACCGAGGTGTCGCGCCTGGACGACGCGGTGCGGGTGATCCACTCCGCGTTCGGCCTCGACGCCGAGCAGACCGAGGCCGTGGTGTACGGGGGGACCGGACGATGACCGAGCAGAACACACCGCTCTTCCCCGCCCTCGCGGTGGACATGGGGCGTAGCCCCGGATTCACCCCTGACGGCCCCGTGATCGCGGTCGTCGGCGCGACGGGCCAGGTGGGCCGCGTGATGCTGGCCCTCCTCGCCGACCGCGCCGTCCCCCACCGCGACGTGCGCGTGTTCGCGAGCGCCCGCAGCGCCGGGACGACCGTGCAGTACGCCGGCCTGCCGCTGACCGTCGAGGACGCCGAGACGGCCGACATCACGTCCGACGGGAAGCGCGTCGACGTCGCGATCTTCTCCGCCGGCGGCTCGACCTCGAAGGCCCTCGCCCCGCGCTTCGCCGAGGCCGGCGCGACCGTGGTCGACAACTCCTCCGCCTGGCGCCGCGACGAGCAGGTCCCGCTGGTGGTCGCCGAGGTGAACCCGCAGGCCATCGAGTCGGCGCCCCGCGGCATCATCGCGAACCCGAACTGCACCACGATGGCCGCGATGCCCGCGCTCAAGGCGCTGCACGACGAGGCGGGACTCGCCCGGCTGAAGGTCTCCACCTACCAGGCGGTGTCCGGCTCAGGCGTCGCCGGGGTCGCGGAGCTCGCCGGGCAGGTGCGCGCCGGGGCCGACGAGATGGAGAAGCTCGCGCTGGACGGCTCGGCGGTCTCCCTCGGGGAGCCCTCGACCTACGTCGCCCCGATCGCCTTCAACGTCCTGGCCATGGCCGGCAACCTGGTCGACGACGGCTCCGGGGAGACCGACGAGGAGCAGAAGCTCCGCAACGAGTCCCGCAAGATCCTCGGCCTGCCGGACCTGCCCGTCGCCGGGACCTGCGTGCGGGTGCCGGTGATGACCGGCCACGCGCTGTCGATCCACGCCGAGTTCGACCGTCCGATCACGCCGCAGCGCGCGGAGGAGATCGTCGCGGCCGCCCCGGGCGTGACCCTCGTGGACCTGCCCACGCCGCTCGACGCGGCCGGGAAGGATGGCACCTTCGTGGGGCGCATCCGCCAGGACCAGTCCGTGCCGGGCGGCAAGGGCCTCGTGCTCTTCGCCGTCGCCGACAACCTCCGCAAGGGCGCCGCGCTCAACGCCATCCAGATCGCCGAGCTGATCGCCGCCCGCGCCTGAGGCGACCGGAGGGCGGGGGCGATCCCCCGCCCCACGCCGCGCCCCTCCCGTCGCCCCTGCTCCGCGCCCCTCCCGTCGCCTGCGCTCAGGGCCCCGCCCGTCGCCTGCGCTCAGGGCCCCGCCCGTCGCCCGCGCTCAGGGCCCCGCCCCGCGCCCGTTGCCCCGCGCGCCTCACCTTCTCGCAGATCCCGTCGCCCTCGTCCCGCGACCTCGCCCCTCGCTGTAACCGTTGGGTAACGCCGCAGACTGGGGGGAATCCGGCGCTCATTCCCCCCAGTCTGCAGCGCTGACCAGGGGAAGGGCTGTCGTAGCGGTTCCCGGCGGGCGTTGTGACCGCTGGCCGCGGGACGTGTCCGGGGTGAGTAGTATGTTTCCACCGTTGCACAACACGGTTCCGCGCGCTTCGACGGGTCGGGGTCGGCGAAGGGCAGCGGCAGGGGTGAGGGGATCGAGCGTCCGTTCGCCCGGAATCACGACGACGACTTGAGAGCGCCCCGCGGCGGGACAGGAGACCAGGGCATGGCCGACTCCGTCCCCGGTGCGTCCCCGTCGCCCTCCCCCTCATCCACCACCCCCGCAACCACGGATCCCCGCTGGCAGCTGCTCGCCGGGGTCGAGGTGCATGGCGCCGACGGTGACCGCGTCGGCCGTGTCCGCGATGTCTACCTCCACGATCGCAGCGGTGACCTGGCCGCCGTCTCCGTGACCCGCCGGCACTTCAGCTCCCGCGCGATCCTGCTGCCCGCCGCGGCCCTCGCCGCGTCGACCGCGGAGATCGCCGCGCAGCTGACCCCGTCGGCCGAGCACGGACCCGAGCTGCACCTGCGGCTCGACGGCGCCGCCGCCCGCGCAGGGATCCGCCCGCCCGCCCTCGGCCATGCCGACCCGGCGACCCTCCAGGAGGCGGCCCGCGCCCTGGGCCTCGAGGAGGCCGCCGCCGGATGAGGATCCTGCTGCTCTCCCACTACTACGCGCCCGAGTTCGGCGCCCCGCAGCGTCGCTGGTCGGCGCTCGTGGAACGGTTCCTGGCCGTCGGACACCAGGTGACGGTCGCGACCCCGGTGCCGCACTATCCCGGGGGTCGGCCGACCCGGCAGCAGCGCCGGGACCATCGCGTCGGCGCCGTGGAGCGGGGAGCGCAGGGGGAGACGGTCCTGCGCACCGCGTATCTGCCGCATCGGGCCGACATCGGCACCCGCACCGCGGACCATGCCGTCGCGGCGGCCGACTCGCTGCGCCGGCTGCTGCACCGCTTCGGCCGCCGCGAGCATCGCCCCGAGGTGATCGTGGCGACCGCCCCCGCGATCCCGACGCTGCTGGTGGGCCGGGTGCTCTCGATGCTGTGGGACGTGCCGCTGGTGGTCGAGATGCGCGACGCCTGGCCGGATCTGGTCACGCATGTCGGACCGGTCGGCGCCCTGCCCGCTGAGGTGGCGCACGCTCCGCGCCGCTCGACCGTGCGTCGCGGCCTGGACTGGGGGGTCGCGCTCGCGAAGGAGCGGGTGCATCGCGAGGTCACCGGCTGGCAGCGGTCGGCGCGCGCGGTCGTCACCACCACCGAGCTGTTCGCCGACGTCCTCCACGAGCGCGGCATCGTGGATGTGCAGGTGGTGCGGAACGGGACCGACCTCGCCGCAGTGCCGCGGCAGCGCGATCACACGCCCGGCGACCATGCGGAGCTGCGCTGCCTGTACCTCGGCAACATGGGCCGCTCCCAGGGCCTGGACACGGTGGTCCGCGCTGCCGCGCGCCTGCGGGCCGAGGGGGTCCCGGTGCAGGTCAGGATCGTCGGCCACGGGGTGGAGGCGCCGGTTCTCGCCGCGCTCGCGCATGAGCTGGGCGCGCCGGTCGAGGTGCTGCCGCGCGTCCCGCACTCCGAGGTCGACGCCCTGTACGCGTGGGCGGACTCGGTGATCGTGTCGCTGCGGGACTGGGCGCCCTTCGCGTGGACGGTCCCGTCGAAGCTGTACGAGGTGCTCGCGACCGGGCGCCACATCACCGCGCTGCTCGCGGGGGAGGCGGCCGGGGTGGTGCGCGCCGCCGGGGCGGGCGATGTGGTGCCGCCGCAGGACGAGGAGGCGCTCGTTGCGCTGTGGCGTGAGCTCGCGGCGGACCGCTCGCGCACGGCGGTGCGGGACGGCGGCCGACGCTGGATCGCCGAGAACGCCGACGACGACGTGCTCGCCGCCCGGTACCTGGAGATCCTCGAGGGCGTCGTCCGCCGCTGAACCGCGGCGCGCCCCGCGCTACAGCACCGACTCTGCGCCCATCACGACCGTGCGCGCGGGCGGCAGGTGCAGCACCTGGGTGCGGTTCGCCGAGGCCTTCTCGAGCTGGCGGAACAGGACCCGCTGCCAGCGCGGCATGGCGTCGTCGCTGCCCGGCTCGATGCGGAAAACGGACAGGAAGTACACGGCCTGCTCGGGATCGACGATCAGCTCGGGGCAGTGCGCGGTGCAGTCCGGGGCGCAAACCGCCTCGGCCCCGGCCGCCCCACCCGCCCGATGCGGCGCGCCCAGCTCCTCGACCGCCGTGCGCAGCGCGGCCGGGACGTCCTGGCTGTCGTGGAAGCCGACCAGGTAGGTGACGTGCACGATCCCGTCGGAGGGGTCGCCGAGGTCGTCGACGTGGACGCGGTCGTCGCGGTGGACGTGCGGGACGCCGAGATGCTTCATCGTCACGATCACGACGTGCTCGTGGAGCACCTGGTTCATCGCGACGTTGGTGCGCAGCGCGAGCGGGACGGTGGTGGGGTCGCCGTGCGGGTAGACGGCGAGGCCGGGCACGCGTCGAGCCTGCCGCGCCGGTCCGGTGACGAACTCGTGGATCGGCCCCTCCATCTCGCGGCGTCGGCCGAACATGATCCGCGAGCCGCGCTTCCAGGTGAGCATGATGCAGGTCAGCGCCGCGGCGATGACCAGCGGCAGCCAGCCGCCGGCGGGGATCTTGACGACGTTCGCGGCGAGCAGCACCAGCTCCAGACCGCCCACCACGACCGCGAGCAGCAGCACCCGCCACAGCGGCCAGCGGCGGATCTTCAGCGCGTACAGCAGGAACAGGGCGAGGACCAGGATGATCGTCGCGGTGACCGCGAGGCCGTACGCGGCGGCGAGCGCCTCGGAGCGACGGAAGACCAGCACGAGCGCGAGCACGCCCGCGAAGAGGATCAGGTTGATCAGGCCGATGTAGATCTGTCCGCCCTGCTCGCGGTCGGTCTGCGTGACCTTCAGGCGCGGCAGCAGCGACAGCCGCGTCGCCTGCCGGGACACCGAGAACGCCCCGGAGATCACGGCCTGGGAGGCGATCACGGTGGCCGCGGCGGCGAGGCCCACGAGCGGCAGGCGCAGCGCCTCCGGCACCAGCGAGAAGAAGGGGTTCACGATCGCGGTCGGGTCGGCGAGGATCAGCGCGCCCTGCCCGAAGTAGTTGATGACCAGCGCGGGGAGCACGAGCGCGGCCCAGGCGACGAGGATCGGCCGACGTCCGAAGTGCCCCATGTCCGCGTACAGCGCCTCCGCGCCGGTGATGGTGAGGACCACGGCGCCGAGGGCGATGAAGGCGACCACCGGGCGGTCGACGACGAAGGCGAGCGCGTAGTGCGGGGAGATCGCGCGGAGGATCGACGGGTTCGCGACGATCTGCGGCAGACCCATCGCGATCAGCACCACGAACCAGGTCACCATGATCGGCCCGAAGGTGCCGCCGATGCGGCCGGTGCCCCAGCGCTGCACGGCGAACAGGCAGGTCAGCACCACGACCGCGCCGGGGACGATCACCGCGTTGGAGACGGAACCGGTGGTCTCGATGCCCTCGAAGGCGGACAGCACGGAGATCGCCGGGGTGATCACGGAGTCGCCGTAGAACAGCGCCGCGCCGACCACGCCGAGGACCAGCGCGACCTTCAGCTCCCGGCCCGAGCCGCGGCCCGTCAGCTTGCGGCCGATCAGCGCGGTGAGCGCGAGGATCCCGCCCTCGCCCTGGTTGTCGGCCTTCATGATCAGACCCAGGTAGGTGACGGTGACGATGAGGATCAGGCACCACAGCACCACCGACACGACGCCCAGCACGTCCGCCTCGGTGGGGGCGACTGCGTTGTGGTGGGTCGAGAAGACGGTCTGCAGCGCGTACAGCGGGCTCGTGCCGATGTCGCCGAAGACGACGCCCAGCGCGCCCAGGACCAGCAGCGGCAGCGGCTTCGGCCGACGCTCGGTGCCCGAGTGGTCGAGGTTGCGGTGCGGGTGGTCGTGGTCGTCGCCGTGGTCGCGAGGCCGGGGCGCGAAGGAGGGTTCGGCGGGGTCGGACGAGTCGTCCGCGGTGGCCGACGGGTCGGCGGGGGGTTCTCCGCGGAGGGAGTCGCCCGAGGTGTGCTCTGACACGAGCGGCAATCCTGCCACCACCGCGGCCCTGCGCAAGCCCCGGGGCCCCGCACGGGCTGTCTTGTGCGTCACCAGTGCCGGCCGGGGCGTGGAGCGGAGCGAGCGGTCCGCGGCGCGGCACCGAGGATCCACCGCGCGTCTACGATGACCAGCATGATCACCACCGCCGTCGTCCTGGCCCGCGGTCTCGGCTCGCGCATGCGCGCCGCCGGCGCGTCGACCGATGCCGCCCTCACCCCCGAGCAGGCGGCCGCCGCAGCGTCCGGGCACAAGGCGCTCATGCCGATCGGCGCGCACCGCCTGATCGACTACTCCCTCAGCGCGCTCGCCGACGCGGGCATCACCCGCGCGATCCTCGTCGTCGCCCCGGAGCACGAGGACTTCACCCGGCACCTGAAGCGGGTCGCGCCGCAACGGCTGCGGGTCGAGCTCGCCGTCCAGGCGGAGCCGCGGGGCACGGCCGACGCGGTCGCCGCGGCGCGCGAGGCCGTCGGCTCCGAGCCGTTCGTGATGGTCAACGGCGACAACCTGTACCCGAGGGGCGGCATCGGCGCGCTGCTGCAGGCCGAGGGGAACGCCCTGCTGGGCTTCGACCGGGCGGCGCTGGTCGCCGAGTCGAACATCCCCGAGGACCGGATCGCCGCCTTCGCCCTGCTCGAGGAGACGGGCGGCCGCCTCGAGGCGATCCTCGAGAAGCCCGATGCGGCGACCGTCGAGGCCGCGGGCGAGCACGCCCTCGTCTCCATGAACGCCTTCGCCTTCACCGAGGAGATCTTCGCGGCGTGCGCGCGGATCGCGCCGTCGGCCCGCGGGGAGCTGGAGATCGTCGACGCGGTCCGCGAGCTCTCGCACGTGCAGGTCATCCCCTTCGCGGGCGGGGTCCTGGACCTCTCGCGCCGCGACGACATCGACGAGGTGGAGCGCCGTCTGGCCGGCGTCGAGGTCTCCCTGTGAGCACCGCCCAGGTCACCTGGCAGATGCCCGGTCGTCTCGAGGTGCTCGGCAAGCACACCGACTACGGGGGCGGCCGGGTGCTGGTCTGCGCCGTCGACCGCGGCGTGACGGTGCACGCCGCCGTGATCGCGGGGGCCGACGGGACGCTCGAGGCCACAACCGACGTCGTCGACGGCTCGCTCCGCCTGCGGGCGGGGGAGGAGGCGGGCCTGCCTGCGGGGCACTGGGGCCGCTACCTGCAGACGGTCCTGGACCGCCTGACCGCGAACTTCGGCGCGCTGCCCGCGGCCCGGCTCGAGATCTCCTCGACGCTCCCGCCGGCCTCCGGCATGTCGAGTTCCTCGGCCCTCCTGACCGGCACGGCCCTCGCCCTCGCCGACCTCGCGGGACTGCCCTCGACCGAGACCTGGCAGGCACAGATCCCGGACCGGGTCGCGGTCGCCGGCTACGCCGCGTCGATCGAGAACGGGAAGACCTTCGGCACGCTCGCCGGACGGACGGGGGTCGGCACCTCGGGCGGCTCGCTCGACCACACGGGCATGCTCACGAGCGAGGCGGGGATGCTCTCCTACGCAGAGTTCGATCCGATGCGGATCCTGGACCGGGTCGCGCTGCCGGAGGAGTGGAGTTTTGTCGTCGCGGTCAGCGGTGTGCTCGCGGAGAAGACGGGCGGCGCCCAGGAGGCGTACAACCGCGGCCCCGCCCTGCTCGGCGAGCTGCTCGCCCGGTGGAACCGGCGCACGGGCCGGGCCGACGCGAGCCTGCAGGCCGCGCTGCGAGGGGTGCTCGGGGAGGATCTCGCGGGGCCGGTCGCGGTCGACGAGGAGCCGCGGCTCGCCCCGCTGCTGCTCGTGGCGGAGCCGGGGTCGGAGCGGGAGCGGCTCGAGCAGTTCGTGCGCGAGTCGGCCGAGCTGGTGCCGGCGGCGCACCGGGCTCTGCGGGACGGCGACCTGGACGCCTTCGCGGCGGCGGTGCGCACCTCGCAGCGCTTTGCCGCCACGCATCTGGGGAACCAGGTTCCGGAGACGATCGAGCTGGTGCGCCTCGCGGAGGAGCTGGGGGCGCGGGCCGCCTCCGCCTTCGGGGCGGGCTTCGGCGGGAGCGTGTGGGGGCTCGTGCCGACGTCGGGGGCTGACGTCTTCGCCGCCGACTGGCTCGCCCGCTACCGTGCCTCCGGCCCCGGGCAGGCGCACGACCGCGCCACGACACTGGTCACCCGCCCCGGCCCCGCGGGGATGCGGGTGGAGTAGGGGCGCTGGGTGGGGCGGGGTGCCCCGCTCCGTCCGCCGAGCCCGCCCCGCCTCCCACGGCCCGGCTGCCCCGTCTCCCCGCCACCTCGCGCCGAAACCCCCGCAGACTTGGGGGAATACGCGCCGAATACCCCCAAGTCTGTGGGGGTTCTGCCCTGGGGCGACGGTCGGAGGCGGGGTCGGGTCTGCCAGCCGGGCCGAGGATTCGGCCACCCAGGTCAGGAGTTCTGCCCCGGGGCCGGGGCCCCGCCCGTCAGCTCACCGCGCGGGGGCGTAGGCCGGGACGACGACCTGCCGTCGCAGCGCCTCCCGGGCTGCGGCGGGAGCGAAGCCGGCGTCGAGGGCGGTGAGGGTGACGCGCTCGAGGTCGTGCACGCTCCAGTCGCAGGCCTCGGCCACGAGGGTCAGCTCGCGGCTGGTCGAGGTGCGGGACATGAGCCGGTTGTCGCTGGAGACGGCGAGGCGGAAGCCGGCGGCGTCGAGCCGGGGCACCGGATGCTCGGCGATCGTCGCCGCGATGCCTGTCTGCAGGTTGGAGCTGGGGCACACCTCGAGGCAGATCCCGTGGGCCAGCACCCGCGCGGCGACGGCCCCGGCCCCACCAGCCTCGGCCCCTGCGTCGTCCCCGCCCAGGTCCTCCGCGATCCGCACCCCGTGCCCGATCCGCTCGGCGCCGCAGTCGAGGGCGTCGGCGATCGAGGCGGGCCCGTCGCCCTCCCCGGCATGGATCGTCACCCGCACCCCGAGCGAGCAAGCGAGCTCGAACACCGCTCGGAAGCGGGACGCGGGGTACCCGGCCTCGGGCCCGGCGAGGTCGACGCCCCACACGCCGCGGTCGCGGTGGGCATCGGCGAGGCGCACCAGGTCCTCGGTCGGCTCGAGGTGGCGGAGGTAGCAGAGCAGCTGCCCGGCGAGGATCGGCGTCCCCGCGTCCGACGCCGCGGCCATCCCCTCCTCGATCCCGGCCTGCACCGCCTCGACCGCCTCCTCGAGGGTGAGGCCGCGCTCGAGATGCTGGTGGGGCGCCCAGCGGGTCTCGGCGTAGACGACCCCGTCGGCGGCCATGTCCTCCACGAACTCGCGGGCGATGCGGCGGAGGTCCTCGGGCCGCTGCATGAGCGCGAGGGTGCGGTCGAAGGTCGCGAGATAGCGGGGGAGGGAGCCGGAGTCCGCGGCATCGTGGAACCAGTCGGCGACCTCGGGGGCGGTCCGGGCGGGCGGCTCGATGCCCAGCTCGGCGCTCAGCGCGAGCACGGTGTCCGGGCGCAGCCCGCCGTCGAGGTGGTCGTGCAGCACGGCCGTGGGGAGGGAGCGGATCTGCGCGGGGGTGAGGCTCATCCCGGCAGGGTACGTCCCGCCGCCGCCCGCGAGCTCCCGCCCGCGAGGTCCCGCCCGCGCGGCGCGACACTGTCGTTGCTGTCAGAATGCGCGCGAATACCGACAGCAATGACAGCGTCGACGCGGCTGACCGACGTCCATGACCGCCTCGACCCGCCGTGCTCCGCCGCCCCGCCCCGCCCCACGTCCCCCGCCGCCCCCGCATGAGCCGCCTCACGTCCCGGCCCGCGCGATCCCACATCACGTACGCTTATGTTCGTCATCAACCATCTCGCCGGGTCCCCATGCCGGTCAGGGCATGCGGACGGCCGAGCCGCGCTGCGACCCGCCCCGTCGGACCCCGCCCCACGCTCGGGAGGCCATCCGTGTCATCGCACGTCGTGGACATGCTGACCATCGGCAACAGCTTCAGCACCGCGGAGATGCGGGCGATCTGGAGCGAGGAGAACCGCCTGCGTCGGCAGCTCGACGTGGAGGCCGCGCTCGCCGTCGCCGAGGGGGAGCTGGGCGTGATCCCGGCCGAGGCCGCCGCCGCGATCGATGCCGCCGCGGCCGGGGACTTCGACCTCGCCGCGATCGCCGCCGAGGGCGCGAAGGCGATGCACTCCCTGAACGCCACCGTCTCCGCGCTGCAGGCCGCCGCGGGCGAGCACGGCGAGTGGGTCCACTTCGGCGTCACCACCCAGGACGTGGTCGACACCGGCGCGGTGCTGCAGATCCGCGAGGCCGCCGCGGTGCTGCGCCGCGACCTGGTCGCCGTGGGCCAGGCCCTGCGCGCGCTGACGATCGCGCACCGGGACACCCCGATGGCGGCCCGCACCCACTATGTGCAGGCCCTGCCCACGACTTTCGGCTTCAAGACCGCGATCTGGCTCGACGAGGTGCTGCGCCACCTGGACCGCCTCGAGGTCGCGACCGCCCACGTCCTCACCGGCAACATCTCCGGCGCGGTCGGCACCTACGCGAGCTTCGACGGCCGCGGCCGCGAGATCGAGCGCGCCACCCTCGAGCACCTGGGCCTCGCCGCGCCGCGGATCTCCTGGCAGGCGGCCCGCGACCGGATGGGCGAGTACTCGAGCGTACTCGCGCTGGTCTCCACCACCCTCGGCAAGATCGCGACCGAGCTGTCCTCCCTCATGCACAGCGAGATCGGCGAGGTCGAGGAGCCGTTCACGGCCGGGAAGATCGGCTCGACCACGATGCCGCACAAGCGCAACCCGGCCCTGCTTGAGGGTGCGGCGGCGCTGACCGCCCCGATCAAGCACGCCCACGCCCTGATCCTCGACGGGGCCGCGACCGTGCACGAGCGGGACGCGATCTCGTGGCGCGCCGAGTGGATCGCGCTGCCGGAGATCCACCTCTACCTCGCCTCGCAGCTGCGCACCCTCGGCACGATCCTCGGCGGGCTCGTGGTCCACGAGGACGCCATGCGCCGCAACCTCGAGCTGCAGGGCGGGCTGATCCTCTCCGAGAAGGCGATGTTCGAGATCGGTCGCGAGCTCGGCAAGCAGACGGCGCACCACGTGGTCTACGCGGCGTCGATGACCGCGGTCGAGGAGGACCGGCACCTCGCGGACGTCCTCGCCGAGGACGAGCGCGTCTCCGCCCACTTCGATCCCGCGACGATCCGCTCCTGGCTCGAGGCGACGGCTTACCTCGGGGAGACGGCCGACGCGATCGACGCCGTGCTCGCCGCGGCCGACGACGCCCTGCCCGCACCGGAGAGCGCATGACCGCGCCCGCCGGTTCCAGCCCGACCCTCGTGCTGCTCGACGAGTCCCACCTCGTCGAGTACCGCGAGCTGCTCCACGCCGCCTATGCGGAGCCGGAGCGGCTGGGCGTCCACTTCGCCGCCGCGACCGCGGACGACGCGCAGATCTCCCGCCACCTGCGGGAGAACCTCGCCTACGGGCTCACGGTCGACGCCATCACGGCCGACGTCACCAGCGCAGGCGCCGCCTCCGCCGGTGCCACCCCCGCCGCTACCCTCGTCGGCTCCATCTCCCTCCGGCTGCCGTGGGGCCCGAACCCGGGGCACCTGGGCCTGCCGCACATCGGCTGGCTCGCGGCGCACCCGACCCTCGCCCCGAAGGGCACCGGGGCGCTGCTGATCCAGGCCCTCATCGACCAGGTGCTGATCCCGCAGCTGCACGCCCCGGCGGTCTCCCTCGGAACGGCCGCCGACCATCCGTGGCTGGGCGCCTACTATCAGCGCCTCGGCTTCGAGCCCGTCGGCAGCGCGGACCTCGGCCTCGGCCATCTCACCAGCTTCTATCTCCGCCCCCTCGATCCCCCCGCCTACGCCGGCTGGCGCACCCGTCACGCCGACCTCCTGGAAGGACTCTCCTCATGAAGCGTCGCACCTTCGCCCTCTCCGCCCTGTCGGTCCTGGCCCTCCCGCCGGTCCTCGCCGCCTGCTCCGGCGGCGACGACAGCGGCGCGATCCGCGCCGGCTCCACCGGCCAGTCCTTCCCGAACTCCTACCAGGAGGACGGCACCCTGATCGGCTTCGACGTGGAGCTCATCGAGACCATCGCCGAGGCCCTGGGCCGCTCCGTCACCTGGACCAACGCGGACTTCTCGGGCCTGATGGGCCAGCTCGAGGCGCGCAAGCTCGAGACCGTCGCGAACAACGTCGCGGTCACCGAGGAGCGCTCGGCCCAGTACGACTTCACCGAGCCCTACGCGTACATGGGCGCGGTCGTCGGGGCGCTCGGCTCGAACACCGAGCTGAACGAGCTCGCGGACATCGCCGGCCACACCATCGCGGGCGTGCTCGGCTCGAACAACACCACCCACCTGGAGACCTGGGCGGCGGAGAACGGCGTGGACGTCGAGATCCGCACCTACGAGACCCGTGACGGGGCGATGCAGGACCTGCTCGCCGGGCGCGTCGACGGCTACATCCAGTCCTCCGGCATCTTCTACGCGGAGATGCAGAAGTCCGGCGCGGACCTCAAGTTCGTGGGTGAGCCGATCGCCTGGGAGTCCGTCGCCTTCCCGTTCGAGAAGGGCTCGGAGCTCGTCGCCCAGTTCAACGAGCAGATCACGGCGCTGCGCGAGGCCGGCACGCTCCTGGAGCTGTCGGAGAAGTACTACGGCGACGACGTGGTGACCGAGCCCGAGGGCTACACCGGAGGCTGATCCATGGGTATCGATCTCGATCCGGGGTACATGCTGGAGGTCCTGCCCCAGCTGCTCAAGCTCCTGCCGGTCACGCTGCTGATCGCGGTGGTCTCGATGGCCTTCGCGATCCTCATCGGCCTGCTCGTGGCGATGATCCGGTTCCTGCGGGTGCCGGTGCTGGACCCGCTCGCCCAGGTGTATGTGTCGTTCTTCCGCGGCATCCCCACCCTGGTGCAGCTGTTCCTCATCTACTACGGCCTGCCGCAGCTGATCCCCGCCATGTCCACGATGGACGCGCTGACCGCCGCGATCATCGGCTTCTCGCTCAAGGAGTCGAGCTATCTCGCGGAGATCTTCCGGGCGGCGCTGACCAGCGTGGACCGCGGCCAGCTGGAGGCGGGTCTCGCGACCGGCATGTCCTCCCCGCAGGTGTACCGGCGCTACATCATCCCGCAGGCGGCGTTCAACGCCCTGCCGGCGACGGGCAACATCTTCATCTCCCTGCTCAAGGAGACGTCGGTGGCCTTCACCCTGGGGCTCACGGAGCTGTTCGCGGAGGCGAAGATCATCGCCTCGGCCAGCTTCCGGTTCTTCGAGACCTTCCTCGTGGTGGGCCTGGTGTACTGGCTGCTGGTGGTGGGCTACTCCTTCCTGCAGGGCCGACTCGAGAAGCGGCTCAGCCGCGCATACGTGAGGTGAGCGCAGCATGATCGACGTGACCGGCCTGTCGAAGACCTTCCGCGGGAGGTCCGGCGACAACACCGTCCTGGACGGCGTGGACCTGCACGTGGGCCGCGGCGAGGTGGTGGCGATCATCGGGCCGTCCGGCTCGGGCAAGTCCACCCTGCTGCGCTGCCTGAACCTGCTCGAGTCCCCGGACTCCGGCACCATCGAGATCGATGGCGCGAGCGTCACCGCCCCGCGGATCCCTCGGGAGCAGGTGCGGGCGCTGCGCTCGAAGACCGCGATGGTGTTCCAGAGCTACCACCTGTTCCGCAACCGCACCGCGCTGCAGAACGTCATGGACCCGCTCACCGCGAAGGGCGTGGCGACGGCCGACGCCGAGCGGGAGGCCCGCGAGCTGCTCGAGCGCGTGGGCATCGTCGGCGCCACCCAGACCCAGTTCCCGGTGACCCTCTCCGGCGGTCAGCAGCAGCGGGTCTCGATCGCGCGGGCGCTCGCCGTGCATCCGGCGGCGATCCTGCTGGACGAGCCGACCAGCGCCCTGGACCCCGAGCTCGTCGGCGAGGTGCTCGCGGTGATCCGCGACCTCGCCGACCGCGAGATCACCCTGGTCATCGTCACGCACGAGATGGCCTTCGCGGCCGACGTCGCGGATCGGGTGGTGTTCATCGACGAGGGTCGGATCGTCGAGGAGGGCCCGGCCCGCCAGGTGATCCGCGAGCCGCGCGAGGAGCGCACGCGCCGGTTCCTGCGCGAGCACGCCACGGGTGGGGTGTTGCGGCCGACGGGGTCCGACGAGTCGGGGTCCGACGGGCGGGGCTCCGGTCCGCAGGGCGCCTCGCCGCTGGACCCGCAGGGTCTGCCGGGCTGATGACAGGCGTCCTCGCCCGCGCGGTCACCGCCGCCGATCCGTTCGGCGACGGCGATCGCGCGAGCGCGGCGGCCGACGGGGGTGCCTCGGCCGCAGGGCGCGCGAGCGCGGGGGCGCTGCGGGAGGCGGCCGCGGAGGCGTTCAGCGACGTCATCGCCGCGTCCCTCGCCGTCGCCCAGGACCCCTCCGCCCTCGCCGACCGCGACCGGCTGCTCGCCTGGGCCCGCGACCAGGGCACACCGGCCGTGCCCCGCCCCGTGATCGGTGCCGGGGATCCGACGGACCCCGCGACCCCGGGGCTGACCGCGGCGCACGCGGCGCTGGTCGGCGGCTTCCAGGCGCATCTGCTGGATCTTGACGACACTCACGAGGACGTCCGCGGCCACCCCTCCGCGGTGCTGGTCCCCACCCTCCTCGCCCTCGCCGCGGACGACCGCCTGCTCGACGAGCTGTACGCCGCCTACGTGGTCGGCCTCGAGGCGATGGCGCGCCTCGGCCGCACCCTCGGCCCGGCGCACTACGCCGCCGGCTGGCATCCCACCGGCACGGCCGGGGCGGTGGCCGCGGCGGCCGCGGGCGCGCACCTGCTCCGCCTGGACGCCGAGCAGACCGCGACCGCCCTCTCGATCGCCGCGTCCCGCTCCGGCGGGGTGCGGGCCCAGTTCGGCACCCCCGGCAAGCCGCTGCACGCGGGCCTCGCGGCACAGGCCGGGGTGGAGGCGGTGCAGTGGGCCCAGTCGGGTCTGCACACGGCCGACGCCGCGGTCACCGGCCTCTCCGGCCTGCTCGCGGCCTTCGGCGTGGGGGAGGGGGAGCGGGCGGCGCTCGTCGAGGGGTTCGGGGAGTCCTGGGCGATCCACAGCCCGGGGATCTGGCAGAAGCGGTTCCCGTTCTGCTCGGCCGCCATGTCGATGGCGGATGCCGCTGCGCATCTCGCCCCCGCTCTCGACCCGCAGGCCATTCGCGAGGTCGTCGTGCGGGTCCGCCCGGGGGCCGACGCCGCCCTGGTCCACATCGCCCCCGCCACCGGGGAGGAGGCCCGCTTCAGCGCCGAGGCGATCCTCGCCCTGATCCTGCTGGGCCGCACCCCCGACCTCGCCGAGCTGTCCCCGCGCCCCCTGGACCCGCAGGTCACAGCCCTCGCCGCCAAGGTGCGCCGCGAGCACGTCCCCGGGGAGCCCCTGCCCGGCGGGCGCCGCGACTTCTGGGCCGAGGTCGAGGTGCACGCCGCACGCGGCGCCGTCCACCGCGCCTCGGTGCAGCGACCCCACGGTGCTCCCGGCACCCCGCTCTCGGCCGACGCCCGCCGCGCGAAGCTCGCCGCCGCGACCGGCGACGTCTCCCGCGCCGAGCGGATCCGTGCTCTGCTGGGAGTGGACGCCGCCACGACCGACGCACCGGCCGCGACCGGAACTCCGGCTGCCTCCGATACCGGCGCCGACACCCCGTCGGCCCCCGTCCCCGCCCAGACCCCCGTCGGCCGGCTCCTCGCGGAGCTGACCGCCGCCCCGACCCCGACCTCGACCCCGCTGGAAGGACCCACCGCGTGACCCTCGCCGACCCCACCCCCGAGCAGCTCGCCCTCGTCCAGGACGAGGCGGTGCGCATCACTCGCGAACTGATCCGCATCGACTCCTCCAACTACGGCGGCCACGACCCGGAGACCTGGGGTCCGGGGGAGCGGGAAGCGGCGGAGTACGTCGTCGCCCAGCTCGAGGAGGTGGGCCTGAAGCCGCAGATCCTCGAGTCCGCGCCGGGCCGCGCCAACGTCGTCGTCCGTCTCGAGGGCGAGGACCGCGAGCGCGGCGGCCTGGTGCTGCACGGCCACCTCGACGTGGTGCCCGCCGCGGCGGAGGACTGGTCCGTGGATCCCTTTGCCGCCGAGGTGATCGACGGGATGCTCTACGGCCGCGGCGCCGTGGACATGAAGGACATGGACGGGATGATCCTCGCGGTCGTCCGCCACCTCGCCCGCACCGGGCAGAAGCCGCCGCGCGACCTGGTCATCGTCATGTTCGCCGACGAGGAGGCGGGCGGCACCTACGGCTCCCGCTGGATGATCGAGCACCACCCCGAGATCTTCGAGGGCTGCACCGAGGCGATCAGCGAGGTGGGCGGCTACTCCATCACCCTGCCGCGGAAGGACACGAGCGAGGACGTCCGCGCCTACCTGCTGCAGACGGCCGAGAAGGGCTACGCCTGGCTCAAGCTGCGCGCGACCGGACGCGCGGGCCACGGCTCGGTCCCCAACGACGAGAACGCGATCGTGCGCCTCTCCCAGGCGGTCGCCGCGATCGACGCGCACGAGTTCCCGCGCGAGTACGTGGCGAGCGTCCGCACCCTCTTCGACCGGGTCTCCGAGATCACCGGCACGCCGTGGCAGGAGGACGACGCGGAGTCGTTCCTGCCGCTGCTCGGCGGGGCGCGCCAGTTCGTGGCCGGCACCCTCGCCGACTCCGCGAACGTCACCACCTTCCACGCCGGGTACAAGGGCAACGTCATCCCGCAGGTCGCGGAGGCGGAGCTCGACTGCCGCTTCCTCCCCGGCCACCAGGACGACCTGCTGCAGCTCATCGACGAGCTCTCCGGTGAGCATGTCGAGGTGATCATCGACAAGATCGGGGTGTCGCTGGACGCCCCGCACGAGACCGCGTTCGTCGAGGCGATGCACCGCTCGATCCTCGCCGAGGACCCGGGCGCCGAGCTGATCCCCTACTGCCTCAGTGCCGGCACCGACAACAAGCAGCTCTCCCAGATCGGGATCGACGGCTACGGCTTCGCCCCGCTCCAGCTGCCCGCTGATCTCGACTTCGCCCCCCTCTTCCACGGCATCGACGAGCGCGTGCCCGTGGACGCCATCCGCTTCGGCGCCCGCGTGCTGCTGCGGCTGGTCGGCGACTGCTGAGGGGGTCGGCGGGGCGGCCGACGGGGGTGGGGGGTCTGGTCTCGGTCGGGGTGGGGAGGTCGGGTCCCGGCTGGCCTGGGGGTCTGGTTCCGGTGGAGCTGGGGAGGTCCGGTCCCGGCCGGGCTGGGGAGGTCCGGTTCCGGCCGGGCTGTCCACCAACGGGACGTGAGCGGCCCTAGCCCCGCTCTGTGCCGGGCACGGGCCGCTGGGATCCCATCGGCGGACAGCCCATCCCGACGGCGTCGCTCGCCCCGGCCCGCCAACCACAGCCCGCCCAAGCCCCATCCCTCACCGTTTTGCCCGGCGAGCTTCCCGTCATGAACGCTCAGCGGGCGAAACCTCCGGTGCGACGGCCTTGCTCCCGCAGGGAAACGTCGAGCAGCAGGGCGAGCCTAGCGGCGGGACGTGCAGGCATCCGGAGGGTCAACTCATAGCCAACCCCGGGACTCGCGGGTCACTGGCCTCCCCCTGCGGACACGTGAGAGAAGCGGCCCACCGTCGGTGGGCCTCGCCGATGCGCGCTGTGCTTCCACGAGGGGAAGCACAGCGCGCAACCGCGAGGCAGGCTCGACGGCCCCGCGAAACCCCATGGGGTCTCCTCCCCATCCCGCCCCCGCCACCCCCGATATCCTGACCAGCCGGGACCGGAAACCGCCCGGAGCGAGGTCATCGGGGGAGGGCTCATGGGGGACGGGCAGCGGACTCGGCAGTTCGGCGTCGGGGCGGCGGTCGTGCTCGGGGGAGCGGTGGCGATCGGCATGGTGCTGTGGACAGGCTGGGGGCTCATCGCGTACCTGCTCGCCCTCGCGCTCGCCGCACTGGGGATGCTCGTCTGTCTCTCGGCGCTGCCGACCACCCGCTGGCGCGTCCTCGGCACGATGCTGCTGGTGCTCGCCCTCGCGCTTGCCGTCGTGGTGCCGTGGCGCGTCGCGGCTCTCGAGCGCAGCGGCGATCCGCTCTGGGTCCTCCGCACCGACGGGCTCGTCGGCGTGATCCATTCCGACGGCGAGCGGATGCTGTTCACGGATCAGGCGGGTCTGCACGCGGTGGACGTGGCGAGCGGCGAAGAGCTGTGGGTGCAGGAGGCGAGCACCTTCGGCGGCGCCCGCGGGTTCGAGGTCGCGGCCGACGGGCACGTGCTCGCGCGCTTCTCCGGGTCGGGGGATAGCGTCGAGGCCCGCTGGATCTCTCCCGAGGGCGAGCTGCTGTGGACCTGGTCGACGCTCGCGGGGGAGGGCGTGGACCTCGACGTGGATGACCGGGCGTTCGCAGATCCGATCGCCTCGCTCGCGGGGACGCTCGTGGTCACCAGCTGCGCGGACCGTCGTGACGAGTCCACGTGCCGTGTCGTGGGGATCGGTCCTGACGGGGCAGAGGTCTGGTCGATGCCGGGGCAGAGCGGTGCTGCGCTGCTGTCGGTCCTCTACCGCCAGACGGATCTCGCGGACGATGCACCGCGGGAGATCCCCGAGGTCGGCGCGGTGTTCGCGGGGCGGCAGACGGGCGAGCAGCTGGGCCCGGTGTCGCTCGTCGACCCCGCCACCGGGTCCGTGCTCGAGACGACCGAGGCGGGGACGAAGATCGCCGTGCTCGGCGACGTGGTGGTCGTCGAGGGCGAGCCGTCGGCGCAGGCCGGGATGTGCCGGCTGCGCGGCTGGAGCGCGAGCGGGGAGGTGGACTGGGAGGAGGACGCCCCCTGCCTGGACAGCTCGGTGGCCGTGGGCGACTGGATCTACGCAGGTCTCGAGATCGGGGACGACGACGCGGCACCGGACGATGCCGAGGCGACCGCGGAGGAGCCGGAGAGCGGGGCTCGGGCCCGCCGGGTCGGCGACGCGGCGGCGATCGACCCTGCGACGGGGGCCTGGCAGGAGATCGGGCCGCTCGCCTACTTCTCGGTCAACGCGGACGCCGTCGCCGGGGTGCCCGGAACGGACGTGGTGGTGCAGCGACAGCAGCAGCGGCTCCGTGGCGTCGATCCGGCCACGGCGGAGGAGATCTGGACCCTCGAGGTCCCCGGCGGTTCGATCCCGGGAGTGGACGCTGCACACGGCGCCGTCGCCGTGTACTACGCGCCGGAGGGCGACACGGGGCGCAACCCGTTCCTCGTCGGTGAGGACCAGGCCGACGCCCGCCGGGTCCTCGCCGTCGACTCGGCGACGGGGCGGGTCACCGGATCGCTCACCACGACCGACTCGGTCTGGTGGGTCACCCCGGTCGCCCCCGGCCGGGTGGCGGTGTTCGCCGACGACCGGCTCAGCCTGATCGGGGAGCGGGCGGGGTGAGCGGTCTCCGCCTCGGTTACGGGCCATGGCAGAGGGTCGGGGGATCGGCCGGCGGTCATCTGTCCTCACCTGCGACGACGCGAGATGCACCCCCGCTCGCCACACCCCTTTGACATACTGGCCGACATGCGCGGAATCATCATCACGGGAGAAAGGAGCATGAGAATAATTTCTAAAGCAGCAAATTCAGTCCCGGTGTCGACGCCTTCAGTACCTCGGTCGATTCGGCGACACTCGCAATTGATTACAGCAGGCATCGGAAAGACTGGCGACGGGCAGTCGCTCTATCTACAGCAGAATGCAAGCGCATTAAGTAGGCACGCGCGATCTGTGTTGAAAAATTAAGTAGCGACTTTCTCCCTAAGTCCTCGGGGTTACAACATCGATGGACGAGACTGTCGGGGACGGCCTGCACTTCTCATGTGACCCGCGCATAGTTCATTCGGGCACGGAACGTTAAGCTCGCAACTTTCTGCAGAGCCTACAGAATCGCATCACTGATGTTTGACGATCCGTCCTGGAGGCTGTTGGGGGCGACCGGAGTTTTTTCCGGATTGACCCAGGTCTTCATCAGGCCCTGCTCGCCTGCTACCGCGGTCAAAGGCTTCCGCACTCGTTGTGCGACTCTGAGACGAGACGAGGTTGTTGTCCAATCCCAACTCTGCAAGTATGATCGACATCACGCCAAGCATGCCGTCACTATCCATTCTAATCAAAATTGTAGTACCGATCTTATCGATGAAGATTGGCGAGCTATCAACCCATGGCAAGAACGTCCACCTCTCGATCGACTTGATCCTCGAGCTTGCGTGTAGTGTTCAAGGCAAGGTGAATAAAGTTTCATTTGGACGCGACATTCCAATGTATGAGAGGTGCTCCATGCAAGAGTATCGACATTCGATGAACGAAAGGAAGGTTTTGTAGATGCAGCATTCCCCCCGGCGACGGATGATGGAAGTAGTAGTCATAGATGGCATCGGCTCGATGCCAAGTTCAAGGCGATTTCCTGGACTTGAGGACTGGGTGCTCCTCGGCCTTTCTGGACACGTTGAAACAGCCAGCTATGCTGGGGCGTATAAATTGGGTGACCTACCTCCGAGTTCCGTTCAGCTGGTAGATCTCGCTCGAGGAACTGGCGAATGGATGGCGATTCTTAGGAGCGGAGCTGATAATGGCGACTTTATGATCATGTCTGACTATTTCGGCTTCGGCAGAGTGCATTACGCAATCGTGTCGTCGCGCGCGCACCCGGGGCGTTCAACTCTAATTGCTGGACTTACTCAGCGAGGCGTACTTTCTGAACTAGGAAAGAGGGGATTGTCTACGGGGGAAGTAAACTGGGACGTTGCATTGCCGCACCTGGTCAGCAATGTGGCATTATTTCGGACTAGATCTTCCGATCGAACGTTCTCGTCAGGGATCCAGGTGCTCCCGCGCAAATCGGCCATCGTTGCTGGGCGTAGCGGAGTAGGCATCCTTGACCGGCCAGAACCGCTGCTGGATGATCTGGACTATGACACGCTCATTGAGCGTGGCATTGAGGGGATGGTTGAGGACTCCAAGGCGGCGCTTGTGGGCGCAGAGCGGAGAACTTTCTCCCTTTCAGGCGGCAGAGACTCCCGTGCGCTGATGGCCGTATTTGCAGCAGGAGGAATTGCCGACGACCTCGAAGTGGTCTCCGATCGATCGACAGCGATAGGTGCGAGTGGGGAAGTTTTCCGGCGCGACCTAGAGCTGGCCTCGAAGATGGTTGACCGTTATGGACTCGATTGGAAGGTGTCGGGGAATGGTGTCGCGGTTCCTGCGACGTTCCAGGAAGTCCTTGACGACACACTTGACTCGAGAGCGAATGAAGTGTTTGAAATCTCTCCGCGCGCATCGCTCGTTGAGCAGAAAAACGAAGTCAGCTTTATGGGCATGGGCGGGGAGTACTATAGGAGCTATATCGGCGCCGGATATAAAGCAGGATTTCCGCTTTGGTGGAATAGGGCTTTCGGCACTCCGGACCGATCGCGCGAGGACCTGGCGAGTTTGTTCGAGCATCTTGTGAAGGACGCGCGAATACCTGCCGATTTCTATGTGTCCGCGCAAAACTCCTTTGTTAACTCGATGTCGATCGTTCAAGGCGGAGTTATCGATCAGCTCGAGTACTCGTTTGACGAGTATAGGAGCCGGGCCCATGCGGGGAACGTCGAGTGGATGAGGGTTGGCGGGACGCGAACACTCTACCCGCTGGCGCGCCCCGAGTTCGAAGCTGCATCAGCAATGTTGAACGCGCACGATTACTCCAACGGACGGGTCATTTTCGATATTATCGAGAAGGCCGATTCTGATCTGAACGCACTTCCACTGGAGGCGAAGCCCTGGCCTGAGGATTTTAGGTCAGAAGGCAATGTGGGGATCTGGGAAGTTGCTTCCGCGGAGCGAGCGAACGAGAAGTATCACGACCAGAAGAATCTAGCTCTTACGCAGGAGGTTAGAAGGAGATCCATTCCTACGTTCGATTTCGATCGGCTCGCAGTCGAGCGCGTTGGGTACAATGTGGATTCCTGGCGCGGGCGATTGCCGGATGCCTGGCATGGTGCGCTGATTGAAAGGGTTGCGCGGCTGGCGGCCAAGAACGAGGCGTCCGTCCGCTCGCTACTGATCGTGACGGAGTCTATTCAAGATGTTTACATGCCCCCTGATATTCCGGTGCGAGTTCTAGAAGGCGATGCCCTCAGTGGTGACGTTTCTGTTTCTTTGTACTCGCCGCGGCGCGAACCGGTGCCTCAGAATAGTCTGGAAGTGGCCCCGTGGACGTTCAGTGACGAAGTTGCGAAAGTAGATCTCTCGGGCGTCAGAGCTCGAATGAGTAGAACTGATACTGAGGGCAGACTAGTTGTGGAACTAGAGGATCTACCGCGGTCATGCGAATCTGCGATCTACGTATATGCTGGTGGCTCGATGTTAACCAGGACTGCCTATTTGCAAGAGAGTCGGCATCTCTTTGAGGGGATCCCTCAAGATGTCGCCGTTAATCGCGCAACTATCTTTCTGCGTTGGAGTGGCGACGTTGATGCTACTCGCGTATTCGACGTACCGCTCAATGAAGACGCCTAGTGATACTAGTCATAGTTGAGAAGATCGATGTCAACTTCTCGTTCTGGCGGTCTCGTATATTATTTCCCGATGGGAATATGGATCCACGTAATGCTGTCGACTGGGATTGAGGGAGGGTGGATCGAAATCCCATCGGTTCGAAGGGATCGCCGCGTGCATCGCGTGCCGTGGAGAGCGTGGCTGGTCTTAGGTTGCAGGATGACGGTGCCTGAGAGTTGCGGGCTGTCATACTGGGTGCATGCGCGGAATCATCCTCGCGGGCGGCACCGGCTCGCGTCTGCACCCCCTGACGATCGGCGTCTCGAAGCAGCTGATGCCGGTCTACGACAAGCCGATGATCTACTACCCGCTGAGCACCCTGATGCTCGCCGGGATCCAGGACATCCTGGTCATCACCACCCCGCAGGACCAGGCCGCGTTCCAGCGGGTCCTCGGCGACGGGGAACGCTTCGGGGTGCGCCTGCAGTACGTGGTCCAGCCCTCGCCGGACGGTCTCGCGCAGGCGTTCGTACTGGGTGAGGCGTTCCTGGGTGGTGAAAGGGCCGCGCTGGTGCTAGGCGACAACCTTTTCTATGGTCAGGGTATGGGGTCTCAGTTGCGTCGGTACTCGGAGCTCGAAGGTGCCGCCGTCTTCGGCTACTGGGTGAGTGATCCGCGGGCATACGGCGTGGTCGAGATGGGGGCCGACGGCCGCGCCCTCTCCCTCGAGGAGAAGCCGGCCCAACCGCGCTCGAACCTGGCCGTCCCGGGCCTCTACTTCTACGACTCCACAGTGGTCGAGCGGGCGAAGGCCCTGGCGCCCTCCGCCCGGGGCGAGCTCGAGATCACGGACCTGAACCGCACCTACCTCGAGGACGGCTCCCTGCAGGTCGAGGTCCTCACCCGCGGCACCGCCTGGCTCGACACCGGCACCTTCGACGATCTCGCGGCGGCCGGCGAGTTCATCCGCACCGTGCAGAAGCGGCAGGGCCTCTCGATCGGCGCCCCGGAGGAGGTCGCCTGGCGCATGGGCTTCCTCAGCGACGACGAGCTGCGCGAGCGGGCCGAGCCGCTCGTGAAGTCCGGCTACGGGCGGTACCTGCTCGACATGCTCGAGCGCGAGCTCGCCCAGCGCCCTGTGCACGCCCAGCCGTCCCCGGACCAGGAGATGCCCTCATGACGTCCCCCCACCTGCTCGTCACCGGCGGCGCCGGCTTCATCGGGAGCAACTTCGTCCACCACGTCCTCGCGCACACCGACGCCCGCGTCACCGTGCTCGACAAGCTCACCTACGCCGGATCGCGCGCATCCCTCGCCGGGCTCCCCGAGGATCGGGTGCGCCTGGTCGAGGGCGACGTGGCCGACGCCGCCCTCGTCGATGAGCTGGTTGCCCCGCTCACCGGCGACGGCGACGCGATCGTGCACTACGCCGCGGAGTCCCACAACGACAACTCTCTGAACGACCCGAGCCCCTTCCTGCAGACGAACCTCGTCGGCACGTTCACCCTGCTCGAGGCGGCGCGGACGCACGGCACGCGGCTGCACCACATCTCGACCGACGAGGTCTACGGGGATCTGGAGCTGGACGACCCCGAGCGTTTCACCGAGCACACCCCGTACAACCCCTCGAGCCCGTACTCCTCGACGAAGGCCGGCAGCGACCTGCTGGTCCGCGCCTGGGTGCGCTCCTTCGGGGTGCGGGCGACGATCTCGAACTGCTCCAACAACTACGGCCCCCGCCAGCACGTCGAGAAGTTCATCCCCCGCCAGATCACCAACCTGATCGACGGCATCCGCCCCCGCCTCTACGGGGCCGGGGAGAACGTGCGCGACTGGATCCACGCCGACGATCACTCCAGCGCTGTCCTCACCATCCTCGAGACGGGCCGCCTCGGGGAGACGTACCTGATCGGCGCCGACGGCGAGAAGTCGAACAAGGAGGTCGTGGAGCTGATCCTGCAGCAGATGGGCCGGGAGGCCGACGACTACGACCACGTCACCGACCGTCCCGGCCACGACCTGCGCTACGCGATCGACTCCACGAAGCTGCGCGACGAGCTCGGCTGGACCCCGGCCTACCGGGACTTCGAGGCCGGGCTCGCCGCGACCATCGACTGGTACCGCGAGAACGAGGACTGGTGGCGCGGCCAGAAGGCCGAGACCGAGGCGAAGTACGCGAAGGCGGGGCAGTGACCGTGGCGGAGCTCGCCGTCCACGAGACCCCGATCCCGGGGCTGCTCGTCCTCGACCTGCCCGTGCACGGGGACACCCGCGGCTGGTTCAAGGAGAACTGGCAGCGCTCGACAATGCTCGCCGCCGGCCTCCCGGACCTCCAGCCGGTGCAGAACAACATCTCCTTCAACCAGGCCGTAGGCGTCACGCGCGGACTCCATGCCGAGCCGTGGGACAAGTACATCTCCGTCGCCACCGGAAAGGTCTTCGGCGCCTGGGTGGACCTGCGCGAGGGTGAGACCTTCGGCACGGCCTACTGGCATGAGATCACCCCGGAGACGGCGATCTTCGTGCCCCGCGGCGTCGCGAACGCCTTCCAGACCCTCGAGGCCCCGGCCGCGTACACGTACCTGGTCACCGACCACTGGTCCGCGGCGGCGCAGGCCCAGTACACCTTCCTGAACCTCGCCGACGAGACGGTCGCGATTCCCTGGCCGATCCCGCTCGAGCAGGCCGAGCTCTCCGCCAAGGACCTCGCCCACCCGCGCCTGCAGGACGTCACCCCGGTCCCGCCCCGGCGCACCCTCGTGGTCGGCGCGACCGGGCAGCTGGGCAGGGCGCTCGCCAGGCGCTGGGCAGAGCGGTCCGACGTGGACCTCGTGGGCCGGGACCGCCTCGACGTGGCGGATGCCGAGTCCGTGGCCGGCTTCGACTTCTCGCCGTACGGCGTGATCGTCAACGCCGCCGCATACACGGCGGTCGATCTCGCGGAGACGCCCGACGGCCGACGGGACGCGTGGGTGACGAACGCCGACGGCGTGGCTCGCCTTGTCGCGGCGGCGCTCGAGCAGCGGGCGACGCTCGTGCACGTCTCGAGCGACTACGTGTTCGACGGGACGCTCGAGGTGCATGCGGAGGACGAGCCGCTCAGCCCGCTCGGCGTCTACGGTCAGACAAAGGCCGCCGGCGACCGCGTCGTCCAGACCCTCCCGGACCACTACATCGTGCGCACGAGCTGGGTGGTGGGGGAGGGGAGGAACTTCGTGGCCACCATGGCGAGCCTCGCCGAGCGCGGCATCGACCCGAACGTGGTCGACGATCAGATCGGGCGCCTGACCTTCACCGAGGACCTCGCCGCCGGTATCGAGCACTTGCTCACGGTGCGCCCCGCTCCGGGAACCTACAACCTGTCCGCCGCCGGCGAGCCGACGAGCTGGGCCGGGATCGCGCAGCAGGTCTTCACCCTCACCGGCCACGACCCGGGGCGCGTGACCCCGGTGCCGACCGCCGACTACTATGCCGCGCAGCACCGCTCCGAGGGCGACGGTAGCATCGCCCCCCGCCCCCGCCGCTCCGTGCTGGACCTGGCGAAGATCGAGGCGACCGGCTTCGCGGTGCGGGACCAGGCGGAGGCGCTGCGGGAGTTCCTCGGAAGGTGAGAGGTCGGCGGGGGGATGAGCGTGGCGTCCTGGCTCCGGCCACCCGGGATTCCGCGCTTTACGCTGGGTGGCCGCCGGGAAACCACCAGGTGAAAGGACGCCGCCCGGTGGTGGGTAAGTGAACAGCCAGCGGGAACAGAGGGCTCGGACACGGCTCCGCAGGCGGCACCCGGCTAAGATCGAAAGGGTCCAAGGGGCCATTCGATCTTCGAGGGGAAACGTGCCGCATCCACGCCTGCTCGCGCGCAACGCACGACTCCTCGTGCAGTCAGCGGTGCAGCATCTGCTGGATGATCCGGCCCTGCTCGCTATTCAAGTGAGTCGACGGCTCCCGATGGCGGCGCGACGCCGGCTGGGACACGGTATGCAGTCCGTCGCCGAGCGGTTGCCTCGCGGAGCGGGCTTCGCCGCGCTGGGCGCCTACATGGCCGGGCAGGAAGCTGCGGCACTCTCGCACGTAGCCGACACCCGGGCGACGAGATCCCGCATTGCCGGAGAGGTCGCCGTGCTCCTGGACCGCGTCGATCTCCTCCCTCCGGATGCTGGGGCGACCACTCGCGCTCGAGGGCTGTGGGCCCAGGGCGATCTCACCGGTGCGGTGAGGGCCCTCGATGCCGCAGGCCGCGGCACGACCGCTCAGGCACTCCGACTGCGCAGCGAGCTCGACCTCCTCGCGGACGGCCGACGGCTCCACGTGCCGGCCGTCGACTCGGAGGAGCTCTCGCCGCCGACCGAGGACGGTCCGTTTCGGATCCTCCACCTCCTCACGAACTCCCTGCCGCATACCCAGTCCGGTTACGCACTGCGCAGTCATAACATCCTCACCTCCCTCGCGGCACAGGGAATCGAGTCCCTCGCGCTGACCCGCACCGGCTACCCCGTGATGGTCGGGAAGCCGTTCTGCGAGGACGAGGACGTGGTCGACGGGATCCGTTACCACAGAACCCTTCCTGCGACCCTCGGAGCCACCCCGGAGGAGCGACTGGACCAGGAGGTCGCCGAGGCGCTCCGGCTCGTCGCAGCCTTCCGCCCGCACGTCCTCCACGCCACGACCGACTACCGCAATGCCCTGGTCGCCCAGGCGGTGAGCGTCGCGACAGGCATCCCGTGGATCCTCGAGGTGCGCGGCCTCATGGAGCAGACCTGGATCGCCTCCCACCGGAGCACGGAGACGCGCGAGGTGGCGGCCCGGTCCGAGAAGGTGCAGCGGATCGTCTCGGCAGAAGCGTCGCTGGCCCGGGAGGCCGGCGCCGTGGTGACGCTCAGCAGGACCATGGCGGACGTTCTCGTGGAACTGGGCGTGCCCGCGCGGCAGATCACGCTGGTCCCGAACGGAGTGGACGAGACCCTCCTGGACGAGCAACTCACTCCTGCCGAGGCCCGTGCCGCGCTGACATCGAGCATTCCCGATGGTGCGCTCGCCGTGGGCGCCGTCAGCGCACTCGTGGACTACGAGGGGTTCGACGTCCTGCTGCGTGCGGTCGCGTCGATCGTCACTGATGACCGAGTCCCGGAGGATCTGCGGGAGAAGCTCCACGTCGTTCTCGTGGGCGACGGCGTCGCTGCCCCTGGATTGGCTGCGCTCGCTGCTGACCTCGGTCTCGAGGCTCGTCTGCACATGCCGGGGCGCGTCTCCCTCGCAGAGGCCCGTACGTGGGTGCAGTCGCTGGATGTGGTCGTGGTGCCTCGCAAGGATCTTGAGGTCACCCGCACCGTCACCCCGCAGAAGCCCGCAGAGGCGCTGGCGCTCGGTCGTCCAGTGGTCGTCAGCGACCTCAACGCCCTGCGGGAGACGATCGCAGACGGAGAGGGGGAACTCATCGGTGTCGCGGTCGAAGCAGACGATCCTGTCGCGTTGGCTGCGTCGCTCATCAAGCTCCTCGCAGACCCTGCGAGGCGCGATTCCCTTGCCGACGCCGGCAGGACGCTGGCCGCCGAGAGGACCTGGACGGCATTGATGAGACGATACATGCGCGCGTACCGGTCGGTCGCGCACCAGGATGCCGAGGAGACGATCAGTGGCGAGTGAGGTGAAGAGCACCTCCGACGTGAAGCGTGCGCTCGAGGCCAAGGGTCTCGATCCCAGCGGACTCTCGCGGATCGGCGTGCGACCGCCCCTGGGGGAATACCTACTCCAGCTGTGGCAGCGCAGGCACTTCATCTGGTACGACGCCCACCACCGGGCATCCACGCAGAACTCCCGCATGCGCCTGGGGAACATCTGGCTCATCCTGCGGCCACTCGTTGACGCCAGCTTCTACTTCATCATCTTTGGGCTCGTGCTCGACGCTGGTCGCGGCATGGACAACTTCCCAGCGTTCCTGCTTATCGGGATCCTCCTGTTCCGTTCGACGTCGACCTCCATCGCGGGCGGTGCGAGCGTGCTGCGAAGCAACAAGGCGATGATCAAGGCGTTCACCTTCCCGAGAGCGTCCATTCCGATTGCTGCAGTGCTTCAGGCGACGATGACTGCCGTGTTCACGATGGGGGTCATGTGCTTCGCGATCATCGCGATCCCACCACACGCCTTCCCTCAGCTCACATGGATCCTCCTCATCCCGATCTTTGTGATCCAGACTGTCCTGAATCTGGGCCTTCTGTTCATCACTGCCCGAATCGGGTTCCACGTACCTGACATGGCCAACGTGCTCGGAGTGGTCAGCCGCTTCTTGATGTACGGGTCCGGCGTGATGTTCCCGATTACACGTTTCGTGGACAACCCGGCTGCCATCGCGGTTCTCGAGATGAATCCCCTGTACCAGATCATCGACATGATGCGGACTGTCCTGCTGGACGGCCAGGTGCCTGATCTACGAGCATGGACGATCGCGATCCTGTGGGCAATAGGGATCCTGGTGGTCGGTTTTGTGTACTTCTGGCGAGCGGAGGAGAGCTATGGACGAGAGCTCGGCTGATCACGCTCCCCTCGACGATGACGACGCCCAGGAATCGCTGTGGGTCGCACCAGTGGAGTCACCACTAACCGTCGTCGCGCACCACGTGCGGATGCGCTATAAGGTTCCCCGCACAGATCGGGCCCCGCGGAGTGGGCTGCTCGGCAAGCTCGCCCCACGGCGGTCGATGGTCTCTGTTTCTGCGGTGCGCGGCGTGGATCTGATGGTGCGCGAAGGTGAATTCGTGGGAATCATCGGCCGTAACGGCTCCGGCAAGTCGACGCTACTGCGGATGCTCGCGGGGGTCGAGCCCCCGACAGCCGGGTCGATTTACACCAGCGCACGCCCCCAGCTGCTGGGTGTAAGTGCCGCACTGATGAGCGACCTCACCGGGGCAGAGAACATCAAGCTTGGCTTCCTCGCGCTCGGCATGACGCCCGAGCAGGCAGAAGAGCTCATGCCGCAGGCTGCCGAGCTATCCGCGCTCGGCGACGCGGTGGATCTCCCGATGCGCACCTACTCCTCCGGTATGTCGTCCCGCCTGAAGTTCGCGATCTCGGTGATGGCGCAGCCCAAGATCCTCATGGTCGACGAAGCACTGTCCACGGGAGACGCGACATTCTCCAGGCGATCCAAGTCGAAAATGGACGAGCTGCTGGAGAACGCCGGGACAGTTTTCATGGTCAATCACGCGCCGCGCGCGATTGAAAACGTGTGCTCGCGGGTGATCTGGATGGAGCGCGGGCGCGTCGTGATGGATGGAGACACAAAAGAAGTCTCCTCGATGTACCGCTCTTTCACCTACCGGATGGCTCGAGACCGTCAGGACGAAGCCATGGCGATCCTGCGGGACGCGATCGCTCAGGGAGATGCCCAGCGATCCGCATCGAACCTCTCACTTCCCGAAGACAACACTCCCACCGTTTCGGACAACGTCCCTGAGATCGAGCCGGATCCCTTCACCGCGATCTTCGATCGCCAGATGCACGCCCAACGTTTCCCTGGAACTGTGTTCCCCAGCGACCGACGTTCCGATGACCGCAAAAAATCTTCTTCCACCCACCAACGAGGACGGCACTCATGACCCTTCGCATCATGACCATCTATGGCACGAGGCCCGAGGCGATCAAGGTCGCCCCGATCATCAAGGCGATCGAGGCGGATGGAGAGCTCGAGAGCATCACCGTGGTCACGGGCCAGCATCGCGAGATGCTCGACCAGGTGAACACGATGTTCGAGATCGTCCCGGACCATGACATGAACATCATGAGCGCCGGTCAGTCCTTGAACACCATCGTCGCGAAGGTGATCTCCGGGGTGGACGAGATCCTCGAGCAGGAGAAGCCAGATGCCGTCATCGTGCAGGGGGACACGTCGACGGTGATGGGCGCTGCGGTGGCTTCCTTCAACCGCCAGATCCCGGTGATCCATCTCGAGGCAGG
Organism: Brachybacterium sp. J144; assembly: GCF_036321705.1. Classification (NCBI taxonomy): domain Bacteria; kingdom Bacillati; phylum Actinomycetota; class Actinomycetes; order Micrococcales; family Dermabacteraceae; genus Brachybacterium; species Brachybacterium sp. J144. The sequence goes on from NZ_JAZDCG010000022.1 coordinate 61,689, forward strand.
ACTCCGTTCCGGGGACATCAACTCGCCCTTCCCCGAGGAGGCGAACAGGAAGCTCACGAGCCAGATCGCCACCCTCCATCTCGCGCCGACCTCGACGAGCAAGGCCAACCTGACGCGGGAGGATGTGCGCGAGAACGACATCGTCATCACGGGCAACAGCGTGATCGACACTCTGATGTACGCCACCGAGCACCTCCGGGTGGACTTCGACGATGAGCGCCTGGAAGCCCTCCGCGCAGCCAAGGAGACGGGCACGGCAGGCCGAGTCCTCCTGGTGACCGCGCACCGCCGTGAGAACCTCGGCACTGCGATGGAGGACATCGGGCAGGCTGTGGCCGAGCTGGCGCGCAAGTACCCGGATCTCACGGTGGTGTTCCCGATCCACAAGAATCCGAAGGTGCGGAAGGCGATCAAGCCGGCTGTGCAGGGACTCGACAACGTCTACCTGATCGAGCCGCTCGCCTACGCACAGTTCACCCAGGTGCTGAGCCTTGCGGACGTGGTGCTCACCGACTCCGGCGGCGTCCAGGAGGAAGCGCCCAGCCTTGGCAAGCCGGTGCTGGTGATGCGGGAGAACACCGAGCGCCCGGAGGCGGTCGTGGCCGGCACGGTGAAGCTCATCGGCACACACAAGCAGCGCCTGATCGACGAGGTCTCCCTGTTGCTGGACTCCGACGAGGCTTACTCGGGGATGGCGAATGCGGTTAATCCATATGGGGACGGGAAGGCTGCTGATAGGACTGTCGCCGCAATCCGATGGAAGTTTACGGGTCAGAGCCGTCCGTGCGACTTCTCCCACTGAAGGACTAGGAACATGTCGGACGAACTCCACCTCTCACTCGATTCGATAGGTGTAGAGGAGGGCACGGATAAGTCCAGTGCGATCCACGACTACTTATCCTCGTATGAAAGCCTTTTCGAGCGCTGGAGGGATAAGCCAATTACTTTGATGGAGATTGGAGGAAGGGATCCAAGCTCCGCCCGAACTTGGTCCCGATATTTCTCCAGTGCGACCATTCTTATTGTCGACAGAGAACCGTCGCATGAGTTGCTTGGCATCGATCGAGTTGTGCCTGTGAAGATCGAGTCTTGGACAATGGCAGACCTGAGTGCAGCGTTGGGTGACGCCCGGCCGTCGATCATCATTGATGACGGAACGCACCGCCTGTCAGACCAGACAGTTGCAATCAATGCGCTGTTCCCCGCCCTAGAGGGCGACGGAGTGTATATTGTTGAAGATTTGCATACGAGCTTCGGTTCGCTTCGACCGAAGTACGGGGATCGCGGAGTCAGCACATTCGACGAGTTATTGAAGCTGGCCGGATTTGTCACGGGAGCAACTTTCGAGTATGGCACTACGGATCGCTTCTCGAGGGCGATCCTTGATTCGGTCGGATCTATTGAATTCCAGCAGAAAACTGCGGTCCTGCGCAAGAAACTGAATTCGGGGAAGGCGTATTCCCGAAAGCATGTAAGTGAGTTTAGGGACGCTAGCAATGTAACCATCGCTAACTTCACTCCGTACGCCAGACTTCGAGCGAATCTGCTCGATGCCCCCGAGCGGATTTCAAGGCTCCTTGACGGCCTTGTGGGCGAGGGGGTGGTTGAGTTTCCGGCCGCCCACTCCGCAACGGTCCGCAATGGACGAGTTACCTTCGGGGGTATCGTGACCGATGAATATGGAGATATTGCGAGCGAGTCGCTCAACTGCGTGCAGAACTTGCAAGAGACGCCGAGGTTTTTCCAGGTCGCTGGTGGGCAACGCTGGCTCAGTAAGCGCTACGATGCTCCGACGGTCCATTATGGGAAGGTCGAAGGGCGTCGTCACGTGTTGCTAAAGTCTGCATGGGATGCAAACTATGGCCACTGGTTGTATGACTCTCTCGCTCGGCTGAGCCTCCTGGATGCACGGCACACCGAGGAGAGACCGCTACTCGTGGTGGATGCCCATAATGGTCCGATCGGGCGTGTGATACGGGACAGTCTTCGGATCCTTGGATACCAGGATGATGATGTCCTACTGCACGATTTTCGCAAGGATGCCGTTTTCGAAGAATTGCACGTTCCAGGATTGGTAAGCCGGCATCCAGCCCACAAGGCCCCTGAGGCGACAGAGTTTCTTGCCCGAATGAATCGCGGGGTTGAGGGATCGGGCATCGAAAGACTGTACCTTTCGCGAAATTCCTACGGACGTCGCCATCTTCGAAATGAGGATGAGATTTGGTCGATATTTGAGAAATGCGGTTTTCGGCGGGTGGCAACGGAGAGCATGAGCCTCGAAGAGCAAATTGCTACCTTTGCAGACGCAAAGGTTGTCGCCGGGAATCTCGGGGCAGCTTTCTCCAGCTTGGCGTTTTGCCCCCAAGGGGTTCGCGTTCTGGCACTAGCTACGGAGGCGATGCCGCACGACTTCTTCTATGACATTGCATGCCACAAGGGTGGGGTCTATGTCGGCGTCCAAGGGCTCGCCGAAGAGGGGACGCCTGACATGTCGAGCAATTTCAGTGTCAACAGAGCCTCGGTGGTGACAGCCCTCGATGCACTTTTATAGTGTTGTTCAGGGACTTTCGGCTAGCGGAGGTTTTGGTCGGTTCCGCGCATTCTCCTCGCTCGGCATTGATGGAGATCTTGTGAGTAGCTTGACGTGCCCGCGTTCTGTATCTTCGAGGTAAATCGGCTCTTCGCAGATGACGGTGTAGTTCGGTCCAGAATCCCCCGGTGTCCAGTAGCGATCGGATGACGTAGTAGGCGAGGTTGCGGAAGCCGAGGGCGGTGCCGCGGAGGTGTTCGAACCGGCCGTTGATCGCTTCGGTGGGACCGTTGCTGGTGCCGGGGTGGTCGAAGTAGGCCAGCACGTCCAGGGCCCGCCGTTTCAAGGTTCGGCCGAGGGTGATCAGCTCGGTGAGCTACGTGGGCACTCCTTCGGAGAGATCGTCGATCACTGCTTGCAGAGAGCCCTTCCCGGTCGCCGGGTCGGGGTGTCGGTAGGCAGTGACGATGCGCTGGTAGATGCCCCAGGTCGCTTCGACCTCGACGTGCTCGTCGCTGGCGAACACGGCCTTCAGGCGTGTGATCTGCTTGTTGGTGAGCAGGTCAGCGCCGGTGTGCAGCACGCGCCGGATCCCGTAGAGCAGATCCCCAGATCGGCCCCGATGGCCGAGGGTGGTCTGTTGGAAGCGCTGGCGGTACTGATCGATCTTCTCGCCGGCCAGGGCGACGACGTGGAAGGGGTCGATCACCGCGGTCGCCTCGGATAGCTCCTCGGCGGTCGCGGTCTTGAAGCCGGAGAACCCGTCCATCGCGACGACCTCGACCCCGTCCCGGAATTGGGCGGTCTGGCCCTCGAGCCAGGTCTTGAACACTCTCTTCGAGCGTCCCGGGACCATGTCCAGGAGCCTGGAGGAGCCGCTTCCGTCGCGGATCGGAGTCAGGTCGATGATGACGGTGACGTACTTGCTTCCTCGGCGGGTGTGGGACCACACGTGCTCGTCCATGCCGATCACGCGGACCCCGTCAAGGCGGGTGGGATCGTAGATCAGCAGGTCCTGGCGGGTGGCCAGGATCGCGTCGTTGGCGGTGTTCCAGGCGACTGAGAGCCCGGTGGCGATCCGGGCGACGGACAAGCGATCGATTACCACGCCCTTGAGTGCCCAGAGAGCGTCGTGCCGGGAGAGCACGGCCCGGGGCTCGGCCGCGGCAGTGGTGTCCTGCCGCCACACGCTGCAGCAGTCCGGGCGACGGTATCGGCGCACTCTGACCTGCAGCACCGTGGCTGTCCAGTCCAGCGGAACGTGGGCGAGACGCCGGACCACGGTGCCCCGGGAGACGCCCTGCTGGCCGCAACCGTGGCACCAGTTGTCCGGTTCGAGTAGGCGACACTCCAGCACCGATCGATGCGGCTCGATCCGCTGCCCCGTCACGGTCAGGCCCAGGCGGTCGAGCTGGCAGAAGGTATCGAGATCGGGCGCGGTGAAGGTAGCGTTGAGCACGTCGAGGTCTTCCAGATGGCGAGCGTAGGAACTTCCATCATCGGGAGACCTCGACGTCTACCCAGACACCGCCGCGCTGACAGCTCCTACACCCTCATCTGCGAAGAGCCGGTAAATCGAGGTCGGATTAGCCTCCATGCCCCGGCGCTGCAATGAGTTTGGAATTGAAATTTCTAGTAAGTATTAGCTGGGATACATGTGTCCCCGTGGGGGTGCTGCTGTAGGACTCAGGAGCTTCCGGATCGCTTCGCCAAGTAAGGCAGAAATAACTACGAGAAGTGTGGTGGCGAGTCAGCCAACCGTGATCGCGCTTGCCAGCATCCTGGCGATTCCGTCGACGTCCCCGACATGGGCGCGCCAACGGGCGGGTTTGTTGTCGAGTGGACTGCTGGGAAGCGTGATCGCCATGGTCGCCGCCGAGCTCCCTGCATAATCGGAGTACTTGGAGGGCAGGAAAGGCGATGGCACTCCGAACGGTGATGTGGCGATGTCGTTGACGAGGAGTGCGTCGTAGCGCCCGGATACCCGCAGGAAGTCTCGGAATGGCAGGGGAGGTCGGCGATGGACGCAGTCGCTGATATTGAGTCGCGCGGCGACGTCGAGCAGTGTGCCTGCATCGGCGGTGAAGACGTGGAGCTCAAGCCGTTCGCGCATCTCGGCTGGCAGGAGACTGATGGCCTCGAGGAACTCGCCGCCGCCCCGGTTGGGGTAGAAGGTGCCGAAGTATCCGATGGAGTATCGGCTGCTGCTCGGGGTGGCGGTCGGCTCGCTCTCGTCTCGGTAGTGCTCTGAACCGAGCGTTGGATGCGGAGCGATGACAGCTTTCTTCTCGACGCCAGCGCGCATCCATTCCGGCGCGTCGCTGAGCATGACCGTCAGTTGCTGCTCGTTCGTGAAGACAAGCTGGTCGGCCAGGAGGAAGGGGATGAACTGCGCCCACGCGAGGACGGTTGCGTTGTTGCGCAGAAATGTCTGGCTGCGGTGATCGACAGCGCGCAGTAGTCGAAGGTTCGATCCCTTCAGCGAGGTTGTTCCCGATGGTCGCGGTGTCCCGTCGACGTGCCACAGGATCGGGTCGGAGAACTCTGCGATCCAGCGGTCGGCATGTCCGGCTGTACGCAGTCGAGCGGCGAGGAAGTGGGAGTGCGGCCACATCGATCTTGAGTACACCTCGTCGTACGAGGTGCCCCGTTTCCGAATTGCAGTCTCGCCGGCCGTGACGAAGGGGACCAGGCTGCGCTCGTCGGCGAAGAGGATGGGGACTTTGACCGTCTGATGATCGCGGATCCACGGTGACACCAGGTCCCACAGGGACTCATCTCGAGCGCGCACCGAGCTGAGGTCCGCCGAGAAGACATCGACAGGTACGTCCGCCTCGATGATGCGCTTGGCGACCGTGACGGCGCTGCCGTCGGTGAACGGCGGGAAATTGAAAGCGACGACAAGCCGACGAGTCGTCTGATCAGGCATCGCGGAGTCCCAGTGCGACGCTCTCCAGAAGACGCTGAGCGTGGGTGAATGACTGCGGCGCTTCGGCGGCGAACTCAGGATCGATGAACTCGTTGACCGAGAGCGAGTCGGCAACGAGGACGGCCACCCCGAGACGCATTGCGAACGAGGCTGCCGTGGTCGGAGCATTAGCCATCAATACGCTGAGGTTGGAGGCGACTCGGACCTCCTCGTCGGACTCACTGCTCCCGAGCAGTGAGTCCACCAATGTCAGCCGCAGCTCATCGCCACCGTCACCGCTGAGCCGGAACCGCCGGCGACCACGAGGCAAGGAGAGTCCGCCTGCGCGGATCGGTGTCGGGCTGACCCACACCGGGGCCTCCTGGAACCACTCCGTGATCCGCTGGCCGGTGAGCGCAGAGAAGGGCTGGAGGAAATCGCATCGACCTGCTGTCCAGGGCGCGAACACGAGGGAGGCTGCGACCGCCGTGCGATCGACATTGGCCTCGCCCAATGGCCAGCACACGCGGAGGCGATCAACGGGTGGGTGGGCATCGAAGTCGACGCGTGAAGTCTGGATCTCCGCCCATCCCTGAGGTGTCGGCGGCACATAGGTGAACTTCATCGGGTCGCCTCATTTCCTGCGGTACGGAGGGGGAGCTCGATGACCGAGACGCTTGTGGCATGGGGCAGCGAGGCTGCGAGGGACAGCGCCTCAGCAGGGTTCCCGTTTCGGAACCTGCCGAGCAGCCACGAGCTCTCGGCGCCATCGACTTCCAGCACGCGGCGCAGGACGACGGTGACTGAAGGCGCGGAGGACAGGGCTCTGTGGAGCTCCTTCGAGGTCTCGCCATCGGCGGACACGACAAGCCATGCCCCGTCCTTCCCAGGCATGCCGTACGTCTTCTCAACGGTGCGCACGAGGGAAGTCGCAGCATTGTTGTCGTCTTCCGGGGCGAGGTCATCCTCCCGCGCGTAACGACTGCGGAGGAGGGCGCCTGTTCCGTGCAGACGTCGAGTGACGTCTGCTGCATAGGTGGCGTCCGAGCCGGTCCAGACAAGTTCGCGCTCGAGAATCGATCCCTCGCTCGTTCGCACACTGCGGCGGCTCCATCGAGGATCGTCGGCCACGAGCTCGTCGATCGACGTGACATCGACGGTGCCAGGTGCCTCGATCTCGAGGGTGAGAGCTCGACCGAAGAGGATTGCATTGGCCAGCACGCCGAGCGCCGAGACCTTCACCTCAGGCATCTCGGGAGGGGTGAGGCCGCACCTCTCGAATGCCGTGCGGAGCGTGAGCTCGTCGAACGCTCGCTCGGATGCGATCGCCTCATCGGTGATCAGGTCCGCCACGGTCACGTGACGGCTGCTGGCGGGGAGCACCCAGTGTGCGCCGCTCGAGGCCACGGAGCGGATGACTCCGCTCCACTTCTCCGAGGAGGTCGAGACGGGGGAGGGGAGGAGCGCGCTGCGCACCACGGTGGTCCGCGGCGACGGCATCCCGGCGGGAAGGATGTTCAGCGGAGCGAGTGCCTCTCCCTCCTCGTCCCGCAGCAGGTGGGCCGTGCGATCGCTGATCAGTCCGACCCCGGGTGCCCAGAGGGCGAGCAGATTCTCGAGGCGGTCCTCGGCCCAAATCTCACCTGCGCGCACAGAGGTCGTGAAGGTGCCCCGAGGGCTGACGTCGTTCGCCGGGCGGCGCAAGATGCGCGGATCGGCCGGCACATCGACGTCGTCGGGCACGATGATCTCGATGTCCTGGACGCTCTGCCCGAGGACGCTGGTCAGTGTCTCGGAGAGGGTCGTAACTCCGTGGAAGACGGTGTCGACGAGCACAGTCACCAGCGGCACCATGCCCTTCGGGAGGTACCGGGGCTGGACGCGGTTCCGAGCGAACGTGGCGTCAGTGGAATGGATCCGTCGGTTTTCCGCAATAGCGGCAGTTGCTTCCTTCGAGCGGGCGGCGCTCGCTCCGCTCGAGGGATGCCAGATGTGGAACATCCCCATCCCGGGCTCGTCGAGCCAGTTGATGCGGGAACCGAATGCCTGGGCGCGCTTGCCGAGATCGACATCCTCGCCCCCGTACGTGTGCATCCGCTCGTCCCAACCGCGCAACCTCTCCCAGTTCTCGCGGGTGATCGCGACGAGGCCGCCCATTCCCCAGCGAGGACGGATCTGACCGATCGACGCGAACCGCTCCCAGTCGAAACCTTCGCGGCTCACCACCTCGTGGGAGTAGCCGATGGGCAGATCCCGGCATTGGAGGATGACGATCTCCTGGGGCTGTTGCTGGATCTGTTCGACCACCCTGCTCAGGGAGCGCGGAGTGAAGAGCATGTCCGCGTCGGTGGCGAGGATGATCTCGCCGCGTGAGGCGCGCACGCCCGCGTTGAGCGCCCGCGAACGTGACCACTCGCCGTTCGTCTCGACGATCTCGTGGCGAGCACCGACGCGTTCCGCGGACGCCGCGATCGAGTCGGCGTCTTCGCTGCCGTAGTCGGAGATGATGACCTCGTGGTCGATTCCGGAGAGCGAGTCGTGGATCGAACGGACCGAGAGCTCGAGCCTCTCGAGGCCCCAGTCCTTGAACCCGATGATGACGGAGACGAAGTCGGTGGGTGCCATGGTGACGTTCTCCTCGCTCATGCGTGGTTCTCCTGCGGGTGGAGGAGCTGCCAGGTCCTCGGCGCTCCGGGATCCTCAGGGACAGCCGAGATCCCGAGGGCGATGACCACGGGGATGTCATCCCCGCCGGACGGCCAGGCCACTGCCTCGATCAGGAACGAGTCAGGGATCGACGCGCTGGTCCAGGCCTTGAGGCGGGACGCGGTCGTCGCATCGGACGCGGGCGCGTACTGGCAGTCGGTGCCGAGGAGGTCGGAATGAAACCACGCGTCGCTCTCAGGAGTTATCCGCTCTCCGGACGAATCGACTGCGGTGACAGCAACGGCGAAGGCGCGAGCCGGAATCTCCCGCCCGGCGGTGACGAGCATGCACTCGAAGGCGTTCACCGGCTCGTCGGGTCGCCAGGTGAAAGTGATCCGGTCACCGGGTTTCATTCGGCCGTCCTTCTCAAGGTCTGCGCGAGGTGTATGCGTCTCGCGTGTCGGTGGGTAGCGGTGGCCCTGGGGCGTCTCACCAGGGTAGGCGTGTTGCGCGACAGGGCAGCACCATCAGGACATGGTTTCCCATCCAGTGGTCGCGGAGGTTGCGGGCACCCAACCGCGAGGTTGCGTGCGCTCGTCGAGTCCCCGTGAGCTGGGCACCCCACGCTAACGCGCCGTCTTCTCGTCGATGTCCTCGCGCGACGGTGAGGGAGCTGCTCCCCACGTGTCAGCGATCTGCCGCCAGTCACCGTGGGCGTCGGCGAGGTGAGCGAGCATCGGCTTGAGGTCCCGTGCACTCGGGGGAACATGCCCTCGACCCCAGTCCCCGAGCAGGACAGAGACCTCGGCCTGCCCGCCGACGATCTCCAGCCACGGGTTCATCTGGGTGCGCACGTGGCCGTCTGACGCGTTCTGGACGTAGATGACGGTGTTCTCGAAACCCTCGGCATAGACCCGCCGGAGGTCGGCTCGCGGGTGTGCCTCCAGGATCTCCCGAGATCCTTCCGCAGTGCTGGCGCCGAAGCATTGTCGTCCCAGGTCGTCCCAGTGCTCCTCAAGGTAGTCGAGGATCCGGGTCTGCGGGTTCACGGGAACGGCCAGGGAACCCGGGAACTCGTGGGACAGGTTCAGCGCGGCGAACCCGCCGCCGGACATCCCGAAGAAGACGAGGTGCTTCGCTCCCATTCGCTCCTGGAGCGCCGTGATGATCTCCACGAGCACCTTCGTCGCGTCCACCTTCGAGGTGCCGAGGTACCAGGCGAGACCGAGCTCTTCGCCGGCCAGCAGGCCGGGGTCGGAGACGAAGATCCGATTGAGGCCGATGCCGTCGCTCACCGTGCGCGCGGTGAAGATCGGAGGCTTGAGTCCCGAGCCGCCCAATGCGGCATGAAAGCTAACCAGCGTCGTCTCCGCGCCGATGTCATCCACGAGGAGGTCGAAGGGCAGTCCGTCCTGCCAGACGGTCAGGAAGCCGCTGCTGAGGTCCGCCTCGGCAATCTCCGAGGGTGACTGGAGGTCGGTGAAGGCTCCCCACGCTGCGGTGTCTCGGCGGTCGAGGTGGACGCGGGTGGTTCGATCCGCCGGACCCGTGTCTTGCGTCTCGCTGAGCGCGGTGGCTTGCTGGATCTCCTGCGCGAAGTATTCATAGGCCGCGTCCTGGTAGTGGAAGGGCGAGGCTCCCCACTCGTGGTCGCGACTCGTATGCGCGAGCTCCTGGGGGAGCGTGATGATGCGAAGTCCGAGGGTGCTCAGGTGGTCGAAGTACCGCCCGTACGCCGCGTTGGCCTCCGCGGGTGGCGTCATCCAGTCCGGGACGGGGAAAGCGTCTCCGTCTTCGTAAGTCGACGCCCAGTCAGCCCGCAGGACGACGGCCCGATGGAGAAGCCCGAGCTCCCGGAGTTCTGCGACGAAGCGCTCCGCCCCCGCACTCCATCGCTCGAAGTGCTCATCCGTGCCGAACGGCAGCAGGTGGGCGCCGCGAGAGGCTTCCCTGCCGCCAGCTCCCCAGAACTCGTTGAGCTTCGTCGCGTAACCGCCGCCGAGAGCGACGACACCGCCGCGCTCATCCACGAGGTCGATGAGGATCAGCTCCACCGCATCGCCGGCGTTCTTCAGCGACGAGTACAGGTTGCCGTCGAGATCTCCGGCGACCATGCGCTGCTGGAACGGGGATGTGAGCGGGGAGAGCTTCTCCTTGACCCCGGTGGTGGAGTTGCCCGCGCTGATGAGGGACTGCCGGGCGACGTACCGGTGGAGGACGAAGCGCTCCGGCAGGTACTTGAACGTATCGCGGCTCACGCAGCTGCCGTAGATGAAGGTGCGAACCTCCGCGCTGTCCATCGCCATGCTGACGTCGGCCTCCGATGTCGTCGTTCCGGGGCGTCTCCCCGTGAAGTCCGGGAGCTACCACCTCGCTGGGCGCTGTCGGTCTCGGAACCGCTCGCCCTCGGACCTTCATCGATCGTACCGGGATACGAGGAATGCGGGCCGCTCCTCTGGATAAACCTTCCGGCAGGTGACGGGGGAGTGACACCTTCCTGTCCTGAGGCCCAAAAGGAGGGCAGTAACGATGGTCCGGAGCGTCCCTGGGATACGCTGGCCAGCGCCGGAGCTTCCGCGGAAGCTCGCCGGTGGCCCCGTCCCAGGACCGAACGGATGTGATGCGACGTGACGAAGGCCGGGACCCGGCAGGACCTCGAGCTGCTCCACCGCGAGCCCGAGGCGGAACCCGCCTACACCCTCGTGATCCTCGACATCCTCTTCTGCGACTACGAGCAGGACGCCGAGATCCTCGATCGGTACTTCGCCCGCTTCGAGCACACGCTGGCCTCGCTGCAGGCGCAGCAGGTGCCCGATGACGCAGAGCTCCTGGTGACCATCCAGATCTCGTCCGACAAACGCCCCTGGATCGACCGACTCCTCGAGCTGCTGCGCACCCCACCGGCGAGCTCACGCACCAGGATCCGCATCTTCGAGTACGAGCATCCGGCAGAGGGGTACGAGGGCGGCGACCCGGAGCGAGTGGACTGGCAGAAGAAGCCGAACCTCCACTCCCCGTACCGGGAGCAGATGTTCCGGGAGACGCATCGGACTCTTCATCTCGATCGCTATCCCTGCGTCATCAGGGTGGGCCTGGACGACGACGACCTCTGGATGCCGTGGCAGACCGAGACGATCTGCGCGATCGCGAGCGCCGCACGCTTCGATCCCGCCGTGGAGCATGACGGAGTCCTGGCGCTCGGGATGCTGGACACCCTCGTGGGCTACGCCGGCGACGACGGCATCGACGTCGACTCCGCCCAGCTGAAGCGGTCGCTCACCGGTGAGAAGTTCCACGTCATCGACCACCCGGAGTCCGTGGACGCGATCGCAGCGTTCTCACCCTCCGCCGTTCCGGAGCGGATTGACGTCGAGTTCCACGAGCGCTTCGCGCGCAGGAACATCGGCCTCTATGCGGCGGGCGGATACACCCCCGGGTTCGTCTACATGCGATGGGGCCAGAACCTGTCCCGCCAGGGCAAGGAGTATCTCGAGACGAAGCGCTTCGGTCGAGTGCACGTCGACGATCCGGGGTCGGTCGCGACGATCCCCCGCGACGACGTCCCCCGCGATGATCGCCGACTCTGGTTCGGCGTTCCGGGCGCTGCGGTGCCGTTGAAGGTCTCCGTGCGTCGCCTCGGCAACGACGTCGCCGTGGACTCGAACCTCGCCTTCCAGCCGGGCAAGGGACTGAAGGTCTGCTACTACCTGATGCGCGGCACCGAGCGGATCGCGACGCGGTGGTACTCCACCGACTCGGAAGCCGTCTTCGAGGAGGCACCTGCCGGGGTGACGGTGAGGGCGTACGTCCGTGCGGCCGATGGCACGACGAACCGAGCCGAGAGCGAGAGGGTGTGAGCATGACGAGCAACCAGACCCTGGATGAAGCCCGCCTCCAGCAGCCGGTGTTCCGACATCCTGAGACGCGATGGGCCGACGTCGAGGCGTTCCACGCGGCGTCCGTCCGAGAGGATGGCATCCACGTCATCGGGAGCGGTGCAGCGCGCCAGATCGAGATCCTCACGGGGGGCAGCCCCTTCGAGAGCATCGATGAGCCCGTGCTGGTCATCTTCTCCGGAGCGATCTCGGACCGGGAGACCAAGACGCCGCCGTTCTTCTCCGGGAGCGGTCTCGCCGCGTCCACGGGGCATGCCTTCATCGCGATCTCGGACCCGGGGATCGAGCTCTCGGGTCAGATCGCCATCGCCTGGTACGCGGGGAGCGCTCACCACGACACGCGATCGGCGCTGATCGAGCTGCTGAGCCCGCTCTCCGTTCGTCTCGGCACGGATCTGTGGCTCGTGGGCGGCTCGGCGGGTGGGTTCTCTGCTCTGGCCATGGGACATGCACTCCCCGGTGGTCCGTCCGTGTTCACCTGGAACCCTCAGACGGACATCCTGGAGTACTCCCGTCGCTTCGTCGTCGACTACCTGACGACGGCCTTCCCGGTCAGTGCCCAGGAGCTCGGCGGTCCCGACTACAAGGACGTCGGCCGCGAGGTCCTCCGCCGCCACGGCGTGGTCTCATCCCATCTGGACTCCCTGCCGTCCCAGGGGCCGGGTCGACTCTTCTACCTGCAGAACGCGACCGACGTCCACTTCCTCGACCACTGTCGTCCCTACCTGCGGTCCCAGGGGTACACGCGCTACGACAGGGGGGTCTGGCGACGGGACCGCGACAAGGTCATCTGGATCGCGGACGTCGCGCCCGGACACACCCCGCCGTCACGCGACCAGCTCGTCTACCTGTTGCACCGGCTCACCCACTCCGCGGACGACGTCCTGACGACCGTGCGCCACCTCGACGCGGCGGACTACTTCAGGGATGACCCCGTACGCAGGCCCGAGCCGCTCGCCGTCGTGGCGGAGGAGATCTCACGGCGCGTCACCGTCGACTGGGACGGAGCGGAGCTTCACGTGCAGAGCGACCTGCCCGACGGAGTCGGACACCTGACCTGGACGGCAGAGCTGGTCTCGAACGGACGCCCGGTCGAGGCGTCCGGCCCGCAGACGGCCTGGGGATCCTGGGCGCCCTCCTCGCGCGCGAAGGCTGACGAGCTCGTGGTCGAGCTCCTCGACGGCTTCGGTGATGAGGTGCTCACCCGGCGGGTTGCGCTCTGAGCTCTGCGTGAGCTCAGCGGGCCTCAACGGTCAGCGCAGGGCCGACGTGATGGCCTCGTGCTGCAGGTCCATCAGATCGGCGACCTTGCCGGCCGGAGGCTGAGGGCACTCCAGCACCGTGCACAGGAGATCGTCCGGTGAGCCGGCGAGCGGAGCGCGGCGCACGTCGATCCCGAACACCGAGTAGTGGTCGCGGAACTTGAAGTCGCCACCGAACACCTTGTCGGTGAGGACGAAGGGCGCCACCGGCACCCCGTAGGCGTGGGCGAAGATGCAGCCGTGGAGACTGGTCGAGGCGATCGCCCGGTAGCGCGACAGCTGGGCGACGAACTCGTCGCGAGGTGCGTAGTTGTCGACGATGTCCTCGACCCTGTCGGGGTAGAGCCGAGCGAACTCCTCGCGGTCCACGTCGTGGATGATGAAGCCGAGAGGCTTGCGGGTCTCCGACGGCGTCATGGGAGAGATCCGCGGCAGGAGCAGACCGGGGTCACCGATCACCGCGGGCAGCTGCTTCGCATCGCGCTCCACGAGCGCCTGGGTGAGGAAGCCGCGCACCGCCTCGATCCGCACGTCCGGTCCGTACCGACGGGAGTTCCCGTTGATGAGGCCGCCCCCGACGATCGTGGCCGGGGACTCGGCGAGCGCTGCGACGAGGGAGCCGACCAGGGCCACGGTGCCGCCGGGCAGGGACTCCTTCTGCCGCATGCCGAGCCGCGAGTACGAATCGGCGCCCAGGATCCAGTCGGCGATGTGGAATCCCATCATGTCGCCGAGGTTCCCGGAGTCGCCGCGAACCACGGTCTTGTGGGCGTAGACGGAGGTCATGCAGAGCCTTTCGATCAGGGGCGAGCCGGGGCGACGAGCTCGACGAGGCGCGGCAGCACCACCTGCTCGGAGTATGTCGACGCGATGACGTCGGCCTCGTCCCGGGACTGGTCGAGGCGGGTGAGGATCGACGTCGCCATGTCCTCAACGGTTCCGCTCAGCCATTCCCGGGGGTAGAGGAGATCGGAACCGGCCCAGGCCAGGGATGCCGGCAGCGCGCCGCTCGCGGCGCCATCGGCCACGGTGAAGTGGAAGGACTCGAAGTCGGAGACGGACAGCGCCACTCCGATCTTCCGGTACCACTGGTCCATATTCGCTCCGTGCCCATCGAACTGCACGGCGTCGGGGAACCGGGAGTTCACGCGCTCGATCTGCGCCGAGAGGGCGTCGTAGTAGGCCATCTCCTCCGGGCGGTCCGCCATCCACGGGTAGTCCTCGGGGCGCTTCCCCTTCACGAAGAGGCGGAACCGCGAGTCCTGCTCGAGCAGCCGCTCGAGCAGCGCGACGGCGAGATCGAGCCGCTTGCGCTGAGGCACCATGCCCACGAAGCCCAGGTGGAAGCGGGCGTCCTCGTCCTTGGGGAGCGTGAGACCCTCGACGTCCACGAAGTTGGGGACCACATGAGAGCGGGATGCCGGCACTCCGTGGCTCTCCACAGCAGCGCGACGGATCAGCTCTCCGACGAACACGAAGGCGTCGACGTTCTTGTGCGTGATCCGGCGCAGGAAGGGCCGGTCCAGCTCCTGCAGATGGACCCGCACCACGAGGCGCTGATGGGTACCGAGGTGCTTCGAGTACCACACGGCGTTGCCCAGACCCCACTCGCAGAACACGACGTCCGCCTGGGCGAGCAGCTCCCTCGAGCGGTCCTCGTCGTGCTTCGTGTGGTTATCCCACTGGTCGATGAGCACGGTGTGCCCGGAGTGCTCGAGCTCCTCGATGAGGGCGCCGGCGAACTTGAGGTCGTGCCCGGCGATGAGGACCCTCCGCGGCACGGTGGTCGTCATCTCGGCGTCCGCGACGGCCTCCGCGGGAGTCTCCCGGGGCCCGACGACGAGCAGCCGCACGGCGGAGTCGTGGTGCGCCCGCAGGGCGGCCTCGACGGTCGGGTGAGCGGCGGCGCGCTCGGATCGCACGAGACCGTGCACCGAGCCGTCCAGCGCACCGAGGGTGGCGAGGGTGCGGCCCTCGGCGGAGCCGTCGGCGATCTCCGCGTCGATTCGGTTCCAGGTCCCGAAGCGGGGTGCGAGCAGGAGGTCCTCGAACCAGGTGCGGGGGAGCGGCTCGTCCACGATGCCGATCCAGGCGGCGGCCGGCGAGCCGGCCTCGGAGGAGTCGCGCACCGTGATCCGTGCTGCCGTGAGCGGGGCCGTCACCTCGGACGGGCCGCCGGGGACGAACACCTCGGCGGGCCGCTGGGACTGGGCGAGCAGCGAGGCGACGAGTTCGCTCGACCGCTCGGTGAGCACCGCCGCGTAGCCCTCGCGGGGCGCTGCGTCGACGGCGAGTCCCGTGGTGCGCAGCAGCACGGTGAGCGCGCTCTGCACGGTGTGGGAGCGGTGCACGGCGCGCATCTGGCGCCAGGCCTCGTGCACGCGGGCCACCGGATCGGTGGACCAGGCATGCAGCAGGGCCCGCCAGAGGGAGGCGTCCTTCGAGACGGGAATCATCCCCTGGAAGGTCTCCTCGACGCCGCGGCCCGGACCGGACAGCGCGATGCCGCCGCACGCCGCGATCTCCACCACGCGGCGGGAGAACATCGACGGCGAGTCCATGACCGAGTTGCCGTTGAGGTGGGCGAGGTGCGTCTTGTACGAGTCGATGACCTCGTCATAGGGGAGCGCCCCCTCGCTGTGGTGCGCGAACTCCGGCGGGAAGCGGTAGGGGGAGTCCGGGTTCGAGGCCTGGCGGTCGTAGATCGTGAGCCCGAACGCCGAGGACGTCTCGAGCATCCGGTAGAGCTCCTTCGAGCGCTCCTTGTATCGGTCGCCGTAGTAGGTGCCGGCGTAGGCGACGGTGTGCCGGTAGGGCCGCTCCGCGGGCAGCGGATTGTGGATCAGCGGCTGGGCGTAGAACGGCATCGCCGAGGCCGTGCGGGTCACAGCCCCCGGGGTGGAGAGGTACGTGGGGATCATCGCCGCGTCGGTGGTGAAGACGTGGTCGCACAGCGCCGCGGTGGCCCGGAAGCGACGGATGTGGATCGGGTCCTCCTTGTTCCAGAAGGCGGTGGTGATCCCCCGTTCGCGCGCGTGGGCGAGGAGCTCGCGGATGTCGCGGTGCTCCTCCGGCTCATAGGCGCCCACGCCCCGGTGCCACTGACCGCCGTTGCCCTCCCACGCGGACTCCACCAGCACGAGGTCGAGCCCTTCCGCGTCGAGCTGCTCGCGCCAGCGGGACCGGTCGAGCGGGACGATCCGCATCGAGGCGGAGAGCGTGGAAGTGGTGAACTCGTCGGCGATGAGGCCCACCGTGAACGTGTCGAAGGTGCGTCCCGCGGAGGCGGACTCGTCGCCGTGCCGGAGCACATCCTGGTGGGCGAGGCGCATCTCCGCGGTCACGGCGTTCCACGTGCGATCGTCGAGGGTCCAGAGGCGAGCGGTGCGGCCCAGGTCGCGGCAGCGGTCCGCGTCGGCGATCAGCTCGTCGAGCGCATCGGCCAGGGAGGTGACATGGCCGGCGCGGAAGAGCCGGGCGCGGGCCTGCTCCGGGCCGGCCAGGTCGAGATGCGGGGCGACGTCCGAGAGCAGCACGGCCTTCATCGAGGCGAAGGCCTCGAGCGGCTTCAGCGGGGAGACCATCTCGGTGACCGGCAGCGACAGGCGGGGGATCGGCATGATGTCGAAGGTGCTGAGCAGGCGCGGCATCTCGTCCATCGGCAGTCGGCCCACGAAATGCACGGCGGCCGCGCCGAGCTCGTCCCTCAGAGAAACGAGGGTCTTCTCCTCCGCGCCCGAGCCGGCGATGACCACCTGGTGCTCGGTGCCGCGCTCGGTCAGCTCGGCGGAGGCGCGCACGAGGGTCTCCAGGCCCTCGTACGCGACCATGCTGCCGGCGAAGCCGATGACGGGGACATCGGTGCGGATCCCCTTGGCCTCCGCGTAGCGGGCGTCGCGGGGGAGGGGCACGAACTCGTCGGTGTCCACGGCGTTCGGGGCGACCGTGATTCTCTCCGCGGGGATGCCGCGGGCGATGAGGTCCTCCTGCACTTGACGGGTGATCGCGAGGACGTGATCCGCCTCACGAGCCACCAGGGTCTCGAGATCGGCGATGGTCCGGTACTGCTCGCTGTCCTCGAACTCCGGCTTGCTCGCCACCTGCGAGAGCTCCCAGAAGCCGCGCACCTCGTAGACGAACGGCACTCCCACGCGGCGGGCGGCGATCAGCGCGGGCAGGGCGGTGCGGTAGTTCGAGGCGGACTGGATCAGCTCCGGGCGCTGCAGCAGGGCTTCGCGGGTGAAGGCGTCCGCGGCCTCGATGAGGTAGTGATCCATCGGGACGGTCCCCAGCCCGGAGCCGGGCATGTGGACGTAGCTAACGCCGTCGAGCTCCTCGACGACGCGACGCTGCGACGGCTTGGGTCTGTCGGCCTTGTGGTCCCAGGGATAGCCGGCGCGGGCGACGACGCGGACGTCCGCGCCGGAGTGCTGGAGCCCCTTGGCCACGCCGCGGGTGCGGGTCGAGTATCCGTTGGAGTTGAAGACGGGCGTGGAGTGCACGCAGTACATGACGCGGGACGGCTCGGGGAGGAACACGGCTCCGCTCGAGCGCGGGGGCACGGTCACGCCCTCGCGACGCAGACGATCATCACCGAGCACCCGCTCGATGATCCCCTTCTCCTTCGCGCCTAGCTGCTCGACCAGCTCCGGGTGCGCGATCGCCAGGGCCGCGGGCTCCTCGATCATGCCGTGGCCGAACCAGGTGCGGTTGATGACCCGGTAGAGCGTGACGGGCGAGGGATGGATCTCGAACTCGCGGCGGAGGGTGTCGAGATCCCGCTGCCCGACGGGGAGATGGGACTCCCACTCGGAGCCGTCGGCGGCAGGGCGCGGCGATCCCGCGGATGAGGGGGTCGCGGCCG
Organism: Brachybacterium sp. J144; assembly: GCF_036321705.1. Lineage (NCBI taxonomy): Bacteria > Bacillati > Actinomycetota > Actinomycetes > Micrococcales > Dermabacteraceae > Brachybacterium > Brachybacterium sp. J144. Next base: position 79,795 of record NZ_JAZDCG010000022.1, read on the forward strand.
TCGACGAGGACACGGGGGCGGGGGTCTTCGCCGGGGCGGGAGTCGCCGCCTCGGTCGGTGCGGGCTCCTCGATGGTCGGGTTCTCGGTGCCAGCCGGGCTCGCCGTGACCTTCTCGCTCCCGGAGGAACGGAACACCTGCACTGGACTCAGCACGGCCTTGCCCACCTTGAAGGTGCGGGAGCCGCGCACCCGCACGAGGTCATCCTTGAGTCGCTGCACCTCGTCCTTGTACCTGTCCCGAGAGGCCTCGACGACCTCGATGCGGCGGCGGGCGGCGGCGTCGGCCTTCTCCGCGCGGGAGGCGGCGGCCTCCGCCGTCTTCAGCGCGGTCTCGGCCTCGGCGCGCTTCTTCTTCTGCCAGCGGGCCGCCTTCTCCGCATCGGCGAGAGCGTCCCGCGCAGCCTTCAGCTGCGACCGGAGGTCCTCGGCCTGCTGGCGATAGGACTCCCGGGAGCGGAAGGCGGCGATCGGGTCCGTCGCTGCCTCGTTCGCGCGGAGGAGTTCGATCTCGGCGTCAGTGCGGGTCTCGTCGTCGAAGGTCATGTCTCGTTCCGTGGTGCGAGGGGGAGCAGGAGCGGGTGGCCCGGTGACCGGGGCTCAGCATGACAGGGCCCGCTCTCGCCGATGTCGACGGGAGCGGGTCCTGGTCATGAACGGTTCATGACGCTGTCAGCGCCACAGTCCCTTGGTGTCGATGACGACCTTCTCCTGGAGCGTCGAGCGGTCGAACTCCTTGAAGGGATCGTGGTCCACCATGACCAGCACGATGTCCGCGCGGTCCACGGCGTCCTCGAGCTCGGCGAGCTCGACGTTGGTCTTGTCGACGAACTCCTTCGGGAGCTCGTCGATGTTCGGCTCGACCACGAGCACCTGGCCCTCGGGCAGGCGGTCGGTGAGCGCGACGGCGATGTCCTTCGAGGGCGACTCGCGCAGGTCGTCGATGTTGGCCTTGAAGGCGATGCCGAGGGCCGCGACGACGGGGTTCTTGAACTTGTCCGCCTTCTGCAGGACCTTCTCGAGGACCAGCTCGGGCTTGGAGTCGTTGACCTCGCGGGCGGTGCGGATCAGGTTCGAGAACTCGCGGTCGGCGGAGACGATGAACCAGGGGTCCACGGCGATGCAGTGGCCGCCCACGCCCGGGCCGGGCTGGAGGATGTTCACGCGCGGGTGGTGGTTGGCGAGCTCGATCAGCTCCCACACGTCGATGCCCTGTCGCTCGGAGATGATCGAGAGCTCGTTCGCGAAGGCGATGTTCACGTCGCGGAAGGCGTTCTCGGTCAGCTTCGCCATCTCGGCGGTGCGGGCGTCGGTGAGCAGCAGCTCGCCCTTGCAGAAGCTGGCGTAGAGGTCGCGGTTCAGCTGCGCCGCCTCGGGGGAGAGGCCGCCGATGATGCGGTCGTTGTCGACCATCTCGATCATGATGCGGCCGGGCAGCACCCGCTCCGGGGCGTGCGAGAAGTACACCGAGTTCGGGAGGTTCGGCTCCTTGGTGAACTCGGGGCGCAGCTCGAGGATCACGTCGGCCATGTGCTCGGTCGCGCCGGGGGGCGAGGTCGACTCGAGCACCACCAGCTCACCGCCGGTCAGCTTCGGGGCGATGCCGCGAGCGGCCGCCTCGATGTAGGACAGATCCGCATCGTGGTCGCCCTTGAAGGGCGTGGGGACGGAGACGATGTAGGCGTCGGCCTCGGGGGTCTCCGTCTGCGCGGAGAGCTTGCCCTGGGCGACGGTGCCCGCGACGACGGTCTCGAGCCCCTCCTCGACGAACGGCACCTTGCCGGCGTTGATCGCATCGACGTTGCTCTGCTTGATGTCCACGCCGATCACCGTCTTGCCCGCCTGGGCGAGCACGGCGGCCGTGGGGAGGCCGATGTAGCCGAGGCCGATCACAGCCACGGTGTCGAGGGGGACATTGGGACTCAAGGGGACTCCTGAGGGGAGAGAGGGTGCCGACCGCAGGGTCGAGAACGCTCCTACCGTAGCGGGCAGGGCTCTGGTGCGCGACGGCGGATCTCGGATGATGACGCGTTCCGGGACGGTTCTTGTCAGATGTCACAAATCGGTGGCGCTCCGCTCATCCAGCGTTTTCGCACAGGCAACCGGAGATTCATCTGCCCCGTGGGGTGGACCGCCTGGACATGGGATCGGCCACCACCCGCACCGCCCGGCTGTGTCACGTCGGTACGCTCGATCCGTCACCGATCCGCGCAGAAGGAGCCGATGTGCCAGAGGCAGAGTCCCGACGTCACATCCGGCGCACTCGCTGGGTGGTCGTCGCCCTCGCCGGCCTCTTCGCCCTGGTCCTGCTGGCAGTGCTGGTCCTCGACGGACGCGTCACGACGCACCCGGAGCCGGCCCCCACGGCCGACTCGACCCGGCCCACCTCCCCGGATCCATCGGACGCAGGATCCGCGAGCGCTTCCCCCGGTCCCTCCGTGGCTCCGTTCAGCGCGGTGCAGAGGCTCTCGATGACGTTCCCGGAGAAGCAGCGGACCGATCGCACCTCCTTCGCCGTCGAGGAGGGTGAGACGTACCTGCTCCAGTTCGACGTGGACGCCGAGAAGCCCGCTGGATCTCCCGGGTACGGCTTCATGCTGGGACTCACCCTGCAGTGCACCGATCAGGACGGCCGCGGCGTCGCGACGCTGAGCGGGACGCAGAACCTGCTCACCGGGGAGCCGGTGACCCTGAGCAACCAGCTCGTGATGACCCCGGCGCGAGACGGGGTCATCACCTGCAGCATGCTCGCGAACGCCCCGGACGCCGACCTCGCCGCCCAGGGCACGGGCTTCGCGGTCGACGTCACGTGGAAGGTGACCGAGCCCGTGGGTCTCGCGCTCCCTGCCCAGCCCGCCGAGAGCCTGCCCGTGGTCATCCCGGCGTCATCGAGCCAGGTGCTCCTCACCCGGGACGTGGCGGTCGAGGAGCTCGCCCAGCGGCGGCTCGACGTGCTCACCTCGCTGCAGCTCACCACCTGCACGGGGCCGGGCGGATCCACCGAGGACGGGACGCAGTGGTGCACCGAAGACGTCATCGACCCGACGGGCAGCCACTTCCGGTTCGAGGTGCGCTACGACGTCATCGGCGCCGACGGCCAGGTGTGCGGAACGATCGATTCCGGTCGGCGCACCGAGTACCTCGACATCTACCGTCATCACCAGCTCTACCACGTGGCGAAGTCGGTCGCCGTCCCGACCGAGCTGTGCGGGCCCACCATCCGGACCTCGATCAACCTGCGCAATGACGGGCCCGCGGGCCTCCTCGTGCACCGTGCCGGCACCTCGATGGTGACGATGGAGACCCGTCCGGTCTCCTGATCGAGCGGCTCAGCGTGCCGAGTCGATGTCCGTGATCTCCACGCCCTCGGACGTGATCGACACCAGCTCCGCTCCGCGGCCGGTGCGGACCTCCAGGGCGAGGGTCTCCGACCCGTCGTCCGCACGGAGCGTCACCTCGACCGGCGCACCGTGCCCTGCCCCGAGAATGGTGACGTAGCGGAGCGAGGAGCCGGAGCGACGGGCGAGGACAGCGGTCGCCGGGGCGAGCTTCTTCCAGCCCACCGAGACGTACCCGTCGAACGGATCGTCCTGGGCCCGGACGCTCGAGAGGTCGAGCGCGTCCGGGTCGAACCAGAGCGCCGCGCTTTCCCCGTGCGCCGAGAGATCCGCACGATGATCGTCGAGCGTCACCTCGACGTCCGCACCGAGTTGCCATCGCTGGACGCCGGTGATCCTGCGGGACGCCCTCGCGCGATCGATCACCACGAGGTACTCGCCCTGGGTGGAGTAGATGACCCGGCGGGTGAGGTCGACGCGGTCGACGGAGAGGTCCTCGAGCAGGAAGTCATGATGGCGCTCGCCGACGACCTGCCGGGAGAGGTCCGTGAAGGCGTCGCGGAAAGCTTTGCGGCCCTCGATCGTGAGCACGGAATGCCCTGCTCGGGACACGAAGTGATGGCGCGGGATGCTCTTGCCGTACTGGTACTTGCCCGGATCCACCACCCAGTTCACCCCCCGCGCCGAATAGGTCAGCGAGGTCCCATCGGGATGGCCGTGCACCCGCCGCGCCGGACCGAAGCGCAGGGTGTAGTAGGTCTGCTCGGCATAGCGCCGCTGCTCGTCGCCCCAGCCGCTGCGCGCGAAGACGTACCCCGCGTCGTAGACAGCGACCGACTGATCGGGGGGAGTCCCCTCCTCGCCGTCCGTCGTCACGTAATCGGTGAACGGACTGTCGATCTTGTGCGGGCGCAGCACATCGGTGTCCCCGATGGAGACCAGGGTGCCGTCTGGCCTCGTGGCGTGGGCGATCTCCTCCGGGGCGTGGAGGTGCCGCTCCGAGCCGTCGGGCCGGGGCAGCTGCTCCACGTCGAAGCGCCGCAGCGCCTTCTCCCACCAGAGGAAGTTGTTGTGGTGATAGGCGGGCGCCCCTTCGGCGTTCATCCCCTGCTCGTCGTACTGCTCCCGCAGCAGAGCGCTCATGCGCCGGCTCGCGAGCTGCCAGTACTTCTCCTCCTTGAGCACCCGGCCGCAGAGGAACAGCGACTCCTGCTGGTGCAGTGCGTGATTCGCATTGCCCATGTGGTGGGGGTCCGCGAGGTGCTCGGCATGATCGCGGATCGTCGCCTCGATCCAGGGCAGATGTTCGGTGGCGCGCCGCCACACCAGCGGCGCGGCGAGGCACAGCTGCTGTGCACGGAGCCCGTCGGCCATGTCCACCCATGCCCAGTCCGAGGCTGCATTCCCGCGGGGGTTCTTCGCCGTCCAGTCCTGCATGTAGTACAGCCACATCTCGAGGGCGGCGCTGTTGCGCTTCACCGCAGCGCGACGCAGCGGCTCGAGCCATCGCAGCGAGTGGTACTGGAAGCACCAGTTGCGGTCCTCGAAGGGGTCCTCGGTCCAGGTGGGCTCCTCGGGAAGCGTCCACTCGGGGTGCGGAGCCATCGTGAGTCGGCGGGCGAGCAGCCGGGTGACCTCCGCGGAGTCGACCGAGACCTGGAAGGTCTGGCGACGCGACGCCCACAGATCGAGTCCCGGGGGCTGCGGCGGATCCTGGGGACGGGCAGCGGGCTTCACGCCGTGATCTCCGCGTACACCCCGGCAACGGCTGCGGCGAGCTGCCGCCAGTCCCGCTCGGAGACCACCCAATCCCGCGACTGGGCACCCAGCCGCGCACGCAGCTCCGGTTCGTCCAGCAGCTGCTCGATCTGCGCCGTCAGCGATGCGGCGCTGCCCTTCTCGTGCAGCAGCCCGTTCATCCCGGGGGTGACGATCTCCGCGAGGGCGGCGACGTCGGCGGCGACCACGGCCTTCCCCATCGCCATCGCCTCGAAGGGCTTGAGCGGGGAGACCATCTCGGTCACCGGCAGCGGGAGCCGCGGGAACGGGGTGATGTCGATGATCGAGTAGTAGCGCTCGACCTCCTCGTGCGGGACGCGGCCGGTGAAGGTGACGACGTCGTCGAGGCCCTGCGTGGTGGCGCTCGCCTGCAGCTCCTCGAGCTTCGCGCCGTCGCCGATGATCAGAACGTGGAAGTCGTCGCGGCGCGCGCGGAGGGACGCGGCGGTCTCGAGCAGCAGGTCCAGCCCCTCGTAGTCGACGACGGTGCCGACGTAGCCGATCACCGTCCTCCCGGTGACGCCGAGCCGGGCGGCGAGCTCCTCGTCGCGGGGGAGGGGGGTGAAGCGCTCGGTGTCCACGCCGTTGGGCACCACGGTGATCTTCTCGGCGGCCACGCCGCGCTCGACCAGCTCGGCCTTGAGCGCCTCGGTGATCGCGATGACCCTCGTCGCCGCGCGGGCGGTGTCCGCCTCCATCCGGGCGAGGTAGCGGTACTGGTCGCTGCGGCCCCACTCGGGGTCGCGGGAGGCACGGGTGACCTCCCACAGGCCGCGCACCTCGTACACGGAGGGGACGCCGAGGATGCTCCCGGCCTTCACCGCGGCGAGCCCGTTCCAGTGGTTCGAGGCGCCGTGCAGGATGGCCGGCCGCTCCGCGCGCGCGAGCGGGAGAAGGGCGTCGACGTACCGCTCGGTGTAGTCGAACATCGGGTTCTTCTTCTCGATCTGTCGCCCGGTGAGCAGGTGGTGGTAGTCGACCTCGCCCACCACCTCGCGGGCGGGCAGGTCGGGGACGTCCGCCATCTTCGGCATGTCGTAGGGGTAGCCGAGCCGGGTCACGCCGTCCACGTCCCAGCCGGCCCGGTTCAGCTCCGTGAGCAGGCCGTGGGTGCGGGTCGCGTAGCCGCCCGAGTGGTACGGCAGCGCGTTGTGCAGGAAGTAGAGGACGTGCCGCGGGACCGGCGCGTACTCGGGGGTCTCGCGCACCTCGGGGAAGGGGAAGCCGTCGCGGGCGAGATCCGAGTTCCGCACCGCGGGGGCGGGGGCCGCACCGACGGCGGAGGCGGTCGATCGTGAGGGGCGGGCCCGCCGGGTCTCGGTCCGGCTCCACCACAGACGCAGCTGCTCCATGCCTCCGTGCCGGAAGTGCCACAGGGCCTTGCGCAGGGTCGAGAGCGGGGACGGCATGGGACCTCCGGGCCGGGGACGCGAACTCCCACATAGTAGGCGCAGACCCGCCCGCTACCCTGCTCCTGGACGCCGCCCCACCTGCGAAGGACCGCGATGCCCGCCTCCTCCTCGGACACCCCGCGTCGACCCCGCCCCCCGGCGACCCTCCTCGGCGCCCTCCTGGTCCTCGCCCTCGTGGCGGTCCTCGCCGTGGTGGTCCTGGATCGGCGGGACGGCGGCGCGCCGGAGTCGGGGCCGGGCGCCCCCGCGGCGACGGAGACCCCGCCGCCCTTCCCTGAGCCGCCGGTCTCGACGATCGACCGCACCACGCTGACGGTCCCCGAGGAGGCGCGGATCGCCGAGCACACCTTCTGGGGCCGTGCGGGGGAGACCTACCTGGTCACCCTTGACGTGGTGAGTGAGAAGCCCGCCGACTCCGAGGGCTGGGCGATGTACCTCGGCGTGCTGGTCAGCTGCGCCCCCGAGGCGGGCGGGCCCGGCGACTACCGCGGCGGCACCCAGAACCTGCGCACCGGTGAGCGGACCGCGTACCGCAACCAGGTGCTCGTCACCCCGTCGGCCGATGGTGCGATCACCTGCGACGTGAAGCTCTCCGCGCCCTATGACGACGTCGCCTCCGCCGGCACCGCCTTCGAGGTCGAGGCGAGCTGGCGCGCCGCCCCCGTGGACGGCTCCGCCGCCGAGGCCACCACGGACGACCTGCCGCGCACCCTCGCCCCCGGCGCCGTGGACACCGTGCTCGCTGCCGCGTTCGATCTCACCAGCGAAGACGACGACGCCCTGCGCGGCCTCACCACCCTCCACCTCACCACCTGCACCGTGGTGAACGGCTCTCGCGAGGAAGGACGGGCCTGGTGCCGAGAGGACGCCCTCGACGAGGCCGGCTCCACGGCGACGCTCACCGCCCGCCTCGAGCTGCTCGACGCTGACGGCGCCGTGTGTGCGGAGCTCGCGGTCGAGTCGACGGAGCCCGACCACATCGACCTGCTGCGCCATCATCGGATGCTCTCCACGGACCTCGAGGCGATCCTGCCCGCCGAGCCCTGCGGCTCCACGGCCCGCCTGCGCGTCGGCCTCCGCAACGACGGACCGGCGCCGCTCGTCGTCCACCGCGCGAACAGCTCCGCGCTGCTCGTCGGCTCCTGACCCGCGGCGCGGCCTGCCCGCTCCTGACCCGCGGCCCGACCCGCCCTACTCCACCGCGAGACGGATCCGGAAGGTCGAGCCGATCCCGGGCTGGGAGCGCACGCTGATCTGCCCGTTGTGGGAGACCACGATCCGCCGCGTGAGCGAGAGGCCGATGCCGTGGCCGGGGATGTCGCTGTTGCGGGCGGTCTCGGTGCGGTAGAAGTCGGCGAACAGGTTGGTCTGCTCCTGCGCGGTCATGCCGATCCCGGTGTCGGTGACCCGCAGCTCCGCGTGCCCCTCGACCATCCCGGTGGCGACCGTGACCGTCCCGCCGCGGCGGGTGTACTTCACGGCGTTGGAGAGCAGGTTGTCGACGGCCTGCTGCATGCGGGCGGCGTCCAGCGGCATCTCCGGCGTGGGCTGCAGCTCCGAGATGAGGTCGATCCCCGCCTCCTCGGCGCGCAGCGCGAAGGACTCCACGGAGTGGGCGGCGATGTCGGAGAGGCGGGCGGGCCGTAGCACCAGCTTCTCCGCGCCGGAGCGGCTCACCTGGTCCTGCAGCAGGTCCTCCACGATCACCAGCAGCTGCTCCGCATTGCGATGCGCGACCTGCAGGTAGCCCGCCGTCTCCTTGGACAGGTCCAGGTCGTCCTGGGTCAGCTCCAGATAGCCGATCACCGAGGTCAGCGGGGTGCGCAGCTCATGGGACACCGAGGCGACGAACTGCTCCTGCGAGCGGACCATCTCGAGGTACGAGGTGACGTCGGAGAACACCACCACCGCCCCGGCCCGTTCGCCGTTCCGGTCCAGGATCTGCCGCGCCGAGGCGGAGAAGGCGGTGCCGTCCTCGCCGAGCGGACCCATCGCCACCAGGTAGTTGCTGAAGGACTCCTGCAGCACCGCCCGACGCACCGGGCGCTCCTCCGCCGGGATCGGCAGGGCGGTGCCCGGGTACCGCAGCAGCAGCTCCGCTTCGTTCGGGTCGGGGTTGTCCGGCGGGATGGCGAGCGCGTGGATCCGTCGCTGCCGGGCGTTCATGAGGAGGTCATGGCCCTCCGCGTCGACGACCACGATGCCCACGTCCACCGTGTCCAGGATGCTCTGCAGCAGCTGCGCGGAGGCGTCGATCTCGTCGATCACCGTCTCCCGCTCCGCGACGATCTCCTGCAGCCGCTCGGAGCGCCGGTCGAGCAGGTCGAGCGCCCCCACGGTGAGCAGACCGATCTGTAGCACGGTGAGGGGCAGCAGCAGCGCGTGCGCGAGGATCATCGAGTCCAGCTCCCCGCCGCGCACCAGGGAGGGCACCGAGATCGCCAGCGTGACCGCGAGGAGCGAGATGAGCACACCTGTCCGGCGCAGCCGGCCGGACAGCCACATCACCGGGATCAGCGCGAGCAGCGACGGGGACATCGACACCTCGCGCATGTGATCGCGCAGCAGCGCGACCCCCGCGATGTCCAGCACCGGGATCAGCGCCGCCCACGCCAGCGGACGGCTGTCCCAGCGCACCGTGAGGGCCAGCGCCGTGGTCACCGCGATCAGTCCCAGCGCCGCGAGGAACTGCGGCTGCAGCACCATCTCCAGGGCCGAGATGGCCACCAGCAGCGTATAGCCGAGGACCAGCCCCGCGAAGTACAGCTGCTTCGGCCGCGTGCCCGAAGCGGGGGCGACGACGGCCGCCAGCGGCGCGGTGGGGTGAGGTCGATCGGCCACGACGTGCTTCCTTCTCAGCGGGCGGGGACTCGGGGAAGCGTCCGGACCGGGACATTATCGGCAAGTCCGGGGAGCAGGGGGAGACCCCCGGGGCGATGAATGCCGCTCACATCACATCATGCGGGGGAGGGGTGATCCCAGATCGCCCCGTACTCCTCTCCGACCAGGGGCCACAGCCGCTCCCGGGCGCGCTCGAGGCTGTCGAGCCCGTCGGCGTCCGGCCCGTCGGCCACGAACTCATGGGGGATCGGCCGACCGGACCGGTCACGGCGGCCCTCGGGGTCGAGGAGGCGGAGGGCGATCATGCCGCCCTCGCGGCGGAAACCCTCCGCGGCGTCGCCGAGCGCGGCGAGCGCCGGGCTGTAGGTGCGCAGCGGATCACCGGGGAAGGTGCAGCGCAGGACGCGGAACCCCCAGGTGCGACCCCGGGTGGCCCAGAGCAGGCTCATCGCGGGCTCCGCACCAGCGTGCCGTCCCGCTCGCCCCGCTCGAGGTCCAGCAGGAAGCCGGTGAGCACCGCGGAGAGGTGGTCCTTCCGGGCCATCGCCCGACGGTTCGCCGCGACGAGATCGTCCCCGACGAGGTCCAGCAGCTGCACGACAGCGCCGGCGGAGACCGCGACCGAGGCGCCCTTGAGCACCGTCCGGATCTGCGGGGGCAGCGGGGCGCGGGCCGCCACGCCGAGCCCGGTCGCGAGGACCGGCAGCACGGCCTTCACCCCGTCCGCGCCGCTGAGCAGGTCATCGACCACCCTGCGCGGCATCTCCAGCGTGCGCGCCCAGCGCAGGTGCCGCTGCATCGGCAGCATCGCCGCGACCGGCAGCAGCAGATCCAGCCCCACCCGGGTGCTCACGTCGATCGTGCCCGGCTGGAAGCGGGCGGAGGACAGCCGCAGGAAGTCCTCGCCCACGGCGAGGGCGTCCCCGGCCCGCACGAAGCTGCGCAGGGTCTCGCGCAGCAGGCCCAGCTCGTCGGCCGCCTTCTCGATCACCAGCTCCTGGAAGTCGCGGGTGCTCATCTCCGGCAGCAGGTCCGCCTTCGACAGCGCGAGCATCCAGATCCGCGGCGCATCGACGAGCGGCTCCCCCTTCGGGAGGATCTCGGTGCGCAGGCTGAGCAGGCCGTTCTGGATCCCGGTGAACAGGGGGCGGAGGTAGCGCTCCTCCTCGCCGCGGTGCTCGAGCAGCCGCTGCCCGTCGATGAGCAGCACCGCCACATCGGAGACCAGCAGGGAGCGGAAGGTCGCGACGCGGCGTGCGGCCTCCTCGGGGCCGCTCACGTCCTGCTCGAACCATTCGCCCGGGTAGTCGTGCCACACGATCCGGGCCAGCGGCATCCCGGCCGGGGCGCTCTTGCCGGGCTTCGGCGGCTTGGCCGGCTTGGGCGCCTTGGCCGTCGTGGCGGACGGGGACGACTCGGGCGCCATCGGGGCGGCGACGCCGGGGCTCCCGGCCGCGGGCTGCGCCGAGCCGTCGGCGTCCAGCCCCGGCCGCAGCCGCAGGGAAAAGGCGTAGCTGCTCGCGTCGAAGCGGGTGGCGGCGGGCAGCTGCGTGGCCCGCTTCATCCCGTAGTAGTTCTTCAGCAGCCGCTGCCCCTGCCCGATGTCGTCCGCGACCACGTGGAAGGGGCTGGCGGACTGGAACGCCGCCTCCTGGTACGCGCCGTAGAACGAGGAGAGCAGGACCGTCTTGCCGCTGCCCGACTCGCCGAAGACCGCGATGTGCTGTTCCCTGAGGGGTTTCGCCATGCTCGCGAGTGTAGGGGCGGGTGCCGACGACTCCCCGTCGATCGGCGGTTTCGACGCCCTGGGAAGTGACACTTTCGTGTTACCCGTAAGTACCCCGAATCGGATGTGTCGGACATCTCTGCGTAGGCGTCGAGAGGGGACCTTCACCCCCTGGGCGGGGACGAATATGGACAGTAGTCTGGCCCGGCGAGCGTGCGGAGAGACCGCGCGCACGGCGTGAGGAGGCCTCGTGAGAACCGCACTGGTGGTCGAGGACGATGACGACATCCGCATGCTTCTGCGGGTCATCCTCACGCAGGACGACTACAGCGTGACGGTCGTGGAGAACGGCCAGGCGGGCATCGATGCCGCCCTCTCGCTCCGCCCCGACCTCTGCGTCGTGGACGTGGGCCTGCCCGACATGGAGGGCTACCAGGTCGTCACCGAGCTGACCGGCATCGTCGCCGGCCACATCGTGATGCTCTCCGCCCGCTCCACCGAGGACGACGCCCGCAAGGGCCTCGAGGCCGGCGCCGACGACTACCTCACCAAGCCCTTCCGCCCCCGCATGCTCCGCGAGCAGCTGCAGGCGATCGTCGCCCGCCCCGCCCGCGCCGCCGCGGAGTCGGATGTCCCGGCCGCCGACGCGGAGTCCGAGGCCAGCTGAGCTCAGCAGACGCTAGCTGAGCCCGGCTGAGCCCGGCCGGGAGCTCAGCTCCCGTCGGCCGCCCGCGCCTCCTCGGCCGCATGCCGGCCGTGCCCGGCGGACTCCTCGCGGAAGAACTCCGCGCGCATCGCGCGCACCGTCGCCTCGCCCACCTCGACCAGCTCGGCCAACGGCTGCCGCGCCGCCGCCGGGCCCTCCGTCTCCGCCTCCACGAGCAGGTGATCGGCCGCGCTCTCCAGCCGATCGGCACCGATCATCATCGCGGAGACGCGCACCGAGCCGACCGCATCCCGGATCGCCGGGAGATTCTCGGCGACGACCGCCTCGCGGAGGTTGTGCAGCCGCTTCGGCCACATGGACACGAAGGCCGCCGCGAACTCGACGGCGATGTCCTCCACGCCCTCCAGCTCCGATCCCAGCTCCGTGATCTCGGCGGTGCGCACCAGCGGTGCCGCGCCCGGCGTCGAGGCGTAGCGGTGGATCGGCCGGTCCCAGGTGCGGGAGCGGCTCGAGGCTCGCCGCTGACGCTCCAGGTGCGCGGTGGGCCGCGGCATGTCCGGGGTGCCGTCGCCGTGGTAGAGCAGCGCCCGCCAGTCCAGCTCCGGCTCCGGTGCGGCTCCGGCCTCCGCGCGCTTACCGTGCGCCGGCCGCTTGCGCACGGGGACGAACATCCAGTCGACCAGGCCCAGCACCACGTCCACGACCGAGTTGCGCAGGCCGATGTAGGAGAGGATCGCGAGCAGGCACAGCGTCGCGTTCAGCGTCGCGAAGGCGGCGTTGCCCCAGTTCTGCGCGTTCACGTCGCGGTAGATCGTCACCACCGAGAACACCACGATCGCCCACGGCACCAGGATGTAGAGCGCCGGCGCCGCCGTGCGGTCGGCGACCTTCGGGGTGCGGGCGAAGGGGATCTTCTCCCCGGAGAGCATCTGCTGCAGCGACTTCAGCACGCCCGCGAGGTTCACCGCGAGCAGCACCAGGTTGAAGCCGTAGATCCGGAAGATGTCGCTGAAGCGGTAGCCGGAGTAGCGCAGATCCGCGCCCATGCAGCAGAAGTACGGCACCGCCGCGAGGAACACCCACACGCTCAGCAGGCGCGAGTCGTACGGATAGGCCAGCAGGAAGAGCAGGCCGAAGCTGGCCCAGGTGATCGAGGCCATGTAGTTGGTGCGCAGCAGCACCTCGCGCAGCAGCACCGGCTCCCGGCGTCGGCGCCGCTCCGCGACGAGCGAGGCGAGCTTGGGCCAGATGATCAGCCCGCCATTCGCCCAGCGGCGCCGCTGCACCACGAGCGAGCCGAAGTCCGGCGGGGTCGCCGAGTAGGAGAGCCGCTCCGGGTAGTTCTCGAGCGTCCAGCCGTGCGCGCCGATGTCGATCGAGGACTCGGTGTCCTCGATGACCGTGCGGTCCTGGATGTAGGTGGTGATCGGGAAGCCGCCCACGGTCTCGGTGTGCGCGATGTCCTCGAGCGCCTCGGTGCGGATCACCGCGTTCGCCCCCACCCAGAACGTCGCCCCGTAGTAGGTCATGCCCTGGTGCTGGATGTGCTGGATGTCCGTGGTCGCCCCGGCCAGCCGCTCGATCCGGGTCGGCGCCCCGCGGTACGAGGAGTACGGGGTCTGGGTGACCGCGACCCGCTCGTTGCCGGGCTGCTCGAGAAACTCCACCAGGCGCAGGCAGTAGTCGCGCAGCAGCATCGAGTCCGCGTCGAGGGTGAGCAGGTACTGGCTCGGCGGGACCGAGAGGGCCACCTCGTCGCCGGGCTCCGCGGGGCGCAGCGCCGGCCCGTCGGCCGTGTCCTCCTGCCGCCAGTCCCGGCCGATCAGCGAGATGTACGAGTTCACGTTCATCGCCTTGTTCGCCTCGTGGGAGAGGGAGGCGTAGGCCTTCCGCTCGAAGGAGGTGACCTCCGCGGTGAAGATCCGCACCAGCCGGTCGTACAGCTGGCCCAGCCGCTCGCGGCTCGGCGACTCGCCCTGGGCGGCGGCGGTGCGCAGCGCGAGCTCGGTGATCCCGAGGTCCGCGGCGAGGCCCCGCAGCACCTCGTCCACGAAGAAGTTGTCGGTGTGGTCCTCGATCCGCTCCGCGGCGGCCATCTCCTCGAGCCACTGCGCGGCGTACTGGTACTGCTCCGCCAGGCGAGCGGCCTCCGCGGGGCCGTCGGTCCGCTCGGGATCCTCCCGCTCGGCGAAGGCCGCAGCGGCCTGGGCAAGGCGCAGGCGCGGCTCCTGCAGCGTCGCCTCGATCTCGGGGCCCAGCAGACGGGTCGCCTCGAGGGAGGCGATCCGCTCGGGCGCCGTGGGGTGGGGCGGGTCGTCCACCAGCAGCACCACCCGCAGCCGCGGGAACTCCTGCAGCGCCGCGGACCACAGCGTCTTGCGGACCACGCCCACCTCCTCCACGTAGGAGGGGATGAGCACCGTGACCAGCTTGTCGTAGCCGTCGCTGAAGTGGCGGTCGAGCTCCTCCCGCGGCGTGCGCAGATGATCCCGGAAGCGGTACAGCGCTCCCTGCCGCGCGAGCATGTACATGAGCGCCGAGAAGGTCAGGAAGGTGACGGTGACCAGGTAGGAGACCAGCTCGAGGGTGAGCCGCAGGTCGAAGTCGTCGTTCTCCACCAGCTGGCGCAGCACCGTGGTGATCACGTAGATCGCCCAGCACATCACCGTGGCCAGGATCGCGAGCCGGCCCAGCGTGATCGTGGAGGAGCGCGGGCGGCGGTGCAGGATCGGCAGCGGCCGGGTGGACCTCTCGGCGCCCCACTGGTGGGCGCGGACGCGGGCCGGGGCCTCTTCCGCCTGCACGGACTGGTCCTGAAGCGCGGTCATGGCACTCCTCGGGTCGATCGCCGCCGTCCGGGGCGCTCGCGCACGCGCGCGAAGAACCGAGAACCGCAGGAAGATGAGAGCGCTGGACGCGCCCGGTGCGCTGCTGCGCTGTCGCTACTATAGGCATCTGTCCGACTTGGACGAATTCGTGTCGGATGGAGGCGAGATGAGCAGTCGTTTCGATGGGCGTCGGCTGTCGGTTCCGCGACTGGTCGCGGTTCTGGTGGTGTTCGCCGTGGTGATCACTGCGGGGTGGATCTTCGTGCGGAACGAGCGCGACGCGGCGCAGGCCCGATCCCACGGCTCGCCCTGGTTCGCGGGCTACGTCGACGTCACCGCGACCCCCACCTACGCCTTCGAGGCGGAGACCGGCGAGGGCAGCGAGTCGGCCGTCCTCTCCTTCATCGTCGCCGCGGACCCGCAGAGCTGCACCCCCACCTGGGGCACCGCCTACACCCTCGACCAGGCCGGCACCGATCTCGACCTCGACCGCCGCATCGAGCGGCTGCGCGACCAGGACCGGGACGTGGTGGTCAGCTTCGGCGGCCTGCTCAACACCGAGCTGGGCGACGCCTGCACCGATGTGCAGCAGCTCGCCGCCGCCTACGAGCAGGTCATCGACCGCTACACGCTCACCACCATCGACCTCGACCTCGAGGGTGAGGCGCTAAAGGACCCCGCGGCGATGGCCCGCCGCGCCGAGGCCGTCGCCCAGCTGCAGACCGAGAAGCGGGCCGACGGCGAGGAGCTCGCCGTCTGGCTGACCCTCCCGATCGCCACCACCGGCCTCACCGAAGACGGTACGAACACGGTCGCCGCCTTCCTCGACGCGGGCGTGGACCTCGCCGGCATCAACGCCATGACGATGAACCTCGATGCTGAGAACGATCTCGCCGCGGCGGCCGAGGAGTCCCTCACCTCCCTGCACCGCCAGCTCGGCATCCTCTACGACGCGGCCGGCATGCACCAGGGCCCCGCCTCGCTGTGGACCAAGATCGGGGCGACCCCGATGATCGGCCAGAACGACCTCCCGCAGGACGTCCTCACCCTCGACGACGCTCGACGCCTCAACGCCTTCGCGCGCGAGAACGGTGTGGGGAGGATGTCGATGTGGTCGATGAACCGCGACCGCACCTGCGGCGCGAACTACCCGGACACGAGCGTCGTCTCCGATTCATGCAGCGGCGTGGACCAGGGCGACGCGAGCTACGCCGAGCTCCTCTCCGCCGGGTTCACGGGCACCCCCGACGACTCCGCCGCCGCCCGCACCCGCGAGGAGGCCGCCGAGGCCGTGGTCGAGGACGACCCGGAGACCAGCCCCTACCCGGTCTGGAACGAGGACTCGCCCTACACCGCCGGCTCCAAGGTGGTGTGGCACGGCAACGTCTACATCGCGAAGTGGTGGAACCAGGGCGAGGCCCCGGACAACCCCGTGCTGCAGGACTTCGAGGCCCCGTGGACCCTCGTGGGCCCGGTCATGCCGGGCGAGACCCCCGCCCCGAAGGTCGAGATCCCCGCGGGCACCGCCCCCGCGTGGGACGGCCAGAGCGTCTACGAGGCCGGGTCGATGGTCCTCTTCGACGGGACCCTCTACGTCGCCCGCTGGTGGACCCAGGGCGACAGTCCCGAGGGCGCCTACGCCAACGCCGACTCCTCGCCGTGGCGGGCCCTGGACCAGGACGAGGTGCGCACGGTGCTCGCCGGCGGCTCGCCGTCCGACGGCGGAGCCTGAGAGGCGGCGGAGGAGCTGCCAGCCGCTGGGCATCGGACATGCCGGCGGGCCCGCCCATGCACATCGGCTCGTGCGCTGGCTCCACCTCTGCGCGCTCGGAACCGACGGCATCGCGACGGATCGACGGCGGACGCAGGCCCGGGCAACGACGCGCCCCCCTCTCCCTGAGGGAGAAGGGGGCGCGTCGCGGTGTACTCGACCGCTCAGCGGCGACGACCCGTGGCGAGGCCGTAGACGACCATCACGATCAGTGCGCCGATGACGGAGAGCACGATCGTCCACACGCTCCACGGGTCCGAGAAGACGCCGCTGACGCCCTTGGGTCCGAAGAGTCCGCCGATGAAGCCGCCGACGAGCGCGCCCACGACGCCGAGAACGATGGTCGGGCCGATGCCCATGTGCTGCTTGCCGGGCATGATCGCGCGGGCGATCAGACCGACGACCGCGCCGATGATGAGCCACGAGATGAGAGCTCCGATGAAGCCCATGATGATCACTCCTTGTACGGGTGGGGAGAGGAGGGGCAGTTTCGACTGCCTGCTCCGGGACCTGTCGACCCTACGGCATCCGGAGCAGGATCACGACGGTTGATGGGTTGACCCGGGCGCGCTCTCCTCGGTGTATCGGCGCTGGCGCTCACGCTGCCCGTGCGTGAGGGAGCGGAGATTCGTCTCGCGGTCGAAGCTCGAGCCGAGGGCGCCGGCGACGACACCCATTGCCGCGCTGAGCCACGCGATGTCCAGGTACGTCGCGAAGGTCGGTTCCTCACCGATGATCTCGGTCATGTACTCCGGCGAGATCACGATCAGTCCACCTATCAGGATCACGAGAACGAGAGCCAGGTAGAGGGCGGCCACGCAGACCAGCAGCGTCATGACCGTGGAGAGGTTGTACAGCAGCACGACGCGGGCCAGAGAGCTCCGTTTCGGCGAATCCCATAACACGTTGCTGAGGATCAGCCAGAGGATCATGGCGCCGATCCCGAGGGCCCCGATGCTGAGCAGGCGCGGTGTGGAGAGGAACGTGGACATCGCCCAGATCGAGCTGTAGAAGATGCCGAAGGCCCCCGTGGCGGAGGCCGCTGCCAGGGCGCTCGAGAGTCGTGGAGCGGTCTTGAGGGGCTCATTGCTGGCGACCATCCCGAGGACCATCCTGACGCCGCCGAGCGCCATGCCGGCGTGGAGAGTCGAGTGCGCTCCCGCGTCGTCGGCGTCGTTCCAGTGACGCCATGATCGACCGAACCGCGACGGACCCCTCGGGCCAGCCGGATGAGTCATCCTGAGGATGCAGTCCATGAGGGTGTCCAGGATCCGTCGCCGGGTCGCGAACGCTCCCAGCGTCGGACACGAGATCACCGCGACGTTCTCCTCAGGGAAGATCTCCGCGATCAGAGGCCGTCCATCCGTGAGCCGGGGAAGCTCCGTCAACAGCAGTACGACGTCCGGGTGCCCGAACTCCCGCGCGATCTGCACGGCATCATCGAGGTCGAGGGAGTCATCGGGCCTCAGGCGGAGCATCGCCGTGCGGGTATGCACCTCCACCGGTGGGCGGAACTCCTCAGCCAGATACTTCTGGAGGTCATCCCTGAGGGACTGTGCGCGTCGGGTCGGAAGCCCCGGATCCGACACCAGGAGAACGCGCACACCATCGGACGTGTCGTGATCCATCGCTGGGCTCCACCTCCCTCGGACAGTCGCCACCGGTCTCTCAGGTGC
The DNA here is from genome assembly GCF_036321705.1 of Brachybacterium sp. J144. NCBI lineage: Bacteria > Bacillati > Actinomycetota > Actinomycetes > Micrococcales > Dermabacteraceae > Brachybacterium > Brachybacterium sp. J144. Next base: position 97,831 of record NZ_JAZDCG010000022.1, read on the forward strand.
CGTGGCACTTCCTCTCCCCTGACTCCAGCGCGCACGGGACCGACGGGGCCACGGTCGACACCCGCCCGACCTCGAGGGACGGGTGTCGCCGTCGGCGGAGTCAGGAGGCCGGGGTGCGCGTCTCGGCGCTGATGAACCAGGCCTGCTGCTCGAGCTTCTCGATGATGCCGTGGAGGATGTCAGCCGAGGTCGCATCGGCCTCGTCGACCTCGTCGTGGACGTCGCGCATGCTGGCCACGGTCGCCTCGATCGCCGAGGTCACCAGGTCGATCGCGTCGTGCGTGAGCACCTCTCCCTGCGGAAACTCGGGCAGGGAGCTCTGTTCCGCCACGACCGCCGGTCGACCGTCGGGCGTGGCATGAAGTGCGCGCATCCGCTCGGCCACGTCATCCGCGGCTTCCCGCGCGATGTCCACGACCTCATCGAGATTGAGGTGCAGGTCGCGGAAGTTGGGGCCCACGATGTTCCAGTGGGCCTGCTTGCCCACGAGATGCAGGGCGGTGAGCTCTACGAGCACCCGCTGCAGGTTCTTGGCCAGCGCGTCGGACGCGAGGAACCCGCCCTCCGCGTTCTCGGGCCGCGTGCGCTGAGCTCCCGACGGATTCGGGACGTCAACGGTCTTGTTCATCGCACAGCTCCTTCGTCTCGATCTGACGTCTGCGGGGACCACGGATGCCGTCCTGAGTGGCGCAGACCACAGCACGTTATCACCGGCCGCCGACTGCGAGGTGAGGCGCCGGGCCCACGTGCTCCACCCGATGCGCCGGGCGCTCCGGTTGCTGACTGTAGGGTGAGCAGACGCGACGAATCTCCCCTGATCGCCGCACTCTTCGTGAGGGAGTTGTTTCGATGACCGAACACGATCAGACCGTCGTGTCGCGGGCTGGGGCTGAGGACTTCGCCCCTGTCGGTCCCGATCGATTCCCGGCGCCGCCCTCCACCATCGTGGAGGGAATCGGCGGAGCGATCGGGGGGACGCCGCTCGTGCGGCTCAGGTCGCTGTTCCCCGAGTCGGGCCTCGAGATCCTGGCGAAGCTCGAGTCCGTCAACCCCGGCGGCTCCACGAAGGACCGGCCCGCCCTGGGCATGGTCCGTGAGGCGCTGAGGTCGGGGCGCCTGTCGCCGGGCGGCACGGTGGTGGAATCCTCGTCCGGGAATCTCGGCGTCGCGCTGGCGCGTGCCTGCCGTGCCCATGACCTGCGTTTCGTGTGCGTCCTCGACGCCCGGACCAACGCGACCACGGTGCGCACCATCGAGGCCCTCGGCGGAGAGGTCTCGATGGTCTCGGAGCCTGATCCGGAGACCGGGGACCTGCTCACGGCGCGCTTTCACCGGGTCGAGCAGCTCCTCGAGGAGATCCCCGGCGCGGTCAACCTGTACCAGTACGGCAATCCCGCGAACCCGCGAGCCCACTACGAGGGGACCATGCGGGAGATCGCGGAGGCCACCGGCGGAGACCTGGACGTGCTGATGGCGGCAGTGTCCACGACGGGCACGATCGGCGGTTGCTCCGCCTACATCCGGGACCATTCCCTGGCGACGCGCACCGTCGCGGTCGATGCGGTGGGGTCCGTGCTCTTCGGGGGGAAGGCGGCCCCGCGCCCCCTCCCCGGAATGGGTGCGGGACTGGTCACCGATCTCTCGAGGCAGGTCGAGCCCGACCAGGTCATCCGCGTCTCCGCTCTCGAGAGCGTGGTGGGCGCTCGGCATCTGGCACGCAGCGAGGGCATCCTCGCGGGCGCATCGACCGGGGGCATAGTCCACGCCCTCGGCGGCCTGGTGCCCACGCTCGAGGTCGGATCCCGCGTCGTCCTCATCGTGCACGACGGCGGCGTCCCCTACCTCGACACGGTCTACGACGATGCCTGGACGCTGAAGACTCTAGGGGCCGACGGGCAGCGGATCCGCCGGGGGATCGACGACCTGCGCAGGACCGCACGTCGTGACTGACGGACGTCGGCTCGCGGAGCCCCGGCCGGCTCTGCGGATCGCCGTGGTGGGGGCCGGGCCGAAGGCGCTCTACGCCCTGGAGGAGCTCACCGCGCAGCTGGCGTCCCAGGCAGGCCCCGAGGTCGCGGTGCGGGGCGGCCTGGAGGTGACGGTGATCGATGACGTGCGCACCCCCGGGACGGGCTCGGCCTACGACCCCCGGCAGCCCCATCATCTGCGGCTGAACGTCACGGCTGCGATCCTGGACGAGCCGGCGACCGGAGACTTCCCGGCGTTCAGCGACTGGGTCGCCGGCCCCTATCCGGATCTGGCCTCGGACCCCTTCCCCCCGCGGGCGGTGGTGGGCGAGTACCTGGCCCAGCGATGGCAGCGCATGGAGCGGGGCCTCTCCCGGCACGCGGGTCTGCACCGGATATCGGCGCGCGTCAGCGACCTCGAGCGCCGGGAGACCGGATGGCGCCTCGTGGCCGGGGCGGATCACGTCGACGAGGTGGACGAGGTGCTGCTGGCCACCGGGCATGCCTCCGCGCACCCGGGGGCGCTGAGTCGCAGCTGGAGCTCCCGCACCCCGTTGATCCCCGCCGTGCTCCCGACCGAGGAGATGCTCTCGCTCGACCGCGTTCCGCCCGGATCCCGCGTGGCCGTGAGAGGAGCGGCGCTGACCTTCCTCGACGCCTGCCTGTCCCTCACGGAGGCGCGGGGCACGGTCTTCACGGAGGTCGGCGGGCGTGCACGGCGGCTCGCGATCGCGCGCGGGGGGCGGGAACCGGCCGTGATCCGCCCCGTCTCCCGGGAGGGGCTGCTGCTGGACTCGAAGCCGGACCCGGGCTCGACCCTCCCCGACGGCGCGGAGCGAGCGGCGGCCCGCGCCCGCGCCCGACTCGCCTCCGCACAGCGGCGAGGACCCGGCGCCGGCACGGAGACGGGCGGGTCCGAGGCTCCCGGACGCGCCGGGATCGGCCCGGATGACGTCTTGGAGATCGTGATCGACGCCGCGACCGCCATGCTCGGCGACGGTGCTCGCGACGAGGTCGAGCACACCTTGCTCACCGGAGCGGAACCCGATCTCCCGCGAGGGAGCGGTCGGGCCGCGACCGCCCTGCGTCGCAGCGTCGACGTCGCCCAGGGAACCCGGCGCCCTGGACCTGCGTGGGCGCTGGGCCGGATGTGGCAGACCCTCTACCCGGAGATCTCGCGCAGTCTGCGGGGCACCGAGGCGCCCGAGGACGAATGGCGGCGCCTTCACCGCTCCGCGCGGACGCTCGAACGGTTCGCCTTCGGGCCGCCGCTCGTCTCCGCGCGCAAGCTCCTGGCCCTGATCGATGGCGGCCTGGTGGACCTCAGCTGGATGGATGCCGGCGCCCGCATCGACGGCAGCGGGGTGCATGGCGCACCGCACGGACCTGCGCAGTGCACCGCGAAATGCGTGGAGCGGGGGAGAGAGGTCGACGTGGTGATCGACGCGGTGCTCGCACCGCCCGGGGTCACGCAGGTGGACGATGAGCTGATCACCGCACTGCGGCGCCGCGGGCTGGTGCGGACGCGCCCCGGTCGACGGGGTGCACGGACCGACGAGGCCGGATCCGTCGAGGCCTCCGTCTCCGCGACGGGGGCCCCCGCGAGCGGGTCACCGGGGCTGGCGCTCATCGGACGCCCCACCGAGGACCACGTGATCGGCAATGACACGTTGAACCGGCACCTGCATGACGACGCGCACCGCTGGGCGCTGCGGATCATGGAGAGACTCCGCGCCCCCGGGCCGCGAGGCGCCCCCGGGCCGCGAGACCTCCTCCCGGATGCCCGGGCCGTCGCTGACAACCGGAAGGACCCTGCGTGAACCACGAGACCGCCCTGCGGAGCGCCTGCCACGGCGATCCGCCGCTCTCCGCCCGGCTCGAGCCCTGGATGCGCGAGCTGCTGGCGGACCCCGCCGCGTGCACGGAGCTCCTCGAGGAGTTCGGGAGCCCGCTGAACGTCCACGACTTCACGGCGCTCCCGCGCAACGCCCGGGACCTCACGTCCGTGGCGGAGGCGCAGGGCGTGGACTTCCGCATCTTCGTCGCCCGCAAGGCGAACAAGACGCTCGGCCTCGTCAGAGCGGCCCATCGCGCCGGACTGGGCCTGGACGTCGGCAGCGAGCGTGAGCTGCGCCAGGTGCTGGACGCCGGGGTGCCGCCGCAGGACGTCGTGGTCACGGCCGCCATCAAGCCCGATCCGCTGCTGCGCCTCGTGCTGGAGTCGCGCTCCCTGCTCGTCCTGGACAACCTCGACGAGGTCGCCGCCGCGCGCCGCCTCGCGGACGAGCTCGCACCGGCGGCTCAGGGCGGCGGCGGCGTGGGACGCGTCGAGCCCTTCCCCGTCGCACTGCGCCTCGCGCCCCGTCCCACGGACCTGATCCCGGCCACGCGGTTCGGGGAATCCGCCGAGACCTGGCTGCGCCTCATCGATGCTGGCGGAATCGGCCCTCGGCTCGAGGTCCAGGGCGTGCACTTCCATCTGCACGGCTACGACCCGGCTGCTCGAGCCGAGGCGCTCGGGGAGTCGCTGGACCTGATCGACAGCCTTCGTCACCGCGGGCTGGCCACGCACGACGCCTTCGTCGACATCGGCGGCGGCGTGCCCATGAGCTATCTCGAGTCCGCTGAGGAGTGGGAGGCGTTCTGGACCGCCCACGACGCGGGCACGGCGGCGTCGGCTCCTCCGTCGGCGCCCTCTCCGCACGCGCTGCGCAGCAGCGGGGAACCGCGCGAGTCCCCGGTGTGGAGGGGTGAGCCGCTGCGCCAGGTGTACCCGTACCATCAGCGCACCCTCCGCGGCGGCTGGCTGGAGGCCGTGCTGGGTCAGGAGATCCGTCCCGGCACGACGGCCCGACGCGCGCTACGGGATCGGCGGGTGCAGCTGCGCTGCGAGCCCGGCAGGTCCATGCTGGACGGCTGCGGACTCACGCTCGCCCGCGTCATCCAGCGCACCAGCACCAGCGATGGCGTCCCGCTGGTGGGGCTCGAGATGAACCGCACCCAGTGCCGGTCCACCTCCGATGACTTCCTCGTGGACCCGGTGCTGGTCCGTGCCGGCATCGACCGGTCAGAACCTCTCGCGGGCTACCTCGTGGGTGCCTACTGCATCGAGGCGGAGCTGATCCTGCGCAGGCGGCTCGTGTTCCCCCAGGGAGTCGCCGTGGGGGATGTGATCGCTCTGCCCAACACCGCCGGTTACCTGATGCACATCCTCGAGAGCGCCTCCCACCAGATCCCTCTGGCCTCGAACGTCGAGCGCGTGCCCGACGAGGCGGGAGGGGCCGGGGGAGTGCGCGGCGTCGTCCGCGACGAGATCGACCTCGTGGCCCCCATGCGGCCGTGGAGGGCGGGTCCCTGAACGCTGGGCCGCCGTGCTCGGCGAGGACACGTGGCGTCTCCTCGGACGAGGGGCGCGCTCAGCCCGCCGCGCACCCGAGCAGGAACTGCTCCACCGCCTGATCGGTGAGCTCCTCGAGCAGCTCCGGCTCGACCATGCCGCCGTTGATCATCGTCGCGATGCCCTGCAACGAGGCGACCAGCACGATGCCGCCGCGGGCACGGTCGGTGAGGTCCAGGGCGCCGGTCTCCCTGCCCTGCTCGATGACCTCGTCGAGCGAGGAGAAGGCGTTGCGCGCCGAGGCCCGCACCTCCTCGGCGCCCTCGCGGTGCTTGCTCGAGAACATCAGCTCGAGCAGCGCGGCGTCCCGCGTCGCGAAGCGCACGAAGGCGTGGGCGAGGGCGCGCAGGCGGGAGGGGAAGTCCGCATCGGCCCTCTCGACGGCGGCGGTGACCTGCGCGCCGAGCCGCTCGAAGCCGGTGATCGCGAGGGCGTCCAGCAGGGCCTGGCGGTCGGCGAAGTGTCGCCGCGGCGCTGCATGGCTCACCCCGGCCTGGCGCGCCAGCTCCCGCAGGGACAGCTCCTCCTGGCCCTGACCGCGCAGGGTCTCCTCGGCGGCGCGGAGCAGGGTGTCGCGCAGGCTGCCGTGGTGGTAGGGGCGCTCGGCGGTGTCGGTCACGCCTGGATCCTACCTATGTTTCCGTTGACAACACAGTTGTCGCTGTCTACATTGTGGTCCATGGCAACATTCACCGCCGATTCGCTCCCCGATCTGACCGGACGCACCGCCATCGTCACCGGGGCCAACACCGGCCTCGGCAAGTCCACCGCCCACCAGCTCGCCGCCCACGGCGCGAAGGTGATCCTCGCCGTCCGCGACGTGCGCAAGGGGATCTTCGCCGCCTCGACCATGACCGGGGACGTCGAGGTGCGCCGCCTCGACCTCGCCGACCTCGCCTCGATCGAGATATTCGCCGACGGCGTCGACCGTCCCGTCGACCTGCTCATCAACAACGCCGGGCTCATGACCCCGCCGCTCGGCCGCACCGCCGACGGCTTCGAGCTGCAGCTCGGCACCAATCACCTGGGCCACTTCGCGCTCACCGGTCGGCTGCTCCCGCGGATCACCGGTCGCGTGGTCACGGTGTCCTCGATCGCGCACCGCTCCGGCGCGATCAACCTCCACGACCCCAACTGGGAGCGGCGCGAGTACCGTCGCTTCCCCGCCTACGCGCAGTCGAAGCTCGCGAACCTGCTGTTCACCGCCGAGCTGCAGCGCCGACTGGTCGCGGCTGGCTCCGAAGTGCTCTCGATGGCCGCCCATCCCGGTCTCGCGGGCACCGATCTGCTGCGCCGGGACCGGCGCGGCAGGATCGTCTCCGCCGTGGAGCAGCGGCTGATCTCGTGGGTCGGTCAGGACGCCGACGCCGGGGCGCTGCCCACCCTCCGCGCCGCCGTGGACCCGGACCTCCCGGGCGACAGCTTCGTGGGGCCGACGGGTCGCTTCGGCACCCGCGGCGAGCCCGGCCTCGTCGAGCGCTCCGACCGCGCCCGCGACACCGAGATGGCGCGGTTGCTCTGGGAGGCCTCCGAGGAGCTGACCGGGGTGCGCTTCGACCTGCGGGCTCCTGCCGCGGCGGCCTCCGCCTGAAACGCAGCGGCGCCCCGCCCAGCTGGTTGCTGGACGGGGCGCCGCATCGTGTCGGCCGCCGCGTACTGATCAGTACGCCGCGTCGTACCGATGCAGGAATGCCGCCATGGCGTCGCGCTTGACGGACTGCAGCGGGCGGTAGGTGCGGTCGGACCAGCCGGTGGAGATGCCCTGGGTCTTCATCCAGCACATCTCCTTCGCGAACTGTTGGGTGCGGGAGACGTCCCGGAAGCAGGAGCTCGAGGCGGCGGCGGTCGTGGGCTCGCCCGCGAAGCGGTAGAGGAAGGCGGCCATCGCGTCGCGGTTGATCGGCGTGGTGGGTCGGAACTCGCGCGTGCCCTTCACGGTCCAGCCGGTGGTGATGCCCTCCTGGTAGGCCCAGATGATCGCGGTGTAGTGCTCCTGGCTGGGCTTCACGTCGGTGAAGGGCGAGGACTTCGGCAGCGTCACCTTCGGGGATCCGGCCATGCGGTAGAGGAAAGCCGCCATCGCGTCGCGGTTCACGGGGGCGAGGGGTCGGTACTCGTAGCCGCCGGAGACCTTCCAGCCGGTGGAGATCTTCGCGTCGGACATCCACACCATGTGCTCGTAATGCTCCTGGCCGGGCTTCACGTCCAGGAAGGGGCTGGTGCTCGTCGGGAACGTGACGGTCCAGGAGGTCTCGTCCCAGTGATAGGCCGCCTGGGGGTCGATGATCTCGATGTCGATCGTGATCGTGCCTGACGCCCGGTAGGTGCCGGCCGGCGTCTCCACGTCGTCGACGTAGTACGCGATCCGCGGATCGTCCGGGATCGTGAAGGTGCCGGCGGCCAGATCGAAGGTCGGCTCCTGGAGCGAGTAGCCGACGATCGGCGTGAACGCGATCCCGAGGGCATCCACCACCGGGTACGCCTCCTCGTCGGTGGCGACGACGTACAGCCACAGCTCGTCCACGTCGGCGGGCACGGTGGTGACGCCGGGCTCGAGCGAGTCGCCCTCCTCGGGGTAGAAGTCGACGCGCGGATCATCCGGAACGGTGACGAGGCGGGCCCCCACGTCGACGCGCGGCAGGGGAGCGGCCACATGCGTCCAGCCCGGCTCGAGCTCGCTCACGTCGATCGACCAGGCGTAGGTCCCGACCATCGAGGAGCCCGGGGCGGGCAGCGCCACGACGGTGGCCCAGTCCTCCAGCTCGTGCACGCCCGGGGTCAGGTAGTAGCCGTCGTCGTCGATGTAGCGCAGCCCGGCGACGTCCGGGATGGTGTAGGTCCGGTCCTCGAGGTCGATCACCGGCGCGACCGGGACGATCGGGGCGGCGACCGCGGCGCGCAGCGCGATGCCGTCCGTCGGGGTCGAGGAGCTCTCAGCGGCACCGACACCGGCGTCGGGACCGTCGGCGCTCGCCACGGCGGCACCGGTGAGGAGGAGCGGCGCGACCAGGGTCAGGGTCGCGGCGCGGCGGAGGAGGGCGTTCACGTATCACCTCAGAGAAGGAAAGGCCCGGCGGGATGAGCGGAGCATAACCGCACGCACCGACGTCTGAGGCAGATGTCTGAAAGTCGCCTTCACCTGGAGGGATCCGTCGTTCCTGACCCCTCAGCCGCCGAGCTCCATCGCGCCGGTGCGCGTGCCCGGCTCGGGGGGCTGCTCGAGCATGATCCCCTCCTCGAAGGGGATCCACAGCGTGAACAGCGAGCCCTCGTCGGCCTTCGAGCGGACCGACAGCTGGCCGCCGTGGTCCAGCACAACCTGGCGCGTGTGCGCGAGGCCGATGCCGTGCCCGGGGATGTGCTGCTCCCTCGAGGTGCCCGTGCGGTAGTACCGGGTGAACAGCTTGGACTGCTCCGAGGGCGTCATCCCGATGCCGGTGTCCCGCACGGACACGGCGACCGCGCCGTCCACGTCGCGGGCCCGCACGGAGATCGTCCCGCCGCGCGGCGTGTACTTCACCGCGTTGGAGAGCAGGTTGTTCAGCGCCTGCATCATCAGCTCCCGGTTCATCGGGACGGCCCGCGTCTCCTGCACGTGCCGCTCCAGGGTCAGTCCCGCCCCCGCGATCGCGGGACCGAGGGAGTCGCAGGCCTCGTCCACCAGATCGCTGAGCCGCAGCGGCGTGCGCTCGATCGGGGCGCGGGCTGTGCGCTGCACATGCGTGAACAGCAGCGTCTCCACCAGCTGCTGCAGCTGGTCGGCGCTGCGACTCGCGATCTGGAGGTAGTGGGCGGTGTCCTCCGCGAGGGCCTCGTCATCCTGGGCCAGCTCGAGGAAGCCGATCACCGAGGTCAGCGGGGTGCGGAGCTCGTGGGACACGGTCGCCACGAACTGCTCCTGCGCGGAGACGGACTCGTACAGCTCGGTGACGTCGGAGAAGACCACCACCGCGCCGTCGGAGTGCCCGAGATGGTCCGTGATCTGCCGGGCCGAGGCCGCGAGATTGATGCTGTCCCCGTCGGGACCCACGGAGACGACGTAGTTCGAGAAGCTCTCCCCGGCGAGGGCCCGCGCCACCGGCCGACGGTCCAGCGGGATCTCCCGCGAGGTCCCCGGGAAGCGCAGCAGCAGGTCCCGCTCCTGGGTGCTCGCCGCTCCGGACAGTTGCTGCGCGCGGAGGCCCTGTTCGATCATCGCCGGGTTCTGCCGGTCGAAGACCCCGTCGCGGTCGACCACCACCACGGCCAGGTCGATGCTGTTCAAGACGGCCTCGAGCTGCGACTCCTGCGCCGCGCTGGCCTCGAGCAGCTGGGTCTGGATGGTCAGCGCGTGCCGGGCCCGTGCGGACTCGCGGTCGATCGAGGTCAGCGCGCCCAGCACCAGCAGGCCCATCCCCAGCACGGTCGTCGGCAGCAGCAGCGAGCTGACCACCGCGAGCGACCCGTCGAGCGGCACGTTCCGCACCATCGCCGGGACCGAGAACAGCAGCGTCACCAGGAGCGTGGACAGCCACACCCCGCGGGCGCGCAACGTGCCGACGAGCCACAGGGTCGGCACGAACACCAGCAGCGAGAACGCGATGGTCACGTCGCGCATGCTGTCCCGCAGCAGCGCCACCAGCACCACGTCCAGCAGCGGCACCGCCGCGACCGCCGTCGCGGGCAGTCGATCCCAGGGCACGCAGACCGCGAGCACGGTCGTCCCCAGCAGCATCGCGAGGCCCGCGACGAACTCCAGCAGCACCAGCCGCTCCGCCGCCGAGGCCCACACGGTCACCGCGAACAGCAGGGTGAAGGCGCAGAAGAACAGCTGCTTCCACGTCGCGCCGCCCGTCGGCCGCACGATGAGGGCGAGGATGTCCTGCACACGGGTCATGGGCACAGTGTGGATCCTGCAGGGGCGTCCGTGCGCGATTGGACGAACATCGCGCGGCGGATCAGCGGCTTAGACGGGACCGGGCCCACAGTGCCGCCCCTCCGGCGCCCAGGGCGAGCAGCGCGGCGGCCACGACGGGGCCGACGGGGAAGCCGGTGGTGGCGAGATCCTCGCGCGGGGCGTCCTGCTGCGCGTCGTCGGAGCTCTCGGAGGTGGTGGGGATCGCGGGGGAGGGCCCCGTGAGGACGATGTCCTCGCCGTCGGCGGTGCCGTCCCCGGTGCTGTCGGATTCCTCGGCGGGCTCGTCCTCGGTTGTGCCGTCCGCGGACGCGCCGTCCTCGGCGGAGTTGTCGGAGGAGTCGGAGCCGTCCTCGGTCGTGCCGTCCTCGTCGACGCCGGCCTCGGCCGAGCCGTCCTGGTCGGCCAGTCCGGAATCGGCGCCGGCGTCGGACCCGTCCACGCCGCTCTCGTCCGTGCCGTCGCCAGCTTCGGCGGAGTCGTCCTCGCCTTCGGCGGATTCGTCCCCGCCCTGCGAGTCCTCCTCGTCCGACGGGGGAACGGCCGAGTCATCGTCGGAGTCAGAGCCGTCGGCGGTGCCGGAGTCGTCGGTGCCGTCATCGCCCGGGGTCTCCCCGTCGGACGGATCGTCCTCATCGGGCGTCGTCTCGACCGGCTCGGTTGGTTCGGCAGGATCGGTGGGATCGGCCGGCTCGGTGGGGTCCGACGGATCCGTCGGCTCCGCGGGCTCGGTCGGCTCTGCGGGCTCGGTCGGCTCCTCGCTGCCGTCCGTCCCGTCCCCGTCGCCGTCGTCCTCCACGGGCGAGGCCACGAACTGGGCCGTCTCCTGCACCCCGTCCACCTCGACCATCACGGTGTACTCCCCGGCGGAGCTCGCGGTCACGGAGGCGACCACGGTCCCGGACTCGTCACTGGTCACGGCATGGGAGGTGTTGCCGTCGGGACCGATGAGGGTGAGCTGGCCGGTGCTGCGCGGCGTGAAGCACACGCCCTCCACGGCGAGGGTCTGACCCACCTCCGCGGTGGACGCGCTCACGCTCAGCTGCGCTCCCTGGCACACCACCGGCGGAGCGGCGGGCGCGGGGCCCTCCGCCGACGCCGGTGCGGCCACCCCGGTCAGGGCGGCGACGGCGCAGGTCAGCGAGAGGGCGAGGCCTGCGCCGAGTCGGACGGCGGGCAGGCGGCGGGCTGTCACAGGAAGACTCCTCGGAAAACAGAAAGGACCGGTCATACTCTAGGGGAGCCCAGCGCGCCGGGGGCCCGAAGCCGTTCATGGTCGGGCAAAGCCTTCGTGCGCACCTCGCGGCGGAGATCCGGAGGAGCATGCGATGACCCAGCCCACCCCGTCGGAGCCCACCCCGTCGGCTGCCGGCGCCCCCGCCGCCCCGACGGCCCGCCGCCGCGCCGGGAGGGAGTCGTCGGCCCTCACCGAGGCGGACGCCCGCGAGATCGCCACCACCGCCCAGGCGGTCATGGACGAGATCGCGACCGTCGTGGAGGGCAAGCCCGAGGTCACGCGCCTGGCCCTGCTGGTGCTGCTGGCCGGTGGCCACCTCCTCGTCGAGGACATCCCCGGCGTCGGCAAGACGATGCTCGCCAAGTCCCTCGCCGCGGCCCTCGGCGCCGAGCGGCACCGCATCCAGTTCACCCCCGACCTCCTTCCCGGCGACGTCACCGGCGCGAGCGTCTTCAACCAGGCGACCAGCCAGTTCGAGTTCCGGCCCGGCGCCGTCTTCACCCAGGTGCTGCTGGCCGACGAGATCAACCGCGCCTCCCCGAAGACCCAGTCCGCGCTCCTCGAGGCGATGGAGGAGCGGCAGGTCAGCGTCGACGGAACCACCTACGCGCTGGCCGAGCCGTTCATGGTGGTCGCCACCGCGAACCCCGTGGAGATGGAGGGCACCTACCGGCTGCCCGAGGCGCAGCGCGACCGCTTCCTCGCGCAGACCTCCATGGGCTACCCGCTGCGCTCCGCCGAGACCCGCATGCTCGGCGTCCAGGCCGGGCCCGTAGCCGACGGCGACCGCGAGGTGATCGACGCGCTCCGCGCCCGCACCAGCCCCGAGGTCATCGCCGCCCACGTGCGGGCCGTCCGCCGGATCCACGCCGCCCCGCCGCTGCTCGAGTACGTGGTCCGCCTCGCCGACGCCACCCGCCGCCACCCCCAGGTCACCCTCGGCGCCTCGCCCCGTGCGGCCGTGCACCTGGTCCGCGCCGCGAAGGCCAACGCCGCCCTCGACGGCCGGGTCTTCGTCGAACCGGCCGACGTCCGCTCGGTGATCTTCCCCGTGTGGCGCCACCGCCTCCACCTGACCCCGCAGGCCCTGTCCCGCGGCGCGAGCGCGGGGGAGCTGCTCGACCAGGTCCTCTCCGACACCCCGCAGTGGTGAGCGCCCGGCCGGGGACGGTGCTGCGCCCCACCGCCCGGGGCGTGCTCCTCGCCGTCCTCGCCGTCGTCTGCTGGCTCCTCGCCGACCTCACGAACCTCGTGCCGCTGCGCTCGGTCGCCGCGGCGCTGCTCCTGCTGCTCCTGGTCGGCGCCGCGGCGATCCTCCTGGCCGGGACGGGGCTGCGCCTCCGCCGACGGGTGCTCGACGACGCCGTCGCCGTCGGCGGCCGCGCCCGCGTGCAGATCGAGCTGACCGGCCGGCCGCTCCTGCCGCTGGGCCGCGGGATCCTCCGCGAGCACCTCCCCGAGGCGCTCGGCGGCGAGCGCGACCTGCCTCTGCAGAACCGCATGCCGCACGCCCTCACCGTCGGCCGCCGCGGCGCGCACCGCCTCGGCCCCTGCTCTCTGCTGCTCCGCGACCTCTTCGGCCTCTTCCAGCTCCGCCGCACCTCGACCGACGCCCTGCGCATCACCGGCGTCCCCGTCATCACCGCGCTCACACCCCTCGCCGCGCGGACCGCCGGCCTGGGCGGCCGCGCCGACCAGGGCGCCGGGATCGGCGTCGGCGAGATCGGCCCGATCGCCCGCCCCTACGTCGCCGGGGACGACATCCGCCGCATCCACTGGCGGGCCAGCGCTCGCTCCGGCCAGCTCATGACCCGTGAGGACGAGCCCGTCAGCGGGCGCAGCGCCATGGTCGTCCTGGACACCACCTCGCGGCCCGGCATGACGCCCGCGGTCGAGGACCGCCTCGTCTCCCATGCGGCGACCCTCCTGGACGTGCTCGGCGCCCACGGCTGGGAGGTGCGGATCCTCGACGCCTCGGGCGACGAGATCACCCGCACCGGCCGCCGCCGCGGGCTCGAGTCCGCCTCGCCGCTCGGCGGGGAGGCCGACGCCCTCGAGCTGCGCGCGGGCCTGCTCGCGCTCGCCGAGGTCGACTTCGACGACGAGCCGGCCCGTGTGGGCCACGACCACGCCGCGGGCCTGACCTCCCTCGCCCTGGCCCTCGGCCTCGACGACGGCGAGCCCTTCGCAGGCCTGGACCTCGACCGCTTCGCGGGCCGCTCGAGCCACCGCACCGCGCTCGCCCTGCGGTCCGATCCGGCAGACCCTGCCGCGCCCGCGCCCCCGTCGGCGGCCGTGCCCCCGTCGGTCCCCACCCGGCGCCGGCTCGGTGCCTGGACGCTCGTGACCGGCACCCTCGCGCACAGCCTCGACGACCTCCTCACCGCCCCCGAGCCAGGGAGTCCCGCATGAGCCGCCTCATCGGCCGACCCGCCCCGACCGGCGGGCACCTCGTGGCCCGCTCCCTGCTCCTCCTCGCCGCCGTGCTGCTCGCCTCGACCCCGCTGTCCCTGCTGCTGGACGGCAGCGCCTGGCTGCAGCTGACCGCGGCGGCCGCGGGCATCGTCATCGTCTCCGGCATGGTGCTGCGGATGCTCGTGCCCCGGCCCGCGCTCGTGCCCGTGCTGCAGCTGGCCGTGGTCGCGCTGCTGGTGCTCGTGATGGAGCTCAGCCAGGGGCTCGTGAGCCTCTCCGACCTGCCGCTGCGGATCCTCACCGCCCAGGCCGACATCCTCCCCGCCGCCGCCGCGGACCTCACCGCCTCCATGGCCCCGGTGGTGCTCGGCGCCCGCGCCACGGTGCTGGTGGTGCTGCTGCTGGCCCTCGGCGCGCTCGTGCTCGACCTGGTCTACGTGGACCTCGGCTGGCACACCCCGGTGGGCCTCGCGCTGCTCGGCACGATTCTGCTGCCCGCCCTGCAGGTCCCCACTGGCGGCGGCTGGCTGACCGTCGCCGGGCCGGTCCTCGCCGCCGCGCTCATCCTCGGCACCCGCACGCTCCACCCCGATCCGGTGCCTGGTCGCGCGTCCGGCTCCGACGCTGCGGCCGACGCCCTCCACCCCGCCGCCGCGTCGGCCCCGCGCCCGCCGGGCACGCTGACCGCCCCCGTCGGCCCCGGCGCCGTGACCGCGATCGCCGCCGTGCTCGTCGCCGCCCTCGCCCTGCCGCTCGGCGCGGCCCTCCCGCAGCTCGTCGCCCCACGCATGGCGCTGTCGATGGACCTCGTGAACCAGTGGCAGAACCGGGACCTGCCGCGGCTCGGCCCCGTGATGATCGACGACGACGTCTCCGTGCGCCGCACCCTGCTCGACCAGGGCAACACCGAGGTGCTGCGCTACACCACCGACGCCGCCCCGCCCGGCTACCTGCGCGTGCGCACCCTGAACAGCTTCGACGGGGAGACCTTCCGGGCCACCGGTGCGGGGGAGGAGCTGGACGTCGGCGCGACGGTCTTCTCCGACGCGCGCGCCGACGGCACCCTCCTCGGCGGGACCGGCGCGGAGACCGCCAGCACCCGGATCGAGGTGCTCGAGTACTACGGCGACCGGCTCCCCGTGCCCGCCAACATCCGATCCCTCGAGACCGCCGAGCCGTCCCTCGCCGAGGCCCTCACGCTGCGCGCGACCCCGGGCGAGGTCGACTCCTCCGCGCTGCGCGCGGGGCTCGTGGGGCTCGAGTACACCGTCACCAGCGAGGACGACGGCGCCACGGCCGACGAGCTGCGCGCCGTGGACCCTGCCGTCCTCGCCCAGCCGCTCGACGCCGGCTACACCGATGCGTCCGAGGTGCCGGAGGTCGCCGTCGACCTCGCCGACCAGATCGCCGCCGACGCCGGGGCGGAGACCGCCTTCGACACCGCCCTCGCCTACCAGGAGTACTTCCGCGGCTTCCGCTACTCGCTGACCGTGCAGACCCCCGCCGGCGAGGACCCCCTCGAGAGCTTCCTCGCCGATCGCATCGGCTACTGCGAGCAGTTCGCGAGCGTGTTCGCGCTGATGATGACCTCGCAGGGCTACCCGACGCGGGTGGTCATCGGCTTCACCGCCGGCAGTCAGAGCGCCGACGGGTGGACCGTGCGGTCCTCGAACGCGCACGCCTGGCCCGAGGTGTGGTTCGGCCCCGAGCACGGCTGGGTGCGCTTCGAGCCGACACCCTCCGCCGCCGCGAACGGCGTCACCGAGCCCGGCTTCGAGGAGTCGGCGACGGGCGGCGGGGCGAGCGAGCCGACTGCCCCGGTGGAGGACACGCCCACCGAGGAGACCCCGAGCGAGACCCCGTCGGCGGAGGAGACCGAGAGCGCGGAGCCCACCGAGTCCGCGGCCACGGCCTCCGACGGCGGCGGCGCCCTCCTGACCCCCGAGAACGCCGACCGGGTCGAGGGTGGGCTGTTGCTCACGCTGACCCTCGCCGCGCTCGGCGCGACCGCCGCGGTAGGCGGCGTGGTGCTGCTGCGCCGCCGACGGATGCGCCGCCGTGACGGCCGCTGGGCCGCCTTTCTCGAGCGGGCCGGGGGAGTAGGGACTGGTGGGGTTGGGGCCGGGACTGGCGGTCGCTCGGGAGGTGGTGGTGCCGCCGCGATCGAGACGGAGCGGCTGCGTCGCGGGGCGGGACGGATGGCGTGGACCGAGGTGTCCTGGGAGCTGCGGGTCCGCACCCGGGTGATGCGGCTGCTGGGCTGGACCGGGGCCTGGGGGAAACCGCCGCGGCCGCTCGAGCTGGACCGCGCCCTCCCGCCCCGCGAGGCCCTCGCGGACCTCCTCGACCAGATCGCCGCCGGGGACCAGGAAGTCACCGCCGAGCACTGCGCCGCCGCCGACCGCATCGCCGCAGCCCACACCGCCGCCCGCTACGCCGCCCCGCTCCCGGAGGCGGGTGACGAGGCGGGGAGCGGCGCGGGGGTTGGCGCGGAGGCCGGGCCCGTGGATGGGGCAGAGAACGGGCCGGTGGACGCCCCGCTCGCCCAACATCCCCTGCGCGACGACGCCGACCTGCTCATCGCCCTCATCCGCCGCGCCCGCTGACGACACCACCCGCTGCCCCGCCCAGTTGATCGACGAGACGTTCCAGGAATGTGGAACAGGAGGTCGATCAACTCGGGCGAAATGGAACGAGAGGTCGATCAACTCGGACGAAGTGGAACGGGAGGTCGACACTGTCGACTCCCGAGCCAGAACCGCCCCCGATCTGGCTCGCCAGCCGACACTGTCGACCCTGCCGGGACGACCGGTGCGGTGTCGGCGGACCGGGACCCGTCCCTCGCGCCCCCTCCCGACTGAAACACCGCGTCTGGCGTGACCTCAGCCCCTCACAGAGCTTGAGGTCACGCCAGGCGCGGAGTTCCAGCAGGCAGCCCGAAAAAGGCCGCTCAGACCAGGCAGCTCGCGTCAGGCAGTCCGGGACCGCAGGGCCGGGACCGCCAGCCGGTGACAGCCAGCCCGGGTCAGGTGACCCAGGTCCGCCCCGCGCCCAGTTGATCGACGGAATGTTCCAGGAAAGTGGTACGGGAGGTCGATCAACTCGGGCGGAGTGGAACGGGAGGTCGACGAGGTCGGCCCACGAGCCGGAAACGCCCCCGATCTGGCTCGCCGGCCGACACCGTCGACCGGGGACCGTCGAGGCGGGGGTGCCGGAGCGCATGGGGGAGGAGCGCGGCGCGGCCGGGGCGGGCCGGAGGCGGGACCACCCCCAGCGAGGCGGCCGAGACAGGGAAACCCGATCGGATCGGTCGGATGGCCCCGTGGAACGATGGATGCAGCCGCGCCCCGCCGACCCCGACGATCCCGAGGAGCCCACGTGACCCCGCCCCCCGACGCCGCCGCACCTCAGGACCCCGCCGTGCCGTCGGATCCCGCGGCGTCCCGGAACGAGTCGCACCACCTCGATCCTGCCGCGCCCCAGGTCGTCGGCCCAGGTCGCACCTCCGCGGCGCACCAGGACAGCAGCGCCCCCGTTCCCGCCTCCGCCGACCCCGTGCCGGCTGCGTCCGGCACTCCCGGGCCCGCGCCCGCCGCGCAGGCGCCCGCCCCCGCGCCCGTCGACCGACGCTTCCCCGCCTCGGTCTACCGGCAGGGCGCGGAGCCCGACCCCCGCTTCAGCCTCGCCAACGAGCGCACCTTCCTCGCCTGGCTGCGCACCTCCCTCGCGATGTACGCCGGCGCCTTCGCCCTCGAGGCCCTCGCCCTGCCCGCGGCGACCGGCTGGCGCCTCGCCGCGGCCGGCGTTTTCCTGGTCCTCGGCACCCTCTGCGCCCTGCAGGCCTGGTGGGGCTGGCGCGCGACCGAGCGTTCCCTGCGTCGGGCCGCGCCGCTGCCGGGACTCGGCGCGGGCGCCGTGATCGTCGTCGGCGTTCTGGTCGCGGCGGCGCTGGTGAGCATCGGGATGTGGATGTGAGCGCCCCCGCCGAGCCCCCGTCGGCTCCCGCCGAGCCTCCGCCGGCTGCTCCGCACCCACCGCCTGCCCCGCCCCCCGACGCCGTCTTCGACACCGGCCTGCAGCCCGAGCGGACCCTCCTCGCCTGGCGCCGCACCTGCCTGTCCTTCGCCGTCGCGAGCCTCCTGGCCATGCGCTTCACCGTCTCGCACCTGGGGCCGGTGGCCGTCGTCGGCGGGATCCTCTGCGCGGGTCTGGCCGTCCTCGCCTATGCCCTCGCCGCGACGGGCTACCGCCGCGCCCATGACGACCTGCACACCGCGGGAGTGCTGCTCCGCGGCGGTCTGCCGATGCTCGCCGCGACCCTCGGCGTGCTCGCCATCGGGGCACTATGCGCCGCCTTCCTGGTCGTGGGAGCGGTGTCCGCCTGGGGTCCCTGACCCCGCCCGCCGTGCCCCCGTGACCCAGCAGACACGCTGTGAATCGCGACCTCATCGGCCCCGCCCAGGTGTCCCCGCCCCGCGCGAGTGGGTAGCATCGGCGAGGACTCGGACGGCGCCCCTGCGCCCCCGTCCCCGGCGTCGGGCCCGACCCACGGGACCGTCCCCCGGGGGCCACCTCGCCGCCGCCCGCAGACCGCACGCTCCGCCGTCTCATCTCCCCGACGACCCGGCCCCGAGCTCCCGCCGCCCGTGGCCGCCCGTCCCCCGAAGGAGTCCGCACTCATGGTCATGCCGTTCCTCAGCCGTCGTCCGATCGTCCCCGCGAAGGACGGCGCGAGCTGGCCCCACGTGATCATCCTCGGCGGCGGCTTCGCCGGGGCGCACGCCGTCGGCGCCCTGCGCGACGCCCGCGTGCGCGTGACCCTCATCGACCGCAACGTCTACAAGACCTTCCAGCCGCTGCTGTACCAGGTCGCGACCGCGGGCCTGAACCCGGGCGACGTCACCATGTTCCTGCGCGGCCTGTCGCTGAAGATCCCCAACATGCGCTACCGCCAGGGCGAGGTCGTGGGCGTGGACCCGGAGCGGAAGGTCGTCGCCCTGGACGAGGGCACCAAGGGCACCCAGGAGCTCGAGTACGACTACCTGATCGTGGCCAACGGCTGCACCACCACCTACTTCGGCACCCCGGGCGCCGAGGAGCACGCGATGCCGATGTACACGCGCTCGCAGGCCCTCGCGATCCGCGACCGTCTCTTCTCCGAGCTCGAGCGGGCCACCCGCGAGGTGACCTCGCACCACGACAAGCTGCACGTGTGCGTGGTCGGCGGCGGGCCGACGGGGGTCGAGATCGCGGGCGCTCTCGCGGACTTCCGCATGCAGGAGCTGGACATCCTCTACCCCGAGATGGATCCGGGGACGCTGCAGGTGACGATCATCCAGCGCGGCACCGAGCTGATCAAGGAGTTCCGCCCCGACTTCCGCGAGTACGCCGCGGAGGAGCTCGCCGACCGCGGTGTCGTGCTGCGCCTCGGCCACGGCGTCAAGTCCGTGGGCTACGACCACGTGATCCTCGACGACGACACCGTGCTCGAGTCCGACGTGACCATCTGGGCGGCCGGCGTCGGCGTGCCCGAGGTCGTCTCCGACTGGGGCCTGCCCCAGGACAAGCGCGGCCGGATCATGGTCGACGACTACCTGCAGGTCAAGGGCGTGCCGGGCGTCTACGCCGCGGGCGACATCGCCGCGCAGGACGAGGCGCTGCCGCAGCTCGCGCAGCCCGCGGTGCAGATGGGCCGCGCCGCCGCGAAGGCGATCGCCGCGGAGGTCGCCGGCACGCCGCGCCAGAAGTTCCATTACACGGACCTCGGCACCATGGCCACCATCGGCCGTCACGCCGCGATCGCCGAGATCCCGCGTCTGCCGGGCCTGACGGGCTCTCTCGGCTGGGCCGCCTGGCTGGGCGTCCACGTCACCAAGATGCTCGGCCACCGCAACCAGCGCGCCGTCGCGATGAACCTGCTCTCGCTGTACGGCGGCACACGCGCCACCCACCAGCCGAACCCGGTCGTCGGCGAGGTGAACTCGCTGCGCGCCGCGCGGATGTTCGAGGAGCAGGCCGACCACCGCAAGTTCGGGCGCGGCGCCGAAGGCTGACCTCCCGGTCCGGTCAAGAGGTCCCCAAGCCCCGGTCAAGGGATCGGGGCCGATGAACAAGAACCGTTATGCCTGGTGAACTCAAGGTGACAGAACGGTCCCAGCTCGGAGACTTCCGGGCGTGTCCTGCGCGACATGCGATGGAATGACGAAGCGCACTCCGTGTGCTCCCATCTCGCTCCCAGGAGACCTCCATGTTCGAACACTCCGTCCGGCGCGTCCCGCGCCGCGCGGCCGTCGGCCTCGGTGCCGCCGCCCTCGCCCTCTCCGGCGCCCTGGTGCCGCTCGGCGCCGTCGCCGCCGAGCCCGGCCAGCAGGTGACGCTGATGGGCTTTAACGACTTCCACGGCGCCCTCGGCGGCGCCTCGGCCCTCGCCTGTCAGGTGGAGAGTGTGCGCGCCGAGAGCGCGACCTCCTTCCTGCTCTCCGCGGGCGACAACGTCGGCGGCTCCTCCTTCGAGTCCGCCGTGCAGAACGACGAGCCGACGATCGACGTGCTGAACGCCCTCGGCGTCGACGCCTCCGCGATCGGCAACCACGAGTACGACCAGGGCCAGGACGACCTGTTCGAGCGCATCGAGCCGCGCACCGCGTTCCCGGACCTCGCGGCGAACGTCTACGACGCCTCGGGGGAGCGCGTGCACGAGGCGTACACGATCATCGAGCGTGACGGCGTGAAGGTCGTCGTGATCGGCGCCGTCACCACCAAGACCGTCGGCAAGGTCAGCCCCGTCGCGATCGAGGGCCTGACCTTCGGCGACCCGGTCGACGCCGTCAACGACGTGATCGGCGAGCTGCAGGCCGACGGCGTGGAGTACGACCTCGCCGTCGCCGTCTACCACGAGGGCGCGAGCACCGACGCCGAGCCCGGCGAGGCCCCGGCGAACACCGACCCGATCTTCGACAAGATCGTCACCGAGACCGACGCCGAGGTCGACGCGATCTTCAACGGCGACTCGCACCGCACCTACGCCTACCAGGCCGCCGTGCCCGGCGAGGACGGCGAGACCCGCGCGATCATCCAGACCGGCTCGAGCGCCGCGAACCTCGGCGCCGTCACCCTCGAGCGCGACGCCGAGGGCGACTGGGACGCCGTGGCCGATCCCGAGCTGCGCTCCACCGAGGCCGAGTGCGCCACCTCCACCTCCGTGACCGAGGAGGTCACCGCGATCGCCGACGGCGCGATCGCGGACGCCGCCGAGGTGGGCGCCGAGCCCGTCGGCACCGTCGCCGGGGACGTGACCACCTCCTGGGACGACTCCAAGGCCGGCTACGTCGACGGCGTTCGCGTCCCGCTCGAGGAGGTCGGCAACCAGGCCACCACCAAGGGCGACAACCGCTACCGCCACTCCGCGGCCGGCAACATGCTCGCCGACTCCATGAAGTGGTACCTCGAGGACGCGGGCCTCGCCGGCGAGAACGAGGTCATCGGCTTCATGAACCCGGGCGGCATCCGCGCGGAGCTGTGGGACGCCGAGTCGGAGCGCGGCGAGGGCGAGGGCGTGGTCACCTACGCCGAGGCCAACAGCATGGTGCCCTTCGGCAACACCCTGAACTCCGGTGAGGTCACCGGCGCCCAGTTCAAGCAGATGCTCGAGGAGCAGTGGCAGCGCACGGCCGACGGCGGCGGCGTCGACGAGGGCGACGAGTCCTTCCTCGCCTTCTCGGTCTCCGAGAACGTCGAGTACGTCTTCGACAGCACCCGCGGCACCGACGACCGGATCCTCGACATCCGGATCAACGGCGAGCCGATCGACCCCGACGCGACCTACACCATCGTCACCGCGAGCTTCCTCTTCGAGGGCGGCGACAACATGTGGGCGCTCTCCGAGGCGCAGGACGTCCGCGACTCCGGCGTGCTCGATCGTGACGCGTTCATCTCCTACCTCGCGGCGAACCCGGATCTCGCGCCCGACTACTCGCAGCGCCAAATCGACCTGCAGATCGTCGACGGCGGCGAGTACGACTCCGAGGCCGGCGTCGACCGCGACCCGGTGCTGCGCCTCGCGGGCCTCGAGTCCCAGAGCCTCGGCGCCCCCGAGATCACCTCGGTGACGGTCGACGCGGGCGAGTACGGCAGCTTCGAGGCGCCCTACGGTGCGATCGACGGGGTCGACGGCCTCGCGGCCGATGTCACCCTGACCGACTGGCTGTGCGTCCCCGAGGGCACCGTCGTCCCGCTGACCATCACCGCCACCCCGGAGACCGGCACCGAGATCGTCTACGAGATCCCGGCCTTCACCTGGACCTCCGGCGGCGCCCCGACCGACATCTGCGGCGACGACACCGAGACCCCGGCCCCCGGCGGCGGTGACGACGACACCGAGACCCCGGCCCCGAGCGACGGCGACGACGAGACCCCCGCCCCGAGCGACGGCGGCTCCTCGACCGACGGCGGCTCGTCCTCCGGCGGCTCGTCCTCGACCGGCGGCTCGTCCTCGACGGGCGGCTCGTCCTCCTCGAACGGCCGCTCCGACCTGCCCCGCACCGGCGCGACCGTCGCCCCGCTCCTCGCGGTGGCAGGCGGCCTGTCCCTCGCGGGACTCGGCGCCCTCGGCCTGCGTCACCGGCTCTCCCGCCGCTGACCCGACCTGACGACGGAGGGGTCGCGCCCTCGCGGCGCGGCCGCTCCGTCGTGCTCTCCGCCTCCCCCTCCCAGCCCCCAGGAGCTCTCCCCATGCCCCCCACCGTCACCCTCTCGGCGGGCCCGCGCCTGCTGCGCGTCGGCGCCGCCGCGGCCGCGATCGCGCTCGGCCTCTCGTTCGCCCCGTCCCTCACCCCCGCCGCGCAGGCCGCCGTGGTCACCCCCGGCGCCGTCCAGATCAACGAGGTCTACGGCGGGGGCGGCAACTCCGGCGCGACCTACACGCACGACTTCGTCGAGCTGGTCAACACGTCCGACGCCGACGTCGACATCACCGGCTGGACCCTCCAGTACTCGTCGGCCGGCGGCAGCTTCGGCGCGAGCAGCTCCGTGACCCTCTCCGGCGTCGTCCCCGCGGGCGGGAACTTCCTGATCCAGCTCGCGCAGGGCAGCGGGGGCACCGAGGCGCTCCCCACCCCCGACGCGACCGGCACCATCGCCGCGTCCGGCACCGGCGGGGCGTTCGCCCTCACCGACGCGAGCGGCACCCTCGCCTGCTCCGGCGCCGTCTGCGCCGAGAACCCGGCCGTCGTGGACCTCGTCGGCTGGGGCTCCTCGACGCGCACTTTCTCCGGCACCGCCCCCGCCCCGGGCACCACGAACCCGACCTCGGTCTCCCGCGTCGCCGCGACCGGCGAGAACTCTACCGACTTCGTCGTCGGCGCCCCGACGCCCACCAGCTCGACCGACGGCAGCACCGACCCGGAGGAGCCGGGCGAGCCCGAGGAGCCGGGCGACGCGACCGCGGCGAGCATCGCCGAGATCCAGGGCACCGGCGCGGCGAGCCCGCTCGTCGGGCAGGATGTCGTGACCGAGGGCGTCGTCACCGCCGTCTACGCGACCGGCGGCCTGAACGGCTACGTCATCCAGACCGCCGGCACCGGCGGTGCGCTGGACTTCTCGACCCACACCGGCTCGACCGCGGTGTTCGTGTACTCCGCCGCCACCGTCTCCCAGGTCGCGATCGGCGACTCGGTGCGCGTGACGGGCACCGTGAACGAGTACTACGGGTCCACGCAGATCACCGTCGGCTCCACCGGCCTCGAGATCCTCCCCGAGAGCCTCGGCACCATCGAGCCGCTCACCCTCGAGGGCGGCTTCCCGACCGCCGAGGAGCAGCGCGAGAGCATCGAGCACATGCTCTACCTGCCCGGCGCGGGCGACTTCACCGTCACCGACGTGTACAGCACCGGCAGCTACGGCGAGGTGGGCCTCGCCATCGGCGACGAGCCGCTGCAGCAGGCCGGCGACATCCTGCGCCCCGGTGCGGAGGCCACCGCCTACTACGAGGCGCAGGCCGAGAACCTGGTCCTCCTCGACGACGGGAAGTCCACGAACTTCTCCTCCAACCCCACCCAGCCGATGAGCTGGCTGACCACCGAGGAGCCCGTGCGCGTCGGCGCCGCCGTCGACTTCACCGAGCCGGTCGTCGTCGCCTACTCCTTCGACCAGTGGCGGCTGAACACCACCACCCCGTGGGAGTCCGCCGCGACCGACGGGATCGACTTCGAGGACACCCGCCAGGACGCCCCCGAGGAGGTGGGCGGCGACCTCCAGCTCGCCACCTTCAACGTGCTGAACTACTTCACGACCCTCGGCGCGGACACCCCCGGCTGCGAGCCGTACACGAACATGCACGGCGACGGCACCAACGTGCGCGGCGGCTGCGACCTGCGCGGCGCGTGGGATGCCGACGACCTCGAGCGGCAGCAGTCCAAGATCGTCGCGGCGATCTCCGGCACCGGCGCCGACGTCGTCGGCCTGACCGAGATCGAGAACTCCGCCCGGATCGGCGAGGAGGTCGACGAGGCGACCGCGACCCTCGTCGCCGCCCTCAACGCGCACGACGGCGAGGGCACCTGGGCCTACATCCCCACCGGCGAGGCGTACGCCGCGCTCGGCCTCGACGGCGGCCAGGACGCCATCACGAACGCGATCATCTACAAGCCCGCCGAGGTCACCCCCGTCGGCTCCGTGCAGATCCTCGCCGGCGACCCCGCCTTCGAGAACGCGCGCGAGCCGATCGGCCAGGTGTTCGCACCCCTCGAGGCGGCCGACGGCACCGGCGAGACGGTGCAGGGCGAGCCGTTCCTGTTCACCATCAACCACTTCAAGTCCAAGGGGTCGGCCGACGCCGAGGACGCCGGGCTCGAGGCGGACCCGGTTCAGGGCAACTCCCGCACCTCCCGCCTCCAGCAGGCGGGCGCGCTCCTGGCCTGGGGTGACGAGATCGCGGCCGCGGCCGGCGTCGAAGACGTCTTCCACGGCGGCGACTTCAACTCCTACACCCAGGAGGAGCCGCTGCAGCTCTTCTACGCGGAGGGCTTCGTGAACCTCGGCGAGACCTTCGACCCCGAGGGCTGGTCCTACAGCTACTCCGGGATGGTCGGCTCCCTCGACCACGTGCTCGCGAACCCCTCCGCCGCCGAGCGCGTCACCGGCGCGACCGACTGGCAGATCAACGGCGCCGAGTCCGTGATGACCCAGTACGCGCGCTACCAGAACAACGCCACCGACCTCTACGAGTCCGGGCCGTTCGGGTCCTCGGACCACGACCCGATCATCGTGGGCGTGGGCGGCGAGTTCCCCGAGGTCGAGGAGCCGGGCGAGCCGGAGGAGCCGGGCCAGGGCGAATGCCGCCAGAACGGCGTCGGCACCGGCAAGGGCCGCGGCCAGGAGAACGGCAAGGGCCACGGCGTCCACCGTTGCGACCCTGACTCCGAGCACCCGGGCAAGGGCCACGGCCACGGGACGGGCCACGACAAGGGCAAGGGTCAGGGCCACGGGAAGGGCCGGGACCGCTCGGCCGCCTGATCCCCGGCTGATCCCCGCCTGAACCCCACCGGGTTCCTGTCCACCGACGGGACGTGAGCGGCCTGTGCCCTGCATATCGCAGGTCTCGGGCCGCTCACGTCCCGTTCATGGACACGGTTCCACCGCCGCCCCTCTAGACCCCTAACCCCCCACACACCCCAGGAGCCCCATGCCCGCCGCGCCCGCCCTCTCCCGCCGACTCCGTCTCGGGGACGCCGTGGTGATCGGACTCGCCTCGATGATCGGGGCGGGAGCCTTCGTCTCCGTCGGCGCCGCCCAGGACCTCGCCGGAGCCCTGGCCCCGCTCGCGGTGCTGATCGCCGCCGCCGTCGCCCTGTGCAATGCCACCTCGACCGCACAGCTCGCCGCCCAGCACCCCAGCTCGGGCGGCACCTACCACTACGGCCGCCAGCAGCTCGGGCCCTGGTGGGGTTTCCTCGCGGGCTGGTGCTTCGTGATCGGCAAGATCGCCTCCTGCGCCGCGATGGCCCTGGTCATTGCCGCGTATCTGGTGCCGGAGCCGTTCCAGCGACCGGTCGCGGCGGCCGTGGTGGTGCTGCTGACGGCCGTGAACCTCGTCGGCATCACCCGCACGGCCGCGCTCGCCCGGGTGCTGGTCACCGTCGCGATCGCGGCCCTGGTGCTCACCGGGGTCCGGCTGATCGTCGGCGTGCTCGGCCGCGGGGCAGGGGCGACCGGCGGCGCGGACCCGGGGGCGGGCGGCGACCCGACGGGAGGCTTCCCCGAGCTCTCCGCCGTCCCCGGCCCCCTCGCCGGTCAGGCCGCGGGGCTGTGGGACGGCGGCCTCGCGGCCGTCGCCGGGGCGGGGGAGGGCGGGACCGTCGGCGTGCTGCTCGCCCTCGCCCAGGCGGCGGCGCTGATGTTCTTCGCCTTCGCCGGGTACGCGCGCGTCGCGACCCTCGGCGAGGAGGTCGTCGAGCCGCGTCGCACCATCCCGCGGGCGATCCTCATCGCTCTCGCCGCGGTGTGCGCGCTCTACCTGGTCCTGTCGATCGTGCTGGTCCTGGTGGGGCTGGACCCCCACGGCGCGGGCTGGGGCCCGGCCCCGTTCCGGGCGGCGCTGACGGCGGTCGGCGCGGGCGGGGCGTGGCTCGTGATCGTGACGATCGGGGCCGTCGCCGCGGCCTCCGGTGCACTGCTCGCCCTGGTCGCGGGCGTGTCCCGCACCGTGCTGGCGATGGCCCGGGAGCGGGACCTGCCGCCCGCGCTCGCCCACGTCAGCGCGCGCTGGTCGGTCCCGCAGCGGGCCGAGGTCGCCGGGGCCGCGGTCATCCTCCTGCTCGTGCTCCTGGCCGACAGCGTGCTGGTCGCGATCGCGGCCTCCTCGTTCGGCGTGCTGCTCTACTACGCCGTCGCGAACCTCGCCGCGCTCACGCAGGAGGGGGAGTGGCGGCTGTTCCCGAGGGCGCTGCAGATGATCGGGCTGGTCGGCTGTCTCCTGCTGGTCGCGGCCCTGCCCGGCAGCACGATCGTCGCGGGCCTCGTCCTCGTCGCGGTGGGGTTCGCCTACCGCGGGCTCCTCCTCGCCCGTCGCTGACGCCGGCCCGCCCCCGCTGCCCACCCAGCCCAACCCAGCCCTTCCGCCCCACCCCACCCCACCCCACCTGCTCACGTCCCCGCTGCTGAAACTCCGCGCCTGGCGTGACCTCAACGCTCCACAGGCACTGAGGTCACGCCTGACGCGGTTTTCCAACAGATGGGCCGGGAGAGGGTCGGGGCGAGCAGAGTTCGGCGGAGACTGCCGCGTGCGCGCTGTGTTTGGCCAGATTCTCAACCATTTCTGGCCCGAATGTGGCTGAGAATCAGGCCCTTCGTGCCGACGCTCTCCCCGCACCCTGTATATAAGCATTGACTTATATAACCCGGCGCGGGAGCATGGCCGCATGCACGCGCTCGACGTCCTCGGCGATTCGGTGCGGCGACGGATCCTCGAGCTCCTCGCCGAGTCCGGGGAGCGCAGCGCGGGCGAGATCGGCCAGGTGGTGCAGGGGGAGTTCGGCATCAGCCAGCCGGCCGTCTCCCAGCACCTGAAGGTCTTGCGCGACCACGGCTTCGTCGAGGTCCGGGCGGAGGGCCGCCGTCGGATGTACTCGGTCGGCCCCCGCGGCCCCCGCGAGGCGAGCGACTGGCTCACCCCCTTCGAGCGCTTCTGGCTCCCGAGGCTGGACGCGCTCGGCACCGAGCTCGCCCGTGGGAAGCGCCGGCGACGCCTCGACGCGGAGCAGGTGTCCGCAGCCCCGCCCGATCCACGCGCCGCCCCCGAGCCCCGCAGCGCCTGACCCGTACCCGCCCCATCCAACCGATCCATCCACCTCGCGGCTCCGCCGCCACCCCGTAGGAGATCCCCATGGTCGACGTCCCCGCTCAGCTCCGCTCCGTCACCCGCAGCTACCGCGTCGAGGAGCGCGACGGCGAGGAGATGCACATCCAGTCGCTCGAGCAGACCTATCCCGCCGCGCTCGCCGACGTCTGGGAGGCGGTCACCAGCGCCGAGCGCATCCAGCGCTGGTTCCTCCCGGTCAGCGGCGACCTCCGCCTCGGCGGCCGATACCAGTTCGAGGGCAACGCGGGCGGGGAGATCACCGTCTGCGAGCCGCCCGCCGAAGGGGCCGCCGAGTTCTCCGCGACCTGGGAGGCGATGGGTGGCGTCTCGTGGGTGACCGTGCGCCTGCAGGAGGTCGACGCCGAGCGCACCGCCTTCGAGCTCGAGCACTCCAGCCGCACCGCCGACGTCCCCGCCGAGATGTGGGAGACCTTCGGCCCGGGCGCGACGGGCGTGGGCTGGGACGGCGGGTTGCTGGGCCTGTCCCTGCACCTCGGCGGGGTCGAGGGCTCGCTCAGCCCCGCCGAGGCCGAGGCCTGGGCCGGCACCGACGAGGGCCGCTCCTTCTACCGCGGCGCGGCCGACGGCTGGGCCGTCGCCCACATCGCCTCCGGTGCCGAGGCCCCGCTCGCCGAGCGCAATGCCGACGCGACCTACGGCTTCTACACCGGGACGACTCCCGAGGCCTGAGTCCCGCGCTCCTCTCAGACCGCCCGGGCGATCACCACGTACTCGCGGCCCGGGCGGTCCGGCGCCTCGCGGATCTCCTCGACGTCGAAGCCGGTCGCCGCGAGCGTGTCCCGCAGCTCGGCCTCGTCCCGCCACCGCAGCGTGGAGGTCGAGGTGAGCACCATGCCGTCCGCGAAGCGGAACTCGTCGGAGAAGGTCACGAGCGGCAGCGCGACCTCGACCCCCGTCTGCCGCTGGCGCACCGGGCCGATGCCCGGCACCTCGTGGAGCGTCTCCGCGGTGTCGGCCTGCCACTCCTCCCAGGCACGGCGCCCGGGCCGACGGGTCTCGAAGACCAGCACCCCGCCCGGCCGCAGCGCCCCGCGGATACCGCGCAGCGTCGCCGCCCAGGACTCGTCGGTGACGAACACCTGCGCCACGTTCCCGGTCATCACCGCGGCATCCGCACCGAGGGGCGGCAGGTCCTCGGCGGTGCCGTGCCGCCAGGTCACGGCCTCGGCATGGGGCTTCCGACGGGCGACGTCGAGGGAGGCGAGGGCCGGGTCGACACCGGTCACCGTGAGGCCGTCGGCGGCGAGCAGCGTGGCGAGGGAGCCGGTGCCGCAGCCGACGTCGATCACGGTGCGGGCCGAGTGCTCGGCGAGGATCGCGCGGTACGGGGGCAGGTCGTCGCGTTCGCCGTCGAACGTGTCGTAGCACGCGGCCAGGCGCGGGTCGGCGAAGATCGGGTCGGGGGAGCTCAGGGTCATGGCGCCTTTCTCAGACGAAGGAGGTCCAGGTGGTCTCGGCGTCGATCAGCCAGTGATTGCGCAGCGTGAGCGCCCGTTCCGTCGCCGCGAGCACGCCCGCGATGAGCAGGGAGATGTTCAGCCACCCCGGCAGGCTGATCGGGGACGTGAAGGTGCCGATCCGGTCCGCGACGGGCGGGATGCTCGTGATCAGCTCCGCCGCCTGCGGCAGCATCAGCACCACCCCGATCAGCAGGATCACGATCGCGAGCAGTCCGATCAGCCGGCTCGCGGCGGGATGCCGCCGCCCGAAGCGGGCGCGTCGGCCCTCGAGGGAGCGCGGGTGCGGCACGAGCGTCGTCGCCTCCCCGCCGTCCTCCGGCACGAGGTGCATCCGGGTGAGGCCGTAGTCGCCGACGGCCGCCTCGATCACCCCGCCCGGCACCTCGAAGGCGACGGGGGAATCGGCGATGTGGGTCCGGCGGCCGTCGCGGTACAGCGCGATCTTCGGATGCCGGGTGCCCTCGGCGAGCTTTCCGCCCTCGAGGTCGCTCGCGAGATGGTGCACGTCCACGACGTACAGCTCGGGTCGTCCGGCGGCGGTCGAGGAGGGCAGCGCGAACTGGGTGCGGGTGAGGATCTGCCACCAGCGCAATCGGCTGAGCTCGCGGCCGTCACCGGGCTTGGCGCGGCGGAGCTGGCGGGTGCGCTGCAGTCGGCGGAACATGATCCTCCTGGCATGCCTCGGAGCGGACGACGGATCGGGTCGGTCCCCTCCATCACAGCCGATCCCCGCGGCCGACGCCAGTGCCATCTGTCATCGGACGCCCGGGGCTCAGCCCGCCCGCAGCTCTCGTGGCAGCTCCTCGAGCAGGCGCAGCCACAGCTCCGAGGCGGCGGGATAGCTGGGCACGGCGTGGCGGAGCACGTGCACCGGCACGCGGCCGACGATCGCGACGGTCGCCGCGTGCACCAGCTCGGCCGCCTCGGGGCCGACGAAGGTCGCTCCGCACAGCACGCCCGTGCGGGTGTCGACGACGATCTTCGCCGTGCCCGTCACGTCGTCGCGCAGCAGCGCGGTGCCGGCCGCCGCGCCATAGGGCACCTCAGCCGTGACCACGTCGACCCCCTGCCCCCGGGCCTCGCGCTCGGTGAGCCCGACGGCCGCGACCTGCGGATCCGTGAACACCACCTGCGGCACGGGCACCGCCGTCGGCCGTGGCTCGACCGCCTCGCCGGTCGCCGCCGCGCGGATCTCCTGCCCGATCACGCGGGCGCGGTACTTGCCCCAGTGCGTCAGCGGCGCCTCCCCGCTCGCGTCGCCGACGGCGTGCAGCCACGCGGGCAGAAGTCCGGCGAGCACGTTCTCGGGGGCGAGGCCGACCGCCTCGAGGCCGACGTCGTCCAGCCGCGGCCGCCGCCCGGTCGCCACGAGGATCTCGTTGGCCGTGATCTCGCGTGTCGCGTCGGCGTCCCGCACCTGCACGGTGACCCCGCCGCCGTGGATCCGGCCGAGCCCGGTGTCCTCCACCGCCTCGCGGGAGGCGGAGACGACCTCCGCCCCGAGCTCGACCTCGACCCCGAGGGACCGCAGCGCCTCGAGGACGTGCCGTCCCGCGGCGGGCTCGAGACCGGTGAGCAGCGTCTCCCCGCGCACCAGCATCCGCACCTGCGCGCCGAGGGCGGCCATCCACGTCGCAGCCTCGACGGCGACCACGCCGCCGCCCACGATCAGCAGCTGCGCGGGCACCTCCTGCACCCCGGTGGCATCGCGCGAGGTCCAGGGCGCGAGGTCGCGCAGCGGCTCCGGTACGACGGGCACCGAGCCGGTCGCGAGGACCACCGCCCGCCGCGCCCGCACCCGCGTGCTCGTCCCGTCGGCCGCCTCGACCTCGACCTCGCGCTCGCCGACGAGCCGGCCGTGACCGCGCAGCACGCGCAGCCCGGCGCCCTCCGCCCAGGAGACCTGGCCGGCGTCGTCGTAGTGGGACACCCAGTCGTCGCGCCGGGCCAGCAGCGACTCCGGCTCGAGGCGCGGGGTGCTGATCCCCGGCAGCTGCGCGGCGGCGCGGGCGACGTCGATCGGGCGCAGCAGCGCCTTCGACGGCATGCACGCGTAGTAGGAGCATTCGCCGCCGAGCAGTTCGCGCTCGAGGATCGCGCAGGTCAGGTCGGTGCCCTCGACGGCGTACTGGGCGACGTTCTCGCCGACGGGTCCACCGCCGATCACGAGCACGTCGACGGTCGTGCCGGCAGTCTGAGGAGTCATGGCTCGACGCTACGCCCGCAGCACCTCCCGCACCACTGCCGCGGGGTCCTCGGCGTCCATCACCGCGCGCACGAGCGCTACCCCGGCCACCCCCGTCGCCCGCAGCGCGGGGACGTCCGCGGGGGTGACGTCCCCGATCGCGACGATCGGCAGGCTCGTCGCGGCGACCAGCGCCGGATAGCCGGCGACCCCCAGCGGCTCCCGGCCGGAGTCCTTCGTGGGGGTGCGGCGGAAGGGGC
The DNA here is from genome assembly GCF_036321705.1 of Brachybacterium sp. J144. Taxonomy (NCBI): domain Bacteria; kingdom Bacillati; phylum Actinomycetota; class Actinomycetes; order Micrococcales; family Dermabacteraceae; genus Brachybacterium; species Brachybacterium sp. J144. The sequence goes on from NZ_JAZDCG010000022.1 coordinate 129,522, forward strand.
CCGCGCCGAGATAGTCGAGGCGGCGGGCGTCGGGCTCCGCCGCCCGCACCAGCTCGAGGGTCCCCGTGGTCAGGCCGATGATCGCGTCGTCGCCGAGCAGCGCCCGGGCGTCGGCGACCGGCAGGTCGTCCTGGCCCAGGTGCACGCCGTGGACGTGCGCGCCGCGGGCCCGGGCGGCCGCGGCGACGTCGGCCCGGTCGTCGACCAGCACCCGCGTCGCCGGGCGCGCGACCTCCACGGCCTCCGCGACGGCGAGGACGAGCTCGAGCAGCGCCGCGGTGCTTGCCTGCTTCGCCCGCACCTGCACCACGCCGGCCCCCGCCGCGGCGGCCCGCGCGGCGACGTCAACGGTGCGGCGGCCTACGCCGGAGGTGACCAGGTAGCAGCGCAGATCGAGGGGGAGGGGAGTGCGGGTCATGTCAGCGTCCGATCTCGTCGAGGGCGTCGAGCAGGTGCATCCGGAAGGAGCCGGGACCGGTGGCGCGGGTCGCCGCGACCTCCCCGGCGAGGTCCAGCCAGACGGTCGCGGCGCGGGCGGCGACGAGGGCGTCCTCGGCGACGGCGGTGCAGGCCGCGGTGAGGGCACCGAGCAGGCAGCCGGTGCCCGTGACCCGCGCGAGCAGGGCGGAGCCGCGCGCGACCCGCTCCCGTCGGCCGACGCCGACCAGCAGGTCCACCGGCCCGGAGACGGCGACCGCGCCGCCGGTGCGCTCCGCGATCCGTGCCGCGGCCCGCTCGGCGGTCTCCGCGGCATGGGTCGCGTCGGCGCCGCGACCCCCGGATCCCTCCCCGACCAGGGCGAGGATCTCCGAGGCGTTGCCGCGCACCACCGTCGGCCGCTCGGCGAGGAGCCGCCGCGCGAGCGGGGTGCGCACGGGCGCGATCCCGATCGCCGTCGGATCCAGCACCCAGGGCCGGGCATCCGCGCGCGCGACCCGGACCGTCGCGGGGATGCCCTCCATCGCGTCGGTCGAGAGGGTGCCGAGGTTGATGAGCAGCGCGTCCGCGAGCGTGGTGATGATGGGTGCCTCGGCGAGCGTCTCGGTCATCATCGGCCGGGCGCCCGCGGCGAGCAGGCCGTCCGCGACCAGGCTCATCGACACGGTCGCCGTCAGGCAGTGCACGAGCGGCGCCCGCTCGCGGACCGCCGCGAGGACGGGCCGGACCGAGTCCAGCAGCGGGTCGGGAGGAGGAGCCGCGGTCATCGCCGGCCCCGTTCCGCGACCGTGTCGAGATCGGCGTCGAGGTCGCGCGGGGACAGCCGCGGCCCGAGCAGCGCGCCGAGCACCACGAGCGCCCCGCCGAGCACGACCATGCCGATCACCGTCCCGTCCCGGCCGAGCAGCGGCTCGAGCGCCGGCACGTAGAAGGGGTACAGCGCCGGCAGCACGAGGGAGAGGCTGTAGGCGGAGCCGTAGCCCGTCGACCGGACCGCCGCGGGGAACCGCTCGGAGAGGTACGCGGCGATCGGCCCGTAGGCGGAGACCGTCGCGACCTGCAGCAGCGCGGCGAACAGGGCCGCCGCGGCGAGCGTCGGGGCGTGCACCGCCGCCCACCACAGCACCGGACCGAGCACGGCGGCCACCGCTCCCCAGACCACCAGCAGCCGGCGTCGGCCGACGAGGCTCGACACGTGCCCCGCGGCCGCCATCGCGAGCGCCTGCGCGATCGCGGCGACGCCCATCGCGAGCGGCACCGCCTCCGGGGAGAGGCTCGAGTCGGTCGCGAGCCGCGCCGTGAGCAGCAGCACCGTCGAGTCGGTGAGCAGCCACAGCCCCGTCATCAGCACGAACGCCTGCCAGAAGGCGGGCGCCCAGCGTCCGAGGCGCGGGGCCGACGGGGCAGGGGCGGTGGGCGCGGGGGCCGTGGTCGTACGGTGCAGGATCGGCGCGTCCACCACGTGCCGCCGGTAGTAGAGCATCATCCCGATCGACAGCGCGGCGCCGGCGACGAACAGCGCCCGCCACCCCCAGACCGCGTAGGCATCCGGGCCGAGCGCGGCGAGCAGCACCGCGACCGCGAAGGCGATCGACGCCTGCGCCCACGGCGCCATCGACAGGATCAGCCCGCTCATCAGCCCCCGCCGGCGCGGCGCGGACCACTCCATGGCCAGCGGGATCGCCGCCGAGTACTCGCCGGCGACGAAGATCCCGCCGAGGAAGCGCAGGATCAGCACCAGGGTGACGGTGCCGGGACCGAGCAGCTCGTGCGTCGGGACGGCGGCGATCGCGAGCGCGCAGGCGGCGGTCCCCGCGATCGCGACCTTCGTGGTGCGGGTGCGGCCCAGCCGGTCCGCGATCCGCCCGAACACCACCCCGCCGACGGGCCGGCCCAGCAGCATCGCGACGATGATCAGCGCCCCCGTCGATGCGGTCGCCGACGGCCCCGCGAGCACCAGCATCGCCGGGGCCAGCGCCGTGACCGGCAGGAACACGTGGATGTTGTCGATCCAGTTGCCGACCACGCCCGCACGCAGGGCGGCCCGGCCCTCCGCGGGGAGCGTGGTGGCGGCGGGGATCGTGGCCGCGCTCATCGGCGGGCCTGCTCGAAGAACTCGAGCTCGTGACGGCAGGCGAGGAGGAAGTCCCGCGCCGCCTCCGCTCGCACCTCGGGGCTCGCCGCGGCGAGCTCCCGCTCGACGATGCCGAGGGCTCCGCGCACCCCCGCGACGAAGTCCGGATCGCGGTAGGTGTCGAGCCAGTCGCGATAGGGATGATCGGCCGGGACCTCCGGCAGACCGGCCCCCACCTGCGCGTACAGCCAGAAGCAGGGCAGGGCCGCCGCCGCGCCGACCGCATGCGGGGAGCCGAGCGCGCGGGCGAGCAGGAAGTCGGTGTACGCGCTGGTGACGGGGCCGACGGGCAGGCTCGCCGCCTCCGGCCGGGGTGCGAGCCAGCTGCGATGCAGCTCGAGCTCCGTCTCGAGGCAGGTCCGTGAGGAGGCGGCCCAGAAGGCGCGCGCCTCGTCGTCCGGGGCGGAGGCGGCCAGCGCCGCGAGTGCCCGCGAGTAGCGCTGCAGGTAGTGGGCGTCCTGCGCGAGATAGACGCTGAACTGCTCCTCCGGCAGGCTGCCGTCCACGAGCGCCGCGACGAAGCCCGACGCGTCGATCGCCGCGGCGAGCGGCGCGCCCGCCTCCCACAGTGCGGCGGTCCAGGGGCCGACGGGGGCGACGGCGGGGGCGGGGGTGGGTGCGTCGGTCGGCCCGTCGGCGGAGTGGAGATCCGCTGGTGCCTCGAGCCGGGCCGGCACCGCGTCGGCGGTGAGCCAGGGCACCGACGATCCCGCCGCGGCGAGCCGGCGGGCCTGGTGGCCGTGGTCCACGGGCCCGTTCCCGCCGCCCACCCGCAGCGCCGCGCCGTGCTGGATCGCCTCGTGCAGCCAGCGGCTCGCCCTGGTCAGCGCGGTGCGGGGATCGTCGCCGGCGCCCAGCCTCGTGGCGAGCGCGGCGGCGAGGGAGCAGCCGGTGCCGTGCGTGCTGGTGGTGTCGACGCGGCTGGTCCGCACCGCGTGTCGGCTGCCGTCGGCCGCGATCCAGGTCGTGGTGATGGCGCGGGTGTCGAGGTGGCCGGTTTTTACGACGACGGCGACACCGGTCTCGGCGGCGAAGCGCTCGGCCTGCGTGAGGGCCGCTGTCTCGGTGCGCGCGGGGGCCTCGCCGGTGAGCACCGCGAGCTCGTCGAGGTTCGGGGTGATGACGGTCGCGAGCCGGCACAGGCGCCGCATCGCCTGCTCGGCCTCGGGGGCGAGGAGACGATCGCCGCTGGTCGCGACCATGACCGGGTCGATGACGAGCACCCGCGGCGGATGCGCGCGGAGCCAGGCCTCGACCGCGTCGATGATCTCGGCGGTGCCGAGCATGCCGGTCTTGACGGCCTCGAGCTCGACGTCGTCGGAGACCGCCTCGAGCTGCGCGGTGAGGACCGCGGCGGGCGGGAGGTGGATGTCCCGCACGCCGTGCGTGTTCTGCGCGACGACGGCGGTGATCGCGGTCATGCCGTAGCCGCCCGCGGCGGTGATCGACTTGAGGTCCGCCGCGGTGCCGGCGCCTCCTGTCGGGTCCGTCCCGGCGATCGAGAGGACTCGGGGGAGGGAGGGTGCGGCCGTGATGGCGGGCGTGGCCGTGCGGGTGTGCTGCGGCGTGCGGACGTGCGGAAAGAGGGTGCGAGAATCCGAGCTCATGCGGACATCCCTTCGCTAGTACGAACTAGATCAGGTTCCACGGGTGTGATCTCAGCGCGCCTGGCGCACCCCGTGTCCAGCGCCCGAGTGTAGGGGAGCGGTGCGGCGCCGGGCGGCGGCGTCCGGCAGGAGCACGCACCGATCGCCCGCCTCTCGCCCTGCTTGCCTGCCTGCCCGCCGGCCGCCCGCCCGCCTCTCGCCCTGCCTGCCTGCCTGCCTGCCCGCCTCTCGCCCTGCCTGCCCGCCCGCCGGCCGCCCGCCCGCCCGCCTCTCGCCCTGCCTGCCCGCCCGCCTCTCGCTTCTGACCCCCTCTACACCCGGGGTCCGACACACGATTCCACCTCCGCTCGAAGGTGTGGATAAACCCTGTGGATAACCCTTTTCTGTGGAGGAACAATTCCGCTCCGGTGGTACGTTTCGTCGATCAACTGCCGTGGCGCGGAAGTTATCCACAAATATGCTCATAGGGGTTTCCGGGAGGGCTGGGTGAGATTAGGGTGGAGGTGTTCGAGGGGGAGTTCTCGGCGCTGCTCCTGCGCCCTCCCCGACGGGCAGCGGAGAGGGGGTGGGAGTCATGGGCGTCGTGCCGATCGACGGCTCCTCGTCGGGCTCCTCGTCCCGCTCCCGGAGTGCTGCGGACGCGGGCGAGGCGGTGCCCGCGGGTGCGGGGTCGGCGGTCGCGGACCCAGCCCTTCTCGCCTCGCTCCCGCTGCGCCTCCGCGAGGTCTCCGGTCGCACTCCCGGCACCCGTGAGGCGCTCCCGGTGCGGGGAGGCTGCGCGGATGATCCCCAGCTCAGCGAGGCATCGCAGCGGGTCTGGGATGCCGAGCGGGCCGCCGCCCGAGCCCTCGTCGGCCAGTATCGCGCTCTCGCCGCGCTCCACGAGCTCGAGGGCGAGTACGAGGAGTGCGAGGAGGTGGGCGAGGTCGACACCCTGCGCGCCGCCCTCGCCCTCCGCGTGACCCGCGGTGCCGCGGGGTGGCGCCTCCGGGACGCGTATCAGGCCGTCCATCTGTTCCCGCGAGCGCTCGACCGGCTCGAGGCGGGAGGCCTCTCCGTCGCCTGGTTCGAGCGGATCCTGAAGGGTTCGCGGGCGCTGTCGGATAATTCTCGTCGTCAGCTTGACGAGATCCTCTCCACCTGGTCGACGGATATCACCTCGGAACGATTCTTCACCCTGCTGAAGGGTCTTATCGAGCTGCTCCGCCAGCGGGAGGACCAGCCGGATCGGGAATCGTGTCTCGAGCGGTCCGTTGAGCTGCTCCCGTCGCCGCAGCCGGGCGTCGGGATCCTGCAGATCACCGGCCCGATCCCCGACATCCTCGCCACCTTCACGGAGCTCGACGAGACGGCGCGCGCCGTCCAGGCCGCCCAGCGCGCCGCCCTCCGCGAGGGTGCTCCGATCCCGCACGACCCGGACGGGACGGTCCTCGAGAGCGGTCGCGCCCTGTCGCTCACGCGCCTGCGCTTCGCGCTGCTCACCTCCGCCCAGCTCGACGCCGGCGGGGTCGAGGTGCCCGCCCCACGCTTCCGCCTCAACATCACGATCCCGGCGCTCACGCTCCTCGGCGCGTCGGACGAGCCGGGAATGCTCGAGGGCACGACCCCGCTGCCGCCGTCGATGGCCCGCAGCCTCGCCGGTGCGGCGGACGTCTGGTACCGCGTGCTGACCGATCCGTGCAGCGGGGCCTTCCTGCCCCTGCCCGCAGAGCGGTACACGCCCACCCCGGCGATGCTCGAGCACCTGCGCCTGCGCAGCGCCCAGTGCGCCGTGCCCGGCTGCACCCGCCCCAGCTCCTGGGCGTCCGAGTGCGACCACCTCGAGGAGTGCCGCCGCGGCACCCCCGGCGCGGGCGGGCCCACCGACCTCGAGAACCTGCATCTCCTGTGCTGGCAGCACCACCTCGACAAGACCACCGGACTCCTCGACCCCGTCCGGATCCCCACCGCTCCCACCGAGCCGGGCCGCACCCGCTGGCGGATCGGCGGCGCCGGGGACGCGGTGACCGTGATCGACGACCTCGACGCGGCGAGTCTGCGCATGGTCGAGGTGCTCACCGCCGCCTGGTCCAGCTTCCTCCGGGGCATCCGCGCCGGGGAGCCGGTGCCGGACCCCGGTGGAGGGGACTCCGCGGACTTCCCGGCTCCCACCGACTGGGACATCGCCGAGCTGCTCGACCCACCGGGCTCCGACCTGCCCTCACCCGCCCCGACGGTTCCGGGCACCGATCCCGCTCCGGCCGAGCACACCGGTCTGGCCGAGCACACCGCTCCGGCCGAGCACACCGCTCCGGGGGAGGAGTCCGCCTCGCCGCCGACGGGCGGCACTCCGCATCGCCCACCACTCGACCCCTCGCCCTACCCACCGCTCGAGCCCCCGCCCGGGGGATGGGGCGACCCCGGCCCGCCTCCCTTCTGACATGGCGGGCCCTGCCCCGCGCACTCGCCCGTCGCACCCCGCCCCTAGGCTCGGAGACATGAAGATCCTGCACACCTCGGACTGGCACCTGGGCCGCACCCTGCACAAGGTCGACCTGCACGAGCACCAGGCCGCCTTCCTCGACTGGCTCGTCGAGCTGGTCGAGTCCGAAGAGGTCGACGTGGTCGTCGTCCCCGGCGACGTCTACGACCGCGCCGTGCCCGCGGTGAGCAGCGTGACCCTCCTGGACCGGGCACTCGCCCGCCTCGCCGCGACCGGCGCGACCGTGATCCTGACCAGCGGCAACCACGACTCGCCCGAGCGGCTCGGCTTCGGACGCTCGCTCATGCGCGGCGGCATCCACCTCCTCACCGACCTCCCCGGCCTCGAGCATCCCGTGAGCGTCGAGGACGAGCACGGGGAGGTCCTCTTCTTCGGCCTGCCCTACCTCGAGCCCGACCGCGCCCGCGCCGAGCTCGCCGGCCCCGACGCCGAACCCCTCGCCCGCAGCCACGCGGCCGTCACCCGGGCCGCGCTCGACCGCGTCCGAGAGCGCGCCGCGACCCGCCCCGGCGCCCGCACCGTCGTCCTCGCCCACACCTTCGTCACCGGCGGCGAGGGCTCCGACTCCGAGCGGGACCTCTCCGTCGGCGGCGTCGACTCGGTGCCCGCGGGGGTCCTCGCCGGACTCGACTACCTCGCGCTCGGCCACCTCCACGGCTGCCAGGACCTCTCCGCGCTCGTCGGCGCCCCCGCCTGGTACTCCGGCTCCCCGCTCGCCTTCTCCTTCTCCGAGCGCAGCCACCGCAAGTCCGTGCTCCTCGTCGAGCTCGGCGCCCCCGACACCACCGCCCAGGTGCGCCGCGTCGAGACCCCCGTCCCCCGTCGTCTCACCGAGCTGCGCGGCACCCTCGAGGAGATCCTCGCCCGCCGCACCGAGCACGCCGGCGACTGGCTGAAGGCCGTCGTCACCGACCCCGCCCGCCCCGCCCACCTGCAGGAGCAGCTGCGCGAGGCCTACCCGCACCTGCTGCTCACCGAGTACGCGCCCGAGGGCCGCGCCGCCCGGGAGGGCACCCCGGTGGTGCGCCGTGAGCAGAACCCGCTCGAGGTGATGGACGAGTTCCTCACCCACGTCACCGGTGGCGACCCCACCGAGGCCGAGCACGCCGTCCTCGAGCGCGCCTACGCCGCCGTCCGCCGCGAGCAGGAGGCCTCGTGAAGCTCCACCACCTCCGCCTGACCGGCATCGGCCCCTTCGCCGGGACCGTCGAGATCGACTTCGCGGCCCTCGGCGCGAGCGGCACCTTCCTGCTCGAGGGGCCGACGGGCTCCGGCAAGTCCACCATTCTCGACGCGATCGTGTACGCCCTCTACGGCCAGGTCGCCGGCAGCGCCACGAGCGCCGACCGCATCCGCTCGCAGTTCGCCGCCCCCACCGCACCGAGCGTCGTCGACCTCGTCTTCGAGACCAGCTCCGGCCTGCACCGGGTGCGTCGCCAGCCCGAGTTCCAGCGTCCCAAGATGCGCGGCAGCGGCACCACGAAGGAGCACCCCAAGGCCGTCCTGTGGCGGATCGGCTCGCCCCAGGCGCTGCCCGCCGCGATCGCCGACGCCGCCGGATCCGGCTCCGGCTCCGAGGTGATCGCGAGCCGCCTCGACGAGGTGGGCCGCGAGGTGCAGCGCGCCGTCGGCCTCACCCGCGAGCAGTTCACGCAGACGGTCCTGCTCCCGCAGAACGAGTTCGCACGCTTCCTCCGCGCCGGCACGGGGGAGCGTCAGCAGGTCCTCCAGCGCGTGTTCGGCACCGAGACCTACGCCGCCGTCGAGAAGCAGCTCGAGGGGATGCGCCAGCAGGCGAAGCGCGAGGTCGACGCCGCGCAGCAGACCCTCGGCACGGCGCTGGCCCGCTTCACCGAGGCTGCGGCCCTCGAGGACGAGACGAGCACCGCCCTCGTCGAGCACGCCGCGGCGCTGCGCCTCGAGCCCCTCGCCGCCGCCGCCGACGCGCAGGTCGCGGCCGTCGACGACCGCGCCCGGTCCGCCGGAGCCGCGGCCGACGTCGCCTCCGCCGCCGAGCAGGCCGCCCGCACCGCCGCCGAGGCGGCCCGCACCGCCCGCACCCGCCTCGACCGCCGGCACCAGCTCGACCAGCTCGCCGCGCGACTCGAGCAGGAGGCACCCCAGGTCGAGCGCGCCCGCACCGCGCTCACGGCCGACGAGACCGCCCGGCCCGTCGTCGACCTGCTGCGCCGCCGCGACACCGCCTCCGCGGCCGCGTCCCGCGCGATCGAGTCCCTCGCCGAGCTGGTCACGCGCACGCGCCCGGACCACCCCGAGCTCGTCGACCTCCCCGCGGACCAGCTCTCCGACGCCGCCTCGGAGGCCACCGCCGCTGCTGGAGCGCTCACCGACCTGGTCGAGCTCGAGACCGCCCTGCCCGCACGCGAGCAGCAGCTCGGCGGCCGACGGGACGCGCTCGCGGCGCGCCAGGAGCGGCTCGACGCCGCCACGGCGGAGCACGAGGAGCGCCCCGCCGCCCGGGTCGCGCTCGTCGGCGACCGCGACCGAGCTCGCGCCGCCGCCGCGGGACGGGCCGAGGCGCAGCTCGCCCTCGCCGCCGCCCAGGACGCACACCGGGCCGCCACCGCCGCGGCCGCGCAGGCCAGCGCCGTCGAGACGGCCCGGGCCGCCGCGGCGACCGCTCTGCGCACGGCCCAGGAGCGCGCCGCGGAGGAGGCGTCGCTGCGCAGCCGTCGCTTCGCCGGGATCGCCGCCGAGCTCGCCGCGGACCTCGAGGCGGAGACCGCCTGCCCCGTCTGCGGCTCCCTCGAGCATCCTCGTCCCGCGGACCCCTCGGAGGATGCCGTCGGTCCCGAGCAGGTCGACGACGCCGAGGCCGCGCGCCGCACCGCCGAGCAGGCCCAGGCCGCCTCCGCCCAGGCCCTCGCCCTCGCCGAGCGGGAGCTCGCCGCCCTGCGCGAGGCGGCCGGGGAGCACACCCCCGAGACCGCCCGCGCCGCGGTGGAGACCCGTCAGGCCGCCGTCACCGCCGCGACCGCCGCGGCGACCCGCGCCGAGCAGCTCGAGGCCCGGCTCACCGCCTTCGACGCCGAGACCGAGAAGACCGCCGCCGCCCGCCAGCGGGAGGCCCTCGAGGTCGAGCGGGAGGACGCCGCGATCCGCGAGATCGCCCGGGCACTCGACGTCGACCGCGACCGCCTCGCCGTCGCCCGCGGGGACGATCCCTCGATCGCCTCCCGCCGCCGCGCCCACACCGCCCGCGCCCGCGCCGCGACCGCCCTGCTCGAGGCGCTGCGCAGCCGCACCTCCGCCGAGGAGCAGGCCGCCGAGCTCGCCGTCGAGACCGACCGCGCCCTCGCCACCAGCGGTCTGGTCACTGCCGAGGCCGCCCGCGCCGCCGTGCTCCCCGCCGCGGACCGCACCGCCCGGCAGAAGCAGCTCGAGACCCGCGCGGTCGACGAGTCCCGCCTCGCCGACGGCCTCGCCGAGGACGGCATCGCGGAGACCACCTCCACCGAGGAGTCCCGTGCGCAGGCCGAGGCCGCCCTCCTCGCCGCGGGCGAGCAGCTCACCGCCGCCCGCGCCGCCTCCCGCGAGGCCGCCGGGGAGGCCGCCCGGCTCCGCGGCATCGCCCAGCGCACCGCCGAGGCCCGCGACGCGCTCACCGCCGCCTCCGCCCAGGTCCGCACCGTCAGCGAGGACGCCAGCGTGGTGGTCCGCGTCGCCGACCTCGCGACCGGCCGCTCCGCCGACGGCGAACGGGTGCAGCTCTCCACCTACGTCCTGATGTGGCGGCTCGACGCCGTGATCGACGCCGCGAACGCCCGCCTCGCCCTCTTCTCCGGCTCCGAGCTCGAGCTGCAGCGCGACACCGGTGCCCGCGGCGCGAAGAAGACCGGCCTCGACCTGCTCGTCCTCGACCGCCGCACCGACCAGGTGCGCGTCCCCGAGACCCTCTCCGGCGGCGAGACCTTCTTCGTCTCCCTCGCCCTCGCCCTCGGCCTCGCCGACATCGTCACCGGCGAGGCCGGGGGAGTGCGCATGGAGACCCTCTTCATCGACGAGGGCTTCGGATCCCTCGACCCCGAGACCCTCGAGACCGTCGTCCGCGAGATCGGCCGCCTCGCCGAGGCGGGCCGCACCGTCGGCATCGTCAGCCATGTCGGCGACATGAAAGCGCAGATCGCCGAGCAGATCCACGTGCGCCGCGGCGCCGACGACCGCTCGACGGTGACGATCACCGCCTGAGGGTCACAGCACGGAATCGGTTGGCCGGGTGTCTTCGTCCGCGTGCACGAACAGCGGCACCCGCAACCGCCGCGCGAGCGGGACGAGGAGGACACCCACGAAAGCGCCGAGCCAGTTCGCGAGCAGGTCCTCGATGTCCGCGATCCGCACCCCGCACGGGTAGATCCCGAACGCCCCGGTGAACTGGGTGACCTCGATCAGCGCCGAGAGCATCAGCCCGATCGCCACCGACGCCGTCGCATCCAGCCGGAACACGCCGCGCAGGATCATCCCCAGCGGCACGAACAGGGCCGTGTTCAGCGCGACCTGCACCACCGGGAAGCTCGTCGCGACCGCCCACCAGCTCCCGCCCGCGCGACGCAGGGCGAGCACCTCGCGCAGCGTGTGGAAGGGATCCGCCCGCAGCGCGCCGCCGGTGCGGGAGCGGCAGGTCAGGGCCACGTCGTAGGCCGGCGCGATCGTGAGGCCCGCGAGCGTCATCGTGTACACGCAGATCACGGCGATCGCCAGGAGCCGGTCCGGCCGGATCCGCCCGAAGCGCCGCCGCTGCAGCCAGCACGCCGGCAGGAGGGCCACGGCGAACACGCCGAGCCCGCCCACCACGCCCACCACGGCCAGGTTCAGCAGCTCGCTCACGGGCCGCACGGTACACAGCCCACCCGGAATACCCTCGGGAGCATGAACGCCACCCCCGTCAGCCTCGCCGCCCCCGCCACTCCCGCTGCTGGATCCCGCATCATCGGCACCGGCCACCACCGCCCCGACCGCATCATGACCAACGCGGACCTCGAGCAGCTGGTCGAGACCAGCGACGAGTGGATCCGCCAGCGCACCGGCATCCAGGAGCGCCGGATCGCGGCCGACGGGGTCGACGTCGGCGATCTCGCCACGCTCGCCGGGCGGGCCGCGCTCGCCGACGCCGGCGTCGATCCGGCCGAGGTCACCCAGGTCATCGTCGCCACCTGCTCCAACTACGAGCGCTCCCCGAGCGCTGCCGGCCGCGTCGCCCAGCAGCTCGGCCTGGCCGCCCCCGCGGCCTTCGACGTCGGCGCCGCCTGCTCCGGCTTCGAGCACGCCCTCGCCGTCGCCGACATGTCGATCCGCACCGGGGCGAGCACCACCAGCCTCGTGATCGGCGCCGAGAAGCTCTCCGCCGTCACCGACTACACCGACCGCACCACGTGCATCCTCACGGCCGACGGGGCGGGCGCCATGGTGCTGCGCGCCGCCGACGAGCCGGGCATCTCCCCGGTCGTGTGGGGCACCGTCCCCGAGCTCGCCGACGCCGTCACCATCAACGGCGAGGGTCCCGCCTTCGCGCAGCAGGGCCGCCAGGTGCTCGGCTGGGCGCTGCGCGAGGCACCGAAGATCTCGCAGCGGATCGTCGAGGCCTCCGGGCTCACCATGGCGGACATCGACGTCTTCGTCCCCCACCAGGCGAACCTGCGCATGATCGAGCCGCTCGCCGCCGCGCTCGGGCTCCGCGAGGATGCGATCGTCGCCAACGACATCATCACCTCCGGCAACACCTCCGCCGCCACGATCCCGCTGGCCATCTCGCGGATGCGCGAGGCCGGGCGGATCCCCTCCGGCGCGACCGCCCTGCTGGTCGGCTTCGGCGGCGGCTTCTCCTGGGCCGGCCAGGTGGTGCGCCTGCCCTGAGCCCGCGGGATCCCGGCGCACGCTCGCGTTCCCGTGATCGGTCGAGAGGGTCCAGGGTGCTCACGGCCCCCGGCGATGGGCAGAGCCGCCCACGCCGCTCCGATTCCCTCCGTGCGCAACGTACCGTGGGCCCCATGGCGCAGATCATCGTGTACGGGCATCGGGAGTCGATCGATCGTCGCCGGGCGGCCCTGTCGGAGGCCATCCACGGCGCCGTCATGTCAGCGCTCGACTATCCGCCCGAGAAGAGGTTCCAGCGCTTCATCGCGCTGTCGGACGAGGACTTCCTCCATCCGCCGGACCGCGGCACCGACTACACGATCATCGAGATCTCGATGTTCGAGGGACGATCCGATGCCGCCAAGCGCGCCCTGATCGAGGAGCTCTTCGCCCGCATCGAGCGCGATGCGGGCACCCCACCGCACGCCGTGGAGGTGACGATCCACGAGACCCCGCGCGTGAACTGGGGGATCCGTGGGCGCAACGCCGAGGACCTGTCCCTCGGATACTGCGTGGACGTCTGAGCCCGCCCTCGTCGAGAGCCGTCGCCGGTCTGCCGCACGCGACGGCCGCCCGATAGGATGGACGAGGCCCCGGTGGCGGGGTCGCCACCCCTGAACCACTGCTGCCGACGACACCGCCCCGCCGTCCCGTGAACGATCACGCGGACGGCCGGTCCGCACGCGGCCACCCCCAGCTCCCCGGAGGACATCCCATGGTCGACTCCCTGACCGTCCAGATCATCGTGACCGTCCTCGTGGGCCTCGCCTACGTGGTGGGCCTCGCGGGGATCATCGTGCCCGTCCTGCCGGGCACCATCACCCTCGTCATCGCGACGCTGATCTGGGCGATCGTCGTCGGCGGAGCACCCGGCTGGGTCGCCTTCGGGATCGTCCTCGTGCTCGGCGCGGCCGGGATGGTCACCAGCTACGTCCTCACCGGGAAGAAGCTCCACGCGGCCGAGGTGCCGATGTGGCCGATCTACGTCGGCATCGCCGCCGGCATCGTCGGCATCTTCGTGATCCCCGTCGTCGGCCTGCCCGTCGGCTTCCTCGTGGGGCTGTACGTCGCCGAGTCGCTGCGCCTGAAGGACTGGTCGCGGGGCCTCAGCTCCGCCTGGGTCGCGATCAAGGCGCTCGGCACCGGCATCCTCATCGAGTTCGGCCTCGCCATGCTCTCCACGATCGTCTTCGCGCTCGCCGTCGTCTGGCACTTCGTCACCGCATGACCGCCTCCGACCCCGCCTCCGCTCCCTCCCCGACCCGTCGCCCCTCCGTCCTCCTCCCCGGCCTCGCACGCCTGCTCAAGGGCTCCTGGGAGCAGAAGGGCTGGTTCTCCCTCGCCGTCCTCGGCGCGATCGCCTTCGCCCTGCTGCAGATCGCGACCAGCTCGATCATCGGCCGCGTCACCGAGGACGTGGTGGTGCCCAGCTTCGCGTCCGGCGAGCCGCAGCTCGGCCTGGTCATCGCCGGCGGCCTCGCGATCCTCGGCATCGCCGTGGCCCGCGCCGTCACCGTCATGGCCCGCCGCATCTTCGCCGCCGCCACCCAGTTCGACCTCTTCCGCCTCTACCGCGAGCGGCTCACCGCCGTCTACGCGCGCGTGCCGCTGCTGTGGCACCGCCGCCAGTCCACCGGCACCCTGCTCAGCTCCGTCTACTCGGACGTCGAGGCGACCTTCTTCGCCATGGCGCCCTTCCCCTTCGCGCTGTCCACCGTCGTGCTGCTCGTCTACGCGACGATCGTGGTCGCCGCCATCGACCCCGTGATCCTGCTGGTCATGGTCGCGCTGATCCTCGCGCTGATCGTGCTGAACGTGGCGCTGCAGCACTATGCGACCCCGCTCGCCATGTGCTCGCAGCAGCTGCGCGCCGAGGTCGCCGAGATCGCCCACGAGTCCTTCGACGGCGCGAACGTGGTGAAGTCTCTCGGCCGCGAGGACGTGGAGGAGGAGCGCTTCACCCGCTCCGCCCACCGGCTGCGGGACACCGGCATCCGCTTCGGCTACGTGCGCGGCTGGTTCGACCCCGCGATCGACGCCCTCCCGAACCTCGGCATCCTCGCGATCGCCGTCCTCGGCGCGTGGCGGATCGGCGACGGGCACCTCACCACCGGCCAGCTCGTCGAGGTGTCCTACCTGTTCACGCTGATGTCCCTGCCCATCCGCTCCTTCGGTTGGGTGCTCGGCGACCTCTCCCGCACCGTCGTCGGCGGCGGCCGTGTGCAGCAGATCCTCGACGTCGCCGAGCGCCGCGAATACGGCCCCGACGCCCTGCCCGCGGGCCCCGGCCGCTTCACCCTCGAGGACGTCTCCTTCGCCTACCACGACGACCCCGCCCAGGTGATCCTCGGCCGCGGCGGCGCGGAGCGGCCCGCCGCCGCGCGCACCTCCGAGGCCCTCTACGGCGTGACCCTCACCGCGGACCCCGTCGCCGGCACCCGCGTGCTCGCCGTCGTCGGCGCCACCGGCTCCGGGAAGTCGACCCTCGCCCTGCTCGCCGCGGGCCTGGTCCCTCCCACCTCCGGCGAGATCCGCCTCGACGGCGCCGAGCTGCGCTCCCTCACCGCCGAGGCGCTCACGGCCGACGTCGCCCTCGTGCTCCAGCAGGCCTTCGTCTTCGACGACACGGTGCGCGGGAACGTCACCCTCGGTGAGGACATCGACGAGGAGACCGTGCGCTGGGCGCTGCGCGTCGCCCAGGCCGAAGACTTCGTCGACGCCCTGCCCGAGGGTCTCGACACCGAGCTGGGGGAGCGGGGCGGGTCCCTTTCCGGCGGCCAGCGCCAGCGCATCGCCCTCGCCCGCGCCCTCGCCCGTCGGCCCCGACTGCTGATCCTCGACGACGCCACCAGCGCCTGCGACCCGAGCGTCGAGCTCGCGATCCTCGACGGGATCCGCCGCGAGATGACCGAGTCCACGCTGCTGCTGATCGCCTACCGCAAGTCGACCATCTCCCTCGCCGACCAGGTCGTCTTCCTCGACCACGGCCGGGTCGCCGCGACCGGCACGCACGAGGAGCTGCGCGCGGGGAGCGCCGGCTACCGCGCCCTCGTCGACGCCTACGACGAGGCCGCCATCTCCCACAGCCTGCTCGAGGCCTCCGGCCCGCCGCCGTCGGACGGCCCCGACCCCGCGCTCGCCGTGCCCGCCGCACGGCGCCGCACCCAGGAGCACGCCGAGGAACGGCACCGCTGCGACGACCACGAGGAGGACGACCGATGAGCACCGCCCCCGCCTCCTCCCGCCTCGGCGGGGAGACCCAGGCCGACGAGGGCGCGCTGACCACGATCCGCCGCGGCCTCGCCCTCACCCCCGAGCTGCTGCGCGGGCTGTGGATCACCCTGCTGCTCGCCGTCATCGCGACCGCCGGCAAGGTGGTCGTGCCGATCGCGGTGCAGTCCATCCTCGACCGCGGCATCATCGCGCCGGAGCGGCCCGACCTGCCCTTCGTCGCCTCCGCCGCGGGCCTCGCCGCCCTCGTCCTGCTGGTCACCGCGAGCTGCAACGTGCTCATGAACCGGCGCCTGTTCCGCCTCGCCGAGACCTCGCTCGCGACCCTGCGCACCCGCGCCTTCCGCCACATCCACGACCTCTCCCTGCTCACCCAGGGCACCGAGCAGCGCGGGGCCCTGGTCTCGCGCGTGACCAGCGACGTCGACACCGTCAGCCAGTTCATGAGCTTCGGCGGAATCATGCTCGTGGTGATGAGCTTCCAGCTGCTGCTGGCCACCGGAGTGATGGTCGCGTACTCGTGGCCGCTCGCGCTCGCCGTGTGGATCTGCTACCTGCCGATTCTGCTGATCATGGGCGCCCTGCAGAAGCGGATCCGGGCCCGCTTCCAGGAGGTCCGCACGCGGGTCGGCGGCATGCTCGGCGCCGTCTCCGAGTCCCTCGTGGGCGCCGCGACCCTGCGCGCCTACGGCACCGAGGAACGCACCCGCCGCGCCCAGCAGGAGCGGATCGGCAGGGTGCGCGACGCCCAGTTCTCGGTGCTGCGGCCGCAGTCCGCCTCGTTCTTCCTCTCGGAGACGGCCGACGGGCTCGCGACCGCCGTCGTGGTCGTGGTCGGCATCCTCCTCGGCACCGGGGCGCTCGGCCTCGACCTGCCCGGCGCCGACCTCACCGCGGGCGGCGTCATCGCCTTCGTGTTCCTCGTGTCGCTGTTCAGCCAGCCCGTCCGCATGGGCATCGAGATGCTCTCCGAAGCGCAGAACGCGGTGGCCGGCTGGCGGCGCGTGCTCGGCGTGCTCGACACCCCGGCCGACGTCGCCGACCCCGCAGGCTCCATGGACCCGCACACCGGGCGACGCTCCGATCCCGTCCCCGGCGCGACGCCGCTGCCCGACGGGCCGCTCGACATCACCGTGCGCGCGCTCCGCTACCGCTACCCGACCGGTCCCGAGGTGATCCACGGCGTCGACGTCGACATCCCCGCCCGTTCCCGCATCGCGATCGTGGGCGAGACCGGCTCCGGCAAGACCACCTTCGCCAAGCTCCTCACCCGCATGATGGACTCCGCCTCCGGGACGATCGAGGTCGGCGGGGTGCCGCTGAACTTGGTGCCCTACGCCTCCCTGCGCACGCGGGTGATCATGGTGCCGCAGGAGGGCTTCCTCTTCGACACCACCGTCGGCGGGAACCTGCGCTACGGCCGGCCGGAGGCGACGGAGGAGGAGATGCTCGCGGCCCTCGCCGAGCTGGGACTCGACGCCTGGGCGGCCGAGCTGCCCGACGGCCTCGACACCCCCGTCGGCCAGCGCGGCGAGTCACTCAGCGCGGGGGAGCGGCAGCTCGTGGCGCTCGCCCGCGCCTATCTCGCCGACCCCGACGTCATCGTCCTCGACGAGGCGACAAGCGCCGTCGACCCCGCGGCCGACGTCCGCCTCGCCCAGGCCATCGACGGCCTCGCCCGCGGCCGCACCACGATCACCATCGCCCACCGCCTCTCCACCGCCGAACGGGCCGACCGGATCATGGTCCTCGACGGCGGGCACCTCGTCGAGCACGGCACCCACGCCGAGCTCGTCGCCCTCCCCGGCGGGATCTACGCGGGACTCCACCGCTCCTGGGTCGCGCACCGGGAAGCGCGGTGAGCCCGGGGCCGGAGGCAGTGCCCCCGATCTCCTCCCGCGACGCCCCGCGCTTCGGCAGCGCCGAGCGCAAGAGCGTGCTGGCCGGGGCGTTCGCCGAGCAGGGCGAGGACTACGACCGGCTCCGGCCCGGCTACCCCGCGCCGGCGCTCGACGAGATGCTCGCCGCCCTCCCCGCTCCGGTCGACCGGGCCGACGGGGCCGAGAGAACGCGGCGCGCGATCGACCTCGGGGCGGGGACCGGGAAGCTGTCCTGGGCGCTCGCCGAGCGGGGGCTCGAGGTCACCGCTGTCGACACGAGCGCGGCGATGCTCGAGACCGCCCGCCGACGCGGCCCCGAGGGACGGCTGCGGACGCACCTCGCCCCGGCCGAGGCGACCGGGCTGCCCGCGGCATCGGCCGAGCTGGTCACCGTCGCCCAGGCCTGGCACTGGTTCGACGCCCCGGCGGCGTCGGCCGAGACCGTTCGGCTGCTCGCGCCCGGTGGCGTGCTCGTCCTGGTCTGGAACATGCTCGACGTGACGATCCCCTGGGTGCACCGCCTCAGCCGCATCATGCACGCGGGCGACATCCACCGGGAGGATTTCGAGCCCGAGGTCGGCGCGGGACTGCGCCGGATCCACCGCGCCGCCCACGTGTGGGAGGACCCGATGCCCACCCAGGACGTCATCGACCTCGCCCGCACCCGCAGCTACGTCATCACCGCCCCCGAGGAGCGGCGCGCCAAGGTGCTCGCGAACCTCGACTGGTACCTCCACGACCACCTCGGCCACCCGCGCGGAGCCACCGTCGGCGTGCCCTACCGGACCGACCTGTTCCTGTACCGGGTGGAGTGAGCGGGGCGCGTCACTCCGCCGCGTCGGGGGCGATGGACATGTCGGTGATGCGCCAGCGCTCGCCGTCCCAGGCGACCTGCGCGATGAGCTGCCCGGAGACCGCCTCGAGCTCGTTGGCCTGCAGCGTGGGGTCGTCCACCAGGATCGACGCCTCCTGCGAGAAGTCCGCCGTGACCTCGCCCGTCGCGGGCGGTTCCCCGGTGCCGGTGAAGGTCGTCCCGTGCACCGTGAACTCGCCGTCCACGAGGTAGCCGCCCTGCGCGGCGAGAGTCTCCGCATTGGCGAGGAAGGTCGTGCAGACGGAGCAGTTCGGATCCACCGAGTTCTCCCACACGGAGATGTCGCCGCTGCTCATCATGTACGCATAGGACTCGAGCACGTAGGTGAGCGTGGCCTCGGCCCCCGCCGCGCTCTGCTCCGTCATCCCGGCCGGCTCCTCCGGACGGGGCAGCTCGGGGCGGATCGGCTGCTCGGCGGGATCCACCGTCGGCCGCTCCTCGGCGATCACCGACGGCGTGTCCTCGGCGGCCTCGTCCCCGCCGCCGAGCACCCCGCCGAGCCCCATCACCCCGACGGGGATGAGGAGCACGAGAGCGAGCACGACGAGCAGGATGCGCTGAGCGGGACGGTTCACGGCGACCACGGTAGAGCACCGCCCCGGACACCTGCCGAAAACCTGAGGACCTTCCCACGATGGAGGACTACCCTGCTCCGGTGTGCGCGGCCGGTCGGCCGGCGCCCCGGAAGGAGCATCGTGACCCTGCTGCGTCTGGCGCTGCGCGCCGTGAGGCCCTACTGGCTCTGGATCGCCCTCGTGGTGCTCTTCCAGATCGGCGGCGTCGTGGCAGCGCTCTATCTGCCCACGCTCAACGCCGACATCATCGACGACGGCGTCGCCCAGGCGGATGTCGACGTCATCTGGGAGCTCGGCCGGCTGATGCTGCTGATCTCGCTGGGGAACATCATCGCGCTGATCGCCGCGAACTACTTCGCCGCCCGCTCGGCGATGCGCGTCGGGCAGGACCTGCGCTCGCAGGTCTTCGACCGGGTCTCCTCGTTCTCCCCGCGGGAGATGGCGGAGTTCGGCACGCCCTCCCTCGTCACCCGGTCCACGAACGACGTCCAGCAGGTCCAGATGCTGGTGTTCTTCACCCTCAACATGCTGGTCCAGGCCCCGGTGACCGGCATCGGCGGCGTGGTCCTGGCACTGCGGGTCGAGCCGGGGATGGCGTGGCTGATCGCCGTGATGGTGCCGGTCATGCTGATCGCCGTCGGCACCCTCATCCTGCGGGCCGCCCCGCTGTTCAAGCAGATGCAGGGTCGGATCGACGACATCAACGGCGTGCTGCGCGAGCAGATCACCGGCATCCGCGTGCTGCGCGCCTTCGTGCGCGAGGACCGCGAGCGGGAGCGCTACGGCGAGGTCAACCACGAGCTGACCGAGCTGAACCGCCGCATCGGCCTGCTGATGATCCTCATCAACCCGATCATCATGTTCCTGCTGAACATCTCCAGCGTGCTGGTGCTGCTGGTCGCCGCGCCGCGCATCGACGCCGGCCAGATGGAGGTCGGCTCGATCACCGCCTTCATCGCCTACCTGATGCAGATCCTCATCGCGGTGATGATGGCGACCTTCATGACGATGATGATCCCGCGCGCGATGGTCTCCGCCGAGCGCATCAGCGCCGTGCTCGGCACCGAGACCTCCGTCGTCCAGCGCACCGACGGGGTGCGCGAGATCGAGGGACCGATCGAGCTCAGCTTCGACAGCGTCTCCTTCACCTACCCCGGCGCCGAGCGGCCCGTCCTCGAGGACATCTCCTTCACCGCCCGCGCGGGGCAGACCGTCGCGATCATCGGCGGCACCGGCGCCGGCAAGACCACCCTGCTGAACCTCGTCCCGCGGCTCATGGACGCGACCGAGGGGCGGGTGCTGCTGAACGGCCACGACGTGCGCGATCTCGACGCCCGCGTGCTCTGGGACCGCGTGGGCCTCGTCCCGCAGCGGCCCTACCTGTTCTCCGGCACCGTCGCGAGCAACCTCCGCTTCGGCCGCCCGGACGCCGACGAGCAGGAGCTGTGGCACGCCCTCACCGTCGCCCAGGGCCGCGACTTCGTGGCCGCCATGCCGCAGCAATTGGACTCCCCGATCGCGCAGGGCGGCACCAACGTCTCCGGCGGCCAGCGCCAGCGGCTGTGCATCGCCCGGGCCCTCGCGGCGAAGCCCTCGCTGTTTCTCTTCGACGACTCCTTCAGCGCGCTCGACCTCACCACCGATGCGCGGCTGCGCGCGGCGCTGGCCCCCGAGACGGAGGACGCGCTCGTGCTGATCGTCGCCCAGCGCGTCACCACCATCGTCGGCGCCGACCTGATCCTGGTGCTCGACAACGGCCGGGTCGTCGCCCAGGGCACCCACCCCGAGCTCCTCGAGAGCTCCGAGACATACCGCGAGATCGTGCGCTCCCAGGGCGTCGAGGAGGAGGTCGCGTGATGAGCACCGACGAGTCGACCCCCGTCGAGACCAGCCCCGGCGAGACCAGCCCTGCCGACGAGATCGCCGCGGAGAAGGACGCCCAGCGCGGGCTGCGCCCCGGCCAGTCCGCGAAGAACTTCTGGCCCTCCGCGAAGCGGCTGCTCGGCGAGATGGGGCCCGAGCGGCCCTACCTCCTCGCCGCGATCGGCCTCGGCGTCATCTCCGTGGTGCTGTCCGTGGTGGGACCGAAGATTCTCGGCCGCGCCACCGACCTCATCTTCACCGGCCTGATCTCCCGCACCCTCCCCGCGGGCGCCGACCCCGAGCAGGTCATCGCCCAGCTGCGCGCCGAGGGCCAGGAGCAGTACGCGGACATGCTCTCCGGCATGACCCTCACCCCCGGGCAGGGCATCGACTTCTCGGCGCTGCACCAGGTGCTGCTGCTCGCGGTGCTGCTGTACATCGTCTCGGCCCTGTTCATGTGGCTGCAGGGCCTCGCGCTGAACCGGATCCTGGTGCGGATGGTCTCCCGCCTGCGCCGCGAGGTCGAGGAGAAGCTGCACCGACTGCCGCTGGCCTACTTCGACCGGATGAAGCGCGGCGAGATCCTCTCCCGCGTCACCAACGACATCGACAACATCCAGAACACCCTCATGAACACCGTGACGGGCCTCGTGAACTCGATCCTCACGGTGCTCGGCGTGCTGATCATGATGGTCACCATCTCGTGGCAGCTCTCGCTCATCGCGCTCGCCGTGATCCCGGTGGCGCTGCTGGTCACCGGGCTCGTCGGCTCCCGCAGCCAGAAGCTGTTCGCGCAGCAGTGGGACGCGACAGGCGTGGTCAACGCCGAGGTGGAGGAGGCGTACACCGGCCACTCGCTGGTGACCGTCTTCGGCCGCCGCGAGCAGGTCGGCGCCCGCTTCGAGGAGCGCAACGACCGGCTGTTCCGCGCCACGTTCGGCGCGCAGTTCGTGTCCTCGCTGATCATGCCGCTGATGATGTTCGTGGGGAACGTCAGCTACGTCGTCATCGCGATCGTCGGCGGGCTGCGGATCGTCTCCGGGCAGATGACCCTCGGCGACGTGCAGGCCTTCATCCAGTACTCGCGCCAGTTCACGCAGCCGCTCTCGCAGGTCGCGTCGATGGCGACCATGCTGCAGTCCGGCGTGGCGAGCGCCGAGCGGGTCTTCGAGCTGCTCGACGCCGACGAGCAGGAGGCGGAGACCGAGGTGCCGGGCGCCGCCGCGACGATCGGCGAGGGCCGGGTCGAGTTCGAGCACGTCCGCTTCTCCTACAGCCCCGAGCGGGAGCTGATCCGCGACCTCTCGCTCGTCGCGGACCCGGGGCACACGGTCGCGATCGTCGGGCCGACGGGGGCGGGCAAGACCACCCTGGTGAACCTCGTGATGCGCTTCTACGAGGTCGACGGCGGCCGGATCACGATCGACGGGACCGACATCCGCGACCTCACCCGCGCCCAGCTGCGCGAGCGCACCGGCATGGTCCTCCAGGACACGTGGCTGTTCAAGGGCTCCCTGCGGGAGAACATCCGCTACGGCCGGCTGGACGCGACCGACGCGGAAGTGCTCGAGGCGGCCCGCGCGACCCACGTCGACGACTTCGCGCGGCAGCTCCCCGAGGGCTACGACACGATCGTCGACGACGACGAGTCCACGCTCTCCGCGGGCGAGAAGCAGCTGGTCACGATCGCCCGCGCGTTCTTGGCCCGGCCCAGTCTGCTGATCCTCGACGAGGCCACCAGCTCGGTCGACACCCGCACCGAGGTGCTCGTGCAGCAGGCCATGAACCGGCTGCGC
Organism: Brachybacterium sp. J144; assembly: GCF_036321705.1. Lineage (NCBI taxonomy): Bacteria > Bacillati > Actinomycetota > Actinomycetes > Micrococcales > Dermabacteraceae > Brachybacterium > Brachybacterium sp. J144. Next base: position 152,273 of record NZ_JAZDCG010000022.1, read on the forward strand.
GAGGGCCGCACCAGCTTCGTCATCGCCCACCGCCTCTCCACCATCCGCGACGCGGACCTGATCCTGGTGATGGAGTCCGGGGACATCGTGGAGCAGGGCACCCACGAGCAGCTGCTCGAGGCCGACGGCGCCTATGCGCGGCTGTACCGCTCGCAGTTCGAGGGCGCGAGCGTGGACCTGGACGCGGAGGAGGAGCTCGCGGGAGGGGCACAGGCGGCGGACTGACGCTCGCCGCGCGAAGAGTCCCGGTGAGGTCCACACCTCACGGATTTCTCAGTCATTCACAAGAGTGCATAAGCTTCCATTCGTGACTCGCACCCAGCCCCGTCGACGCACCCTGCTGCGCGCGCTGCCGGTCGCCCTCGGCGGGGCGGCCCTCGCGCCCACGCTCGCCGCCTGCACCGACGCGTCCGTCCGCCTCGACGCGGAGACGAACGCGATCCCCGAGATCGACCTCAGCGGGATCGAGGAGCAGGCCGATCTCGCCGCCCTCGTCCCCGCCCAGATCCGCGAGCGCGGCGAGCTCGTCAACGGCGCCGCGCTGAACTACGCGCCCGGGGAGTTCGTCGGCTCCGACGGGGAGGCCGTCGGCTACGACATGGACATCCTCGCCGCCATCGGCAAGGTCCTGGGGCTCGCCACCCGCACCGAGTCCGCGGTGTTCGCGCAGATCATCCCGTCGATCGGCGCGAAGTACGACGTGGGCATCTCGAGCTTCACCATCAACCCCGAACGGCTCGAGCAGGTCTCGATGGTGTCCTACTTCGCCGCGGGCATGAGCTACGCCGTCCGGCGGGGCAACCCCTACGACATCACCCCGCCCGACCTCTGCGGCAGCCGCGTCGCCCACCAGGTCGGCACCTACATGGACGACGTCGTCGTCGAGCGCGACGCGGAGTGCCGCGACGGTGGCGGAGCCGGGATCATCGACCAGCCCTACGTCGGCAACGCCGACGCCGCGACCGCGGTCGCGGGTGGCAAGGCCGACGTCCTCATCGGCGACTCGCCCGTCGTCGCCTACGCCGTGGACCGCTCCCGCGACACCCTCGAGCAGGTGGGCGAGATCGAGGACGCGGCCCTCAACGGCATCGTCGTCGCCAAGGACCAGCCCGAGCTGGCCGAGGCGATCCGCGGCGCCGTCCAGCACCTGATCGACACCGGTGCCCTCCGCGAGATCCTCGCGGCCTGGGGCAACGAGAGCGGCATGATCGAGACCTCAGAAGTGGACCCCCAGCAGTGAGCACACAGACCTCCGCCCCCGTCACCGACCCGGTCCCCGCGCGGATCCGCGCCAAGCGTCCGCCGCGCCCCGGCACCTGGATCAGCGCCGTCGTCGTCGCCCTGATCGCCGTCGGCCTCGTGAACTTCCTCGTGACCAACCCCGTCTTCGACTGGGGCACCGTCTTCACGTACCTCCTCGACGTGAAGGTCGTACAGGGCGTCGGGTGGACGCTGCTGATCACCGCGCTGTCGATGATGCTCGGCACCGCCGTCGCGCTCACCGCCGCGATCATGCGCCGCAGCGAGAACCCCGTGCTGCGCGCCGTGAGCTGGGCGTACATCTTCGTGTTCCGCGGCACGCCCGTGTACACGCAGCTCGTGTTCTGGGGCCTGTTCACCGTGATCGTCCCGAAGATCGTGCTCGGCGTTCCCTTCGGCCCCGAGCTCTTCGCGCTCGAGACCCGCGACTACTTCCCCGCGTTCTGGGCCGCGGTCGTGGGCCTCGGCCTCAACGAGGGGGCCTATCTGGCGGAGATCATCCGCTCCGGCCTGAACTCGGTCGACAAGGGGCAGACCGAGGCGTCGAAGGCGCTGGGCATGCGGCCCGGCCGGATCCTGCGCCGGATCATCCTGCCGCAGGCGATGCGCGTCATCGTGCCGCCGCTCGGCAACGAGACCATCGGCATGCTGAAGACCACCTCGCTCGTGCTCGCCGTGCCCTTCACGCTCGACCTCACGTTCGCGACCAACGCGATCGCCAACAAGCTGTACGCGCCGATCCCGCTGCTCCTCGTCGCCGCGATCTGGTACCTCGCGATCACGTCGGTGCTGATGGTCGGTCAGCACTTCCTCGAGCGGTACTTCGGCCGCGGCTTCGACGACCGCCCCGGCGCTCCGACGACCGGTCGCCGCTCCCGCCAAGCCGCCGTGAACCGCGCCGGCACGACCCCCAAGGACTCCCTCCCGGAGGTGGAGCTCTGATGATGACCGAGACTGCCGCTGGTGCCGCCGCCGCCGAGCCGCTGATCCGGCTCGACGGGATCCACAAGACGTTCGGCGACCTGCACGTCCTCAAGGGCTGCGACCTCGCCGTCGCCGCCGGGGAGGTCACCGTGCTGATCGGGCCGTCCGGCTCCGGCAAGTCCACCCTGCTGCGCTGCATCAACCAGCTCGAGGAGCCCACCGCCGGGCGCGTGCTGATCGACGGCGTGGTGCAGGGCTACGAGACCGAGACGCTGCCCGACGGCCGCTGGCAGAAGCTGTCCTCCTCCCGGATCGCTCAGCAGCGCTCCCGGATCGGCATGGTCTTCCAGCGCTTCCACCTGTTCCCGCACATGACCGCGCTGCAGAACGTCATGGAGGCGCCCGTGCAGGTGCTGGGGCGCAGCACGGCCGAAGCCCGCGAGGCGGCCCTGGGCCTCCTCGAGCGGGTGGGCCTCGCCGACCGGGCCGACCACTACCCGTCCGAGCTCTCCGGCGGCCAGCAGCAGCGGGTGGCGATCGCCCGGGCCCTGGCCATGGAGCCCGAGCTGATGCTGTTCGACGAGCCGACCTCGGCCCTGGACCCCGAGCTGGTGGCCGAGGTGCTCACCGTGCTGAAGGAGCTGGCCGAGGGCGGCATGACCATGATCGTCGTGACCCACGAGATGGGCTTCGCCCGTGAGGTCGCCGACCGTGTCGTGTTCATGGACGACGGTCGCATCGTCGAGCAGGGCACCCCGGAGCAGGTCATCGACCAGCCGCAGTCGGACCGCCTGAAGGGCTTCCTCGCCTCGGTGCTGTGACGCGGCTGCTGAAACTCCGCGTCCTGCGTGAGCTCAGCGCCTCAGGGCCCTTGAGGTCACGCCACGCGCGGAGTTTCAGCAGGTGCGGACCGGGCCGAGCGGCCGATCAGGCGGCGGCCGACCGTCGCCCGGCCAGCGCTCGGACCTTGGCCCGGCCGAACGGGCCGACCTGCCGGATCGCGGCGAGGATCTTCCGCTGCGTCCGAGCCCAGTCGAGCCAGACCTGCTGGTAGCTGATGCGGAGGACCTGCAGGCCGAGGGATGTCGCGGTGAGGTCCCGGGCGCGGTCCGCCTCGAAGACCTCCTGCGCGGTGTGGGGCCCGCGACCGTCGATCTCCAGGAAGATCCCGCCCACGTAGGCGTCGAGGTACCCGACGTCCTCGAGGTACACCTGCTGCTCGACCGTGAATCCGCGGCGCCGCAGCCAGCGCACCACCCGGGTCTCGGAGCCCGAGTCGCTCGCCGTCGAGAGGCGGCCGATCCGGGAGCGGACGGTGGCGGGGGCGGCGGTCAGCAGCGCCGTCACCTCCACCGGGTCGAGCAGGCCCTGCGCCATCGCCGACTCGAGGAGGATCGCCGCGGTCTCGCCGTCCTGGCAGCGCATCGCGTGCTCGAGGGCGAGAGGGAGCGAGGCCACGGGATCCTGCTCGGGCCACCCGCGGTGCGGCGTGGGATGTCCGGCCATCCTCGGCGGAGTGTCGCGGGTGTCTTGGTACCGGTAGACGTGCAAGCGGGAGATCGACTGCCCGGGTCGGGCCGAGCTGTCGCCGTGCGGAGTCCACAGGCCGTGCATCGGGGTCACGCTGATGCAGGTCAGGCGATGACCATGGCGGAGCGGCGCGATCGTTCCGGGCTGGGCGTCATCGAGGGCGTACCAGCCTTGGGCGACGCGGCGGAGGGTGCCGTCGCGGACCGCCACCCGGATCGAGGCATCGGTCTCGCCGCGGGCCAGCATCTCCGTCCGACTGATCAGCCCGGTGTCGGCGGAGGAGAGGTGGTGGCTGCTGCGGGGCGCCCGGACGGGACGGAGGCGGGGACGGGCATCAGCGGGGAGGATCAAGGTGCTTGGGGCGTACATCCCCTCACCGTGCCGGGGCCGGCCGCTCGGCGCCTCAGCGGCGGAGGAGTTGGGGACGGAGGCGGGGTGGGGAGGAACGGTCCCGGGAGCCGCGCCGGACGCTGGGGAGGCGAAGCTGCTGAAAGACCGCGCCAGGCGTGACCTCAACGCCCCTGAGGGCTCGAGGTCACGCCTGGCGCGGATTTCCAGCAGGTGCGGACCGGGCAGGCCGGCGGATCAGGCGGCCGGGATCTCGAACTCGCCGCGGAACTCCGGGATGGAGGAGTCCTCGCCGAGGATCTCGGTCTCCGGCCGGATATAGGCGCCCTTCAGGGTCTCACCGGCCTGCTCGAGGTAGATCGGGATGAAGCCGGTGGCCTCGCCGTCGCGTCGGGGCGCGCCGTCGAAGTACTCGAAGCCCGCGGCGGTCAGCTCGTCGTCCGCGGTGGAGGCGTAGTTGACCTCCTCGCCGCCGTCGTCGACGACGAAGTCCTGCTGGCTGACGACACCGCCGTACTGCTCCCCGGGGACCACCTTCACCTCGAGGTAGATCATCTCGCCGTCGGGGTTGTCGGTGGCCTTGTAGTACTCGGTGGGCATGTTCCGCGAGGCGGAGACGATGGTGATGACGTCGCCGGTGTCGGGGTCGGTGAGCTCGGTGCCGATCTCGACGACCGTGCCCTCGGCGACGGACCCGGCGCCGGACTCACCGGACTCGGACTCCTCCGCTTCGGACTCCGCGGACTCCGCCTCGCCCTCCGCGGGCTCCGCCTCGGCATCCTCGGCCTCGTCCTCTGCCTCCGCGCCCTCGGCCGCGGGCTCCTGCTCGACCCCCTGCTCCGGCTGCTGCTCGGGCTCCGCGTCGGTGCCGCCGCAGGCGGTCAGGGCCAGCACGGCGGTGGCGGCGAGGGCGGCGCCTCGGGCGATGATCGAACGGGACATGGTGTCCTCCTCCAGTGGTCGGTCATCCGAGCCTAGGAGGCACCTGCCCAGGTCGCGATGGGGAGGACTCCCCGCCGGCCGGGCCGGGACGGGGCTGGAGGCTGGGTACAGGGCGGCGCGGGATCGACGTCTGCTGGAACTCCGCGCCCTGCATGACCTCGACGCCGCTCAGGGCGTGAGGTCACGCCTGACACGGAGTTTCAGCAGCAGCAGGGGCGGCGGGGGGAGGGGAGGTGAACCCGCCCTGCCCTCACCACTCCAGGATCTGCCAGCGCTTCTTCTTGGCGACGGCGTACAGGCCGAGGTCGGGGGAGACTGCGGCCGGGGTGCCGACGAGGTCGAGCCAGGCGGCGTCGGCGTGGGAGTCGCCGTAGCCGTAGGAGGCGCCGAGGTCGGTCCCGGTCTGGTCGGCGTACTTCCGCAGCCAGTTGGCGCGGGCCTCGTCCACGACCGGCGGGGTCGCGAGATAGCCGGTCATCACACCGCCCGCGTCCTCGTCCATGTGGGTGGCGATGACCTCGTCGAACAGCTCGGCGAGCGGCTCGACGAGCACGTCGAGCGCGCCGGTGACGAGCACGGTGCGGTGGCCCGCGGCGCGGTGCCGCTCGAGGGTCTCGAGGGCCTCGGGGCGGATCGAGGCGCGGATCCGGCGCCCCGCCTCGCCGCGCATCAGCTCGCGCAGCTCCTCGGCGCGGTAGCCCTTGTAGCGGCGGTTGACCAGGCGGATCAGCTCGGAGCGGTCCCGCTTCTCGGCGCGCAGGTAGCCCGGCACGGCGGTGAGCAGGCCGCCCAGCTCGGCGGGCCAGGTGCGACGCGGCCGGGTCGCCCGGACCACCGCGATGTACTGCTGCACGATGTTGGTGGCGAGCACGGTGCCGTCGAGGTCGAAGACGGCGAGGGCGTCGGAGCGCTCGGCGAGCGGCTTCGCGGGACGCTCGGCGCGGCGCTTCTGCGCGGACTTCGCGCGCGAGTAGGCCTTGGTCAGCTCGGTGACCGCCGGCAGGTGCTGCTGCTGGAAGTAGTCCGTCCAGTCGATCGCGGTGACGTCGAACTCGTGCGTCGCGAGGAACTCGGCGGGCAGCGAGGCGCGCAGCGCCCGGGTGTTCGCGTCGTCGAAGACCATCTCCGTCTTCGTGTAGTGGCGGTACAGCTCGATGTACTTGCGCAGGGTCGACAGGCCCGAGGTCGCGCGGTGCAGGCTCGAGGTCCACTCCCGGGTGCGGCGGGTCGCCGGCAGGTAGGCGATCGCGGCGGAGCCGAGCTTCGCGGAGAGCTCCTTGGCGCGGAAGCGCTGCTCGACCATCTCCACCGCGGGGAAGGACCACTCCGGCACGGCGATCGGCCGGCCCTTGTCGTCCTCGAGGGGGTGCTCGAGGAAGTACTGGCGCACCGCGGTGACCATCTCGTGGAAGGGCAGCGGGTTCGACGCGCCGGAGACCACCTGGAAGTAGGCGTCGTCCCCGCGGCGGTCGACCTCCTGGGTGGCGAGGGCGACGATCACGTTGACCACGTGGTCCACGGGGATCACGTCGAGGATCGAGTCGGCCAGGCCCGGGAACTCGGGCAGCACGCCGCGGCCGTACGCCATGATCAGCGGGTCGGCGACCTTGTATCCGTCGATCCAGCCGGGGTACGGCTTCTGCATCGCGGACTCGATGATCGAGGGGCGCACGAAGGAGACGCGGTGGCCGTTGCCGGCCCACATCTCCTCGGCGACCTGCTCGGCCATGGCCTTGGTGAAGGTGTAGATGTCGGTCCAGCCGACGGACTGGGCGCGGGTGCGGCCGAAGTCGACCAGGCGCTCGTCGACCCAGGCGCGGCGCGCCTCCTCGGAGGCGGCGGCGACGGCCTTCGGCCCCATGCGCCCGTCGCGCAGGGTCGCGGAACGGATCCGCGAGCGCAGGGTCTCCGGCCGACGGGACTCCGCGTCGACCCGCTCGCGGGCGGCGAGCGCGGCCTCGTACTCGGCGCGCCAGTCGACGTCGGCGTTGAGCGAGCCCTCCTGGCGGAGGCCCTTGGAGATGCCGCCGACGTACGCGGTGGACACGTGGATCACGTGCGGGTCCTGGCCGGAGTCGAGCAGCGCCTGGTACAGGTTGCGGGCACCGCCGACGTTGGTGCGGAAGGCCTCGTCGATGGGCGGGTCGAAGGACACCGAGGACGCGGAGTGGATCACCACGTCGAGCGGGACCTCGATCGCGGGCATGTCGGTGAGGTCGCCCTCGAGCACCTCGACGCGCGCGTCGAAGATCTCCTGCAGTGCGGCCTTCCCGTCGACGGCGGTCGCGCCGTCCTCCTTGCCGTCCTCTGCGCCGCCCGCCGTCGACAGCTCCTCGGCCCAGGAGGAGAAGACGGGCTTGCGCAGCAGCTGCTCGAGGCGCTTGCGGCCGGTGACGGAGCCCTTGGGGCGCACCACCGCGAGGACGCGGACGTCCTCGGTGGTCTCGAGCAGGGAGCGCAGCACGGCCTGGCCGAGGAAGCCGGTGACGCCGGTGAGGAGGATCCGACGCTCCCCGCGCGGTGCGCCTCCGGCGGTCGTCGTCGGAGCGGCAGGGGCGGGGGTGTTCGACATGGATTCCCTTGGTGGACGGGTGATGGAGAGCTGTCGCGCGAGCGCGTCCCGCGGGCGCGTCCCGGGAGGCGGGAGCGGGGTGGGGGATGGCCCCACCTGGGGCGTCACCTGCGCTGGTCAGGGCGGCGCTAGTGTATCGTAGCCGCCATGCACAGGGCCCTGATCACAGGCGGCACCGCGGGCATCGGGGCCGCATTCGCCAGAGCATTCGCACGTCGTGGCACCGCGCTGGTGCTGGTCGCACGGGATGCCGAGCGCCTCGCCGAGAGCGCCGCACAGCTGCGCGCCGAGCACGGCGTCGAGGTCGAGACGATCGTGGCGGATCTCGCGGACCGCGCGGCCCAGCAGCGCGTCGCCGACCGGCTCGAGACCCCTGTCGATCCCGTCGACGTGCTCGTCAACAACGCCGGCTTCTCGGTGCGCGCGGGCCTGCTGGACGAGGACATCTCCGCGCATGATCTCGGCTTCGAGGTGATGATCCGCGCGGTCCTCAAGCTCGGCGGCGCCGCCGGCCGCGCGATGAGGGACCGCGGCCACGGCTGGATCATCAACGTCGGCTCGGTCTCCGCGCTCGTCACCCAGAACAACTACTCGGCCATCAAGGCGTGGGTCGGCAACTACTCCGAGTCCCTCGGCGTGCAGCTCGCCGGCACCGGCGTGCAGGTCACGGCGCTCATGCCCGGATGGGTGCGCACCGAGTTCCACTCGCGCGCCGGCATCAAGGGCTCCTCGATCCCGGGCGTGCTGTGGCTCGACGCCGATCGCCTCGTCGAGGACTGCCTGAAGGATGTCGCCCGGGGCCGCCCGGTCTCGATCCCCTCGACGCGCTGGAAGCTGATCTCCGCCGTGCTGCGCACCACGCCCCGCGGCCTGGTCGCACGGCTCAGCGCGCTGCTCAGCCACCGCCGCAACCGGGAGCGCTGATCCGGTGAGCACGCCCGCGAACGATCCCGGCCGTCGCCTGATCCGCTCTCTCTCGGAGCGGTCCCGCGGGGAGGGATGGGAGGCCCCCGAGGGCGACCTCGCCAAGTACCGCTCGCGCTGGCGCTCGGCGCTGCGCTTCGTGCTGCAGCGCGGCGTGTTCCGCCTCGTGGTCCGCTCGGCGATCACGCCCAGCACCGTCGTGCACCGTCGCGTGAAGACGGTCCGCGGCCCGTTCGTGCTGGTCGCGAACCACTCCAGCCACACCGATGCGCCGATGCTCGCCCAGGGCCTGCCCTGGGCGCAGGCGCGCTTCCTCTCCACCGGGGTCGCCGCGGACTACTTCTTCCGGGTCTGGTACCGGCGGTTCTTCGTCCGCGCCCTGTTCAACGCCTTCCCCATCGACCGCGACGGATCGCGGAAGAACTCCGGCTTCTCGCGCCGCCTGCTGCGCTCTGGGGTGCCGATCCTGGTCTTCCCCGAGGGTGGGCGCCAGCAGACCGGCCGCATGGCCGACTTCAAGCCCGGCGGGGCCGCGCTCGCGATCTCCGTCGGCGTGCCCGTGATCCCCGCCGCAATGGTCGGCGCCCACGAGGCCATGCCGAAGGGCCGCAGCTGGCCCGTGCCCGGCCGCCCGCCCGTCGGCGTGGTGTTCGGGGAGCCGATGCTCGCCGAGGAGGGCGAGTCGGCCGTCGCGTTCATGGGCCGCATCCGGGAGCGGGTGCAGGCCCTGTACGACGAGAACTACGAGACGATCCTGGGGCGTCCGCTGCCGGGGGACGAGGAGTCCGCATGAGCAACACCACCGCCGCCGACGTCAAGCGTCACAAGTGGTGGGGGTGGGGGCTCGACGACGTCTCCTTCTCCGTCGAGAACCGTCCCGCCTTCGTTGAGCTCGCCCAGCGCGAGGTCGGCGTCGACCTAGTGAACGCCCCCGAGGTCGTCGAGCCGGACCTCTCCGCCCTCGACGTCCCCGCCTCCCGCCTGCCGGAGGCGGCGCGCGAAGCGCTGGTCGCGGCGCTCGGCGAAACCGAGGTGCGCACCGACGACGAGTTCCGCGTGCTGCACTCCTTCGGCCGCTCCCTGCCGGACCTCTTCCGGGTGCGCACGGGCGACTTCGGCCGCCTCGTCGACGCGATCGTCTACCCCGGCAGCGAGGAGGACATCGCCGCGGTGCTGCGCATCGTCCTCGAGCAGGACCTGGTGCTGATCCCCTACGGCGGCGGCTCCTGCATCTCCGGCTCCGTGACCCCGGACGTGGCTGAGGAGCGCCCGGTGGTGACCATGAACCTGGGCCGGATGGACCGGATCCTCGAGATCGACGACACCTCGGGCCTGGCCCGCATCCAGCCGGGAATGTACGGGCCCGACATGGAGGAGCAGCTGCAGGAGAAGGGCTGGACCGTCGGCCACTTCCCGGACTCCTTCACCTACTCGACCGTCGGCGGCTGGGCGGCGACCCGCTCCTCGGGCATGCAGTCCGACAAGTACGGCGACATCGAGGACATCGTGCGCGGCCTGCGCATGCTCCACCCCGAGGGCGTCGCCGTCACCAAGCCCATCCCGGGCCGCGACTCGGGGCCCAGCGTGCACGAGATGATCCTCGGCTCGGAGGGTCGCCTCGGCGTGATCAGCGAGGTCACGGTGCAGGTGCACCGTCGCACCCCGGTCCGCCAGGTGATCGGCTACATGTACCCGGACTGGGAGCACGGGATCCGCGGGATGCACGCGATCGCGCGCAGCACCGACGTCTCCCCGACCTTCACCCGCCTCTCCGACGGGCCGGAGACCAAGTTCTCCCTCGCCCTGTCGAGCAAGATCCCCACCACCACGAAGGCGAAGGTCTCCGCGAAGGTGCAGGACGGCATCTTCGCCTACCTCCGCTCGCAGGGCTGGGACACCTCCGAGGAGATGTGCCTGAGCTACGTCTGCTTCGAGGGGTCCAAGGCGTCCGTCGAGCAGCAGAAGGCGATCGTGAAGAAGATCGTCAAGGCCAACGGGGGCGTGACCCTCGGCGCGAGCGTCGGCAAGGTGTACGACCAGAAGAAGTTCGACACCCCCTACCTGCGCGACTTCCTGCTGGACCACGGCGTCTTCGGCGACGTCTGCGACACCGGCGCGACCTGGGGCTCCATCAACGAGGTCCACGCGAAGGTCTACGAGGCCTTCGAGCGGACCCAGGCCGAGCAGGACCTGCCCGGCTTCATGTTCTGCCACATGTCGCACAGCTACCACGCCGGGGCCTGCCTCTACTTCACCTTCGCCTTCCCGTACTCCTCCGAGGAGCAGGCGCTCGAGCAGTACTACCGGGCCAAGAGCGCGGTGCAGCAGACCTTCGTGGACCTCGGCTCGACCGTCTCCCACCACCACGCGGTGGGGATCGAGCACCGGCCGTGGATCGAGCAGGATCTCGGGCCCGTCGGCCGCAGGATGGTCGAGGGCCTCTTCGCCGCCACCGACCCGGGACGGAACCTGAACCCGGGCAAGGTCCTCGAGGGCTGAGGCCGCCGTGGGCGAGGTGCACGTGCTGCGGCACGGGGAGTCGACGGCGAACGTCGAGGGCGTGATCGTCTCCCTGCCGGGGGCGCGCGCCCTGCAGGAGGTGGGACTGACTGCTCGCGGTCGGGCCCAGGTGCACGAATGCGCCGAGGAGGCCCGGGCGGCGGGCTTCGACGCCGCCACGATCGTGGTCACGAGCGACTTCGCGCGGGCCCGGGAGACCGCCGAGGTGTTCGCGGCCGGGATCGGCGCGGGGGCGCCGCGGGTGGACGAGCGGCTGCGCGAGCGAGGCTTCGGCGTCCACGACGAGGGGCCGACGACGGCCTACGAGTCCGTGTGGGCGCTCGACGCCGAGCGCGCGGAGCAGGGCGGCTCGGTCGAGCCGGTCGCCTCCGTCGCGGCACGGGTCGCCGAGGCGCTCCGCGCGGCCGACGAGCTCGCCAGGGGCGGCTACGGCCACCGCGTGGTGCTCGTCGCGCACGGGGACGTGCTGCAGATCGCGCTCGCGCTCGGGGCCGGACGGGACCCGCACGAGCACCGGGACCAGCCCCATCTGGTCAACGCCGAGCTGCGCCGCCTGGGCGACGCCAGGCCGCCCGTCGGAGGAGTCGCATGAACCAGCCCCGCGGCGACCAGCTGATCCTCACCCTCCGCGGCGACGGCGAGTCCACCCGCGCCCTGCTCGCGGACTTCTTCACCGCACGCGGCTGGACGCTCGCGCGCGAGGACGGCACGCGGATCGACTACGAGCGGGGCAGCCGCGGCCGCACCATCCTGCTCGGCGCCCTCGCGGGCGGGGCCTTCCACCTCACGGCCCAGCTCGAGGTGCGCGAGGGCGACCATGCGACGGACGTGGTCTACCGCTGGGGCCCGGGGGCGGGCCTGGTGCTCGGCGGGACGATGGGCCGCCAGCGGGCGATGCGCGTCCACGGCGAGACCGCGCAGGCGCTCCGCGAGCGGACCGCGCGCGACGGCCTGCTCGAGCGCTCCCGCACCAGCTGAGCGCGGGGGAGAGGGGCAGGTTCCCTCGCCGTTGAGGGAACCTGCGGACGACCATAGCCCAGCGGATATGAGGCGTCGGTCACGCCTTGGTCACGGTTCCTCTACCTCCGGGTAACCCATCAGGAGTCGCGGGGATCGGGTGGTGATCACGCGGCGATCCTCTGCTGACGCGCGCCCTCCGCGCCCCTACGATGGGCCGGACCGAACGCGCCGGGAACGTTCCCGACGCTGAGCACAGACCTCTGGAGGACTGGAATGACGGCGAGCAAGGATGCGCCGCTGCGCATCACCGTGTACGGCGAGAACCGCCACGAGAAGGTCGACCCCCGGGTGCAGGAGATCTACCCCGAGGGCATGCACACCACGATCGCGCAGGGCCTGACCCGCGTGCTCGCCGAGGACGGCGTCGCCGCCGAGGTGCGCATCGCCCTGCTCGACGACGTGGAGGAGTCCCTCTCCGAGGAGGTCCTCGCCGAGACCGACGTGCTGACCTGGTGGGGGCACATGGCGCACGAGGACGTGCCCGACGCGGTCGTCGAGCGCGTGGTGCGCCGCGTCCACGAGGGCATGGGCCTGCTGCCCCTGCACTCCGCCCACTACTCGAAGGTCTTCAAGGCCCTCATGGGCACCACCTGCAACCTGCTGTGGCGCAACGAGGGCGAGGAGGAGCGGGTGTGGACCGTCAACGGCTCCCACCCGATCGCCCGCGGCGTCCCGCATCCGCTGATCGTCCCCGCCCAGGAGATGTACGGCGAGATGTTCGACATCCCCGCCCCGGACGAGCTCGTGTTCGTCAGCTCCTTCACCGGCGGCGAGGTGTTCCGCTCGGGCTGCGTGTTCCGTCGCGGCAAGGGCAAGGTGTTCTACTTCAGCCCCGGCGACCAGGAGTATCCCGTCTACCACCAGCCGGAGATCCAGCGGGTGCTCGCCAACGCCGCGGTGTGGGCGCGCCCCGAGGAGCGCGAGGCCGCGCCGATCAAGATCGCCAACGCCCCCCGCGACTGGTTCCGCGGCGACGAGGTCTCGCGTGTCATCTGAGCCCCGCATCGCCGATCCGAACGCCGCGCTCGCCGGCGCCGCCGATGCCGCCCCGCTGCGGGCCGTCGTCGTCGGCGCCGGCGGGATGGGGCAGTGGTGGTCCCGGGTGATCGCCGCGAGCCCCGTCACCGAGCTGGTGGGCGTCGCCGACCTCGCCGAGGACCTCCCGGAGAAGGCGATCGCCCAGTCCGGCGTCGCCGACCCGTCGGCCGTGGCCGTCGGCACCGACGGCGTGGACCTCGCCGTCGAGCTCGGCGCGGACATCCTCATCAACCCGACGGTGCCGGTCGCGCACCATCCGGTGACCGTCAAGGCGCTCCACGCGGGGATCCCGGTGCTCGGCGAGAAGCCGGTCACGGAGACCCTGCCGGAGGCGCTGAGCCTCATGGCGCATGCGGAGCTGACCGGGGTGCCCTTCATGGTGTCCCAGTCGCGCCGCTTCTTCCCGCAGGTGCGGGAGCTCAAGCGCTTCGTCTCAGCTCACGGTCCGACGGCCCTGACCAGCGCCTTCTTCTCCCTGTTCACGGAGATGGAGGGCTTCCGCCGCACCCAGCAGCATCCGCTGCTGCGCGACATGGGCATCCACGCCTTCGACACGGCCCGCTACATCACCGGCACCGATCCGGTCGCGGTCACCGCGATCGGCGCGAGCCCGCAGTGGAGCGTGTACGCCGGGGACGCGACCGTGACCTGCACCTTCGAGATGGCCGACGGGGAGGGCACCTCGTCCCTCTTCGTCTACAACGGCTCGTGGAACGCGCGCGGGCTGCCGACCTTCTGGAACAGCGACTGGCGGATCGGGGCCGAGCACGGCTCGGCCACCTGGGACGGCCGCGGCACCCCGCAGCTGGGCACCGAGGACGAGGCGGAGACCGTCGCGCTGCAGGCCGCGATCGACCAGGCGATGCAGACCCCGGAGCCGGACCAGATCGACGCCTCGATCATCGAGTTCGTGACCTCCCTGCGCGAGGGCCGGACCCCGATGTGCGCGGTGCACGAGAACATCCTCAGCTTCGCGATGGTCGAGGCCGCGGTGGCCTCGGTGGAGCGGGGCGGGCGGGTCGTGATCGACGAGCTGCTCGAGGAGGCCCGCACCGAGGCCGTCGCCGCGGAGGCGGACCCCGAGGCGCGGGAGATCCTGCAGGGCTGGAGCTCCGTGCGGGAGGCGATCGCCGCCCGCCGCTGAGCCGGCCTCAGTCGGCGGGAACGGGCCGGATCAGCGCCCGGTCCAGGTGGGGGAGCCGGTCGTGGAGCGCCGCGTCGACTGCGGCGGCCACGGCCGCTCCCTCGCGCAGGCTCGCGGCGGGGTCCACCAGGATCTCCAGCTCCGCTTCGAGCCGGTGCCCGGTCCAGCGGGCGCGGGCGGCACGCACCTCGCGCACCCCCGCGACACCCCGGGCGGACTGCTCGAGGCGGTCGAGCACGTCCGGCTCGATCCCATCCATGAGGCGCCGGACCACGGTGCGCATCGAGGAGATCAGCACGGCGACCACGACCGCCGCGATCAGCAGCCCGATCAGCGGGTCCGCCCAGGGCAGGCCCAGCCAGGCGCCGATCACGCCGAGCGCCACGGCGATCGAGGTCAGGGCGTCGGTGCGGGCGTGCTGCCCCTCGGCGACGAGGGCGGCGGAGCCGATGCGCCGACCCGCCCGGATCCGGTAGATCGCGACGAGCTCGTTCCCGGCCGCGCCGACGAGCGCCGCCGCGAGCACCCAGGGGCGATGGGTCATCTCCGTCGGGTCGAGGAGCCCGCGCACGGACTCCGCCACGATCAGCGCCGCCGAGAGCGCGATCATCGCCCCGATCAGCAGGCCGACGAGGTCCTCCGCGCGCCGGAAGCCGTGGCTGTAGCGGCGGGTGGCCGCGCGCCGGCCGAGGCGGAACGCGATGATCAGCGGGATCGTCGTGGCGAGATGGCCGAGGTTGTGGACGGTGTCGGCGAGGAGCGCGACGGAGCCGCTGAGCAGCACGATCACGATCTGCAGGGCCGCGGTCGCGCCCATGCCGGCGAGGCTGATCCAGGCGGCGCGGATGCCGACGGCGCTGGCCTCCTCGGCGGTGCGGATCGCCTCGCCGTGGTCGTGGCTGTGCGGGGTCAGCGCGTGGCGCAGGCGGCCGAGCGGGCCGTGATGATGGTCGTGGTCGTGGTCGTGGTCGTGGTCGTGGTCGTGTGGCGGAGCCATGGCGCGAATGTATCTGCGCAGACATGCAGATAGCAAGATAAGGCTAGGGTGTGGCCATGCACGTGAGGCCCCGCCGCGACGTCCCCGACGACGAGCACGCCCGGATCGCGGCGAGCACCTTCCACATGCTCTCGGATCCGACCCGGGTGAAGCTGCTGTGGGCCCTGTTCGGCGCCGAGCACAGCGTGAACGCGCTCGCGGAGGCGGTGGGCGCGACGCCCGCCGCGGTGAGCCAGCACCTCGCCAAGCTGCGCCTCGCAGGGCTCGTCTCGAGCCGTCGCGAGGGCACCTTCGCCTTCTACCGCGCCACCGACGAGCACGTGCGGCGCCTCCTGACCGAGACCCTCTCCCATGCGGAGCACGTCACCGGTGTCGCGGAGGGCGACGACCCGCACGGGTACTGAGCCGCGGCCTCTCGGCGGGGGAGGGGCTCAGCGGACGCCGTCGAGGGCGGCCTCGTCGCGGGAGGCGGCCTCGAGGGCCTCCGCCTCGGCGTCGAGGGCGGCGCGCTCGCGGCGATGGGCGCGGATCGACCAGGCGACGGCCGCGGCCCAGACGACGGCCACGGCGATCAGCGCCGCCGAGACGACCGCGGGAGCGGCGCCGACGAGGTCGCTGCGCAGGATGGTCCGCGTGTTCGTCAGCACGATCACGCCGCCGACGGCGGAGCCGAGCACCCGCGCGGGCACGAGGCGCACGAGCCAGGCCGCGATGGGGGCGGCGATCAGGCCGCCGACCAGCAGGGCCAGGACCCAGGCCAGGTCGATGCCGGCGGTGCCGAGGCCGATCAGGAAGCCGAGCGAGGCGGCGACCGAGACCACGAACTCGCTGGTGTCGATCGAGCCGACCACCTTGCGCGGCTCGATGCGGCCGCTCGCGAGCAGCGCCGGAGTGCCGACGGGACCCCAGCCGCCGCCGCCCGTGGCATCCATGAAGCCGCCCACCAGACCCAGCGGGGTGAGGAAGCGCCGGCGCAGCGGCTTGCCCATGTTGCGCCGGTCGATGCCCTTCACGGTGAAGCGCAGCAGCACGTACACGCCGAGGGCGAGCAGGATGCCGCTCATGAGTGGGGCGGCGACCTCGGTGGAGAGGTTCGCGAGGAAGGTCGCGCCGAGGAAGGCGCCGATCCCGCCCGGCAGCGCGATGCGCCGCACGACCTTCCAGTCCACGTTGCCGAAGCGCCAGTGCGAGGCGCCCGAGGCGAGGGTGGTACCGATCTCGGCCAGGTGCACGGTCGCGGAGGCGGAGGCGGGGTTGGTGCCGATCGCGAGGAGCAGCGTGGTGGAGGTGACCCCGTAGGCCATGCCCAGGCTGCCGTCGACGAGCTGGGCCGCGAGACCGACCAGGGCGAGCAGGACGAGTCGTCTCATGGCGCGACTCCTTCCGAGAGGGATGCGGACCGTCCGCACGAAGGAAGTTAATCCGACCGGAATGGTCGGAATCAAGTCCCCAGGTCATCGTGAGACATATGGAGTGCGCGAAGTGGAACTTATGCGCTCAGCGGTTCTGCCATGCCTCCTCGGCGGCGGTCAGCGCGCGGACCGAACGCGGCAGGTCGTGGGCCACGAGGTCCGCGAGGGTGACCTGCTCGAGGACGTTGCGCACGCTCGCCCGCAGGGCGACCCAGACCTCGGGGAGGTCCTCGGCGGGGCCGGTGTACTCGAGCTGGTGCGGGCGCTCCCCGCGCACGTATACGAGGGGGCCGTCGACCGCCCGGATCACGTCGGCCACGGTGATCTCGGCGCCGGGACGGGCCAGCACGTATCCGCCGCCCGCACCGCGACGACTGGTGACCAGGCCCTGGCGGCGCAGATCCCCGAGGATCCCCTCGAGGAAGCGGGCGGGCACGTCCTGGGCGAGGGCGAGGGCGTCCGCGGCGGTGGTGCGGCCTTCCTCCGCGGCGGCGAGCTGCGCGGCGGCGCGCACCGCGTAGTCGGCCTTGGCCGAGATCCTCATGGCGGCCCCTCCTCCGGTCGGGGGAGCCCGACGACGGGTCGACGTGCGATCGACGAACGGGAAGAGCCCCGGCCCGACTCTCGTCGGACCGGGGCTCCCGTGGTGCGCCCGGAGGGATTCGAACCCCCAACCTTCTGATCCGTAGTCAGATGCTCTATCCGTTAAGCTACGGGCGCCTGCCGGTCAAACCGACCTCACCGATACTAGTACCTCGGCTGGTCGGACGCCAATCCGGGACCCATGACCCTGCTCACACGAGTGGGAGAGGTCCGGCGGCGCACCGGCCCCGGACTCACCAACCCGGGTTCTGGTTCTGACCGGGCTGCTGA
The DNA here is from genome assembly GCF_036321705.1 of Brachybacterium sp. J144. Lineage (NCBI taxonomy): Bacteria > Bacillati > Actinomycetota > Actinomycetes > Micrococcales > Dermabacteraceae > Brachybacterium > Brachybacterium sp. J144. The sequence continues at coordinate 169,777 of NZ_JAZDCG010000022.1, forward strand.
TTCTGGCCGTACTGCTGGTTGTGGCCGGGAGGCTGGTTCCACGGCTGCTGACCCTGCTGACCCGGCTGGCCCCAGGGCTGCTGCGGTGCCGGCGGGGCGAGGGGCGGCGAGGACTGGCCCCACTGCTGGCCCTGGCCCTGCTGCGGGGCCGGGGGCGGGGACTGCCCGAAGGCGGGGCTCTGCGGCGCCGACGGGGCCATCGGGGCGGCCGGGACGCCGCCGTAGCCGCCGGGGGCGCCCGGGGTGCCGGAGCCACCCTTCTTGCGGCTGCGCATCACGAAGAAGATGACTGCGGCGATCGCCAGCAGCAGCAGGAAGCCGAGCACGACCACGACGATGACGATGATCAGCCAGCCGAAGCCGCCGCCGGCCTCGGCGGTGATGTCCACGCCCTGGGTGAAGTCGATGATGTCGGTGTAGGTGACGGTGTTGCCGTCGATCGTCCCGCCGCGGGACTCGATGACGTCGCCGGGGAAGGTGAAGGAGACGCGGAACTCGAAGTCGTCGATCGCATCGCCGAACACCAGCTCGAGGTCCTCCTGGGAGAGCCCCGCGGAGTCGCCCATGTCGATCGTCAGGTGGATCTCACCGTCCTCCTCGGTCACGGAGAACTCGGAGCCCAGCTGGGACATGTCCACCGCGCCCGAGGCGCGGCAGCCCCACAGGCCGTCCTCCTCGTAGGCCTCGACCTCGACGGCCTCGGCGCCGGGGGCGAACTCGCCGTCCTCGGTGTCCGCGCACATCTCCTCGGCGGAGGAGTAGGTGCCCTCGAGATAGGTCGGATCGACCGCCATGTCGAAGCTGAGCGTCATGCTCTCGGCCGAGGTGACCTCGAAGTCGGCGGTGAAGCTGCCGCAGCCGGCCAGCACCAGCAGCAGTGGCAGGACGAGGACGGCTGCCAGACGGCGCCGCACCGAGTTGGTGGTCATGGTCTCCCCCGGGGATCATGCGGTGTGCAGGTCAGCGCCCACCGTGATGTGGGGCACTCGCACAGGATACCCGTCGGGGGATCGCCGGGCCGCGGAGCCGGGGGAGGGCTACTTCCAGAACATGAACATGCCGCCGCCGACCATCAGCGCGCCAAAGCCCACCGCGAGGTTCCAGTCGCCGATCGGCAGGGGCAGCTGCCCCGAGGTCAGGTAGAAGGTGACCAGGTAGCACAGTCCCAGCAGCAGGAAGGTGAGGGCGGCCGGCACCAGCCAGCGCGGGTTCTGGGTGACCGTGGCGACGCGGCGCGGGCCGCGCCGGCTCTCCTGGGCCGCGGCCTTCTTCGCACCGGTGCGGGTGGAGTCCTTCGCCTTCTCGGCGACTTCGCCGCCGCGGGGGCGGTCGGCGGAGTCCTTGGCGCCGGCCTTCTTCGCGCCCGCCTTCTTCCCTGCGGCGCCCTTCGTCGAGACAGGGTCCTTGCCGCCGGCGCGGGAGGGGCCGTCCTTCGCGCTCTTCGCGCCCTGGGAGCTCTTCGCGCTCTTCTCGTCCGCGGCGTCCTTCTCGTCCGCCTCGTCCACCTCAGCGAGCTCGTCGAGATCCGTCTCCTCCGCCGGGGACTCCACGGGGGCGGCCTTCGCCGTGCTCGCGGGGCGCCTCTTCGCGGACTTGCCGCGGGCGGACGACTTCCTCGTGCTCCTGGCCATGAAAACGGTGCTCCTCGGGGGCGGCCGGACGCGCGGCGCTCCGCGCGGGTCCACGGGTGCGGACTGTGGCCTAGGGTAATGGTGGTTCACCGAGGGCGCGACGCGAGGAGGGGCCCATGGCGCAGGACGCGGACCGGGACGGCCCGGACCCGACGAGGCGCACCCCGCGCCCCGGGCGCCTCGGCGTCGCCCTGGTCATGGTGCTGTGCGGCGTCCTCTTCGCGACCACCGGCCGGCTCTCGGGCGGCGGCTCGATCCGCGACGAGTCCGGGGACGTCGCCGGGGTGCTGCGTGAGCGAGGACGCACCATCGAGCGGCTCACCGAGGACAACGCGGACAAGCGCGCCGAGATCGAGTCCCTGCGCGAGGACTCGGGCGGCGCCTCCGTGCAGCAGCGCACCGAGCGGGTCGGCGACGCCGTCGGCCTCAGCGAGGTCTCCGGACCGGCCCTGCGCATCACCCTCACCGACGCGCCCGAGGGGGCGATCGGCACCCAGGAGGGCCTCGAGCCGGACGATCTCGTGGTCCACCAGCAGGACATGGAGGCGTACATCAACGCGCTCTGGGCCGGCGGGGCGGAGGCGATGATGCTGCAGGACCAGAGGGTGGTCAACGGATCCGCCTTCCGCTGCGCGGGCAATACGCTCCTGCTCGAGGGGCGCGTCTACTCGCCGCCCTTCGTGATCACCGTGATCGGACCGACCGACCAGATGCTCGCGGCCCTCGACCAGGCGCCCGGGGTGCAGGTGTACCGGGAGTGGGTGGACTACGTGGGCCTCGGCGAGAAGGTCGAGACCCTCGAGACCGCGACCCTCCCGGCCTTCGAGGGGTCCCTCACGCTCGACTCGGCGAGAGCAGGCTGAATGACCCGCGGGACCCATCGCGCCTCCCGCCGCCGCGGCGGTGCCGCCTCGACCATCGTCGGCGTGCTCGGCGAGCTGCTGCTCACCGCCGGGGCGTTGCTGGCCCTGTTCCTTCTCTGGCAGCTGTGGTGGACCGACGTCCTCGCCGGCCGCGAGCAGGACGGCATCCTCACGGGCCTCGAGGAGCAGTGGGGCGGGGTCGACGAGCAGCAGATCGCGCCGCGCCAGGAGGGCCCGCCGCCGGTCCCCGCGACGCCCGCGGACACGATGGTCTTCGGCGCCCTGCACGTGCCGGCCTTCGACCGCGAGAGCGTCCCGCTCGCCGAGGGCGTGAGCCTCGAGGAGGTACTCAACGTCAAGGGCGTGGGCCACTACCCCGAGACCGCGCTGCCCGGCCAGGTCGGGAACTTCTCCGTCGCGGGCCACCGCAACACCTACGGCCGCCCCTTCGAGGACATCGCCCGCCTCGAGGTCGGCGACCCGATCGTGGTGGAGACGGAGGAGGCGTTCTACGTCTACGAGGTCACCGAGACCCTGGTCGTGGATCCCTCGCAGGTCGAGGTGATCGCGCCCGTCCCGGGCAGCCCCGGCGAGGATCCCACGCAGGCGATGCTCACGCTCACCGCCTGCCACCCGATGTTCTCCGCGCGGGAGCGCTACATCGTGCACGCGGAGTTCGCGTACTGGACCGATCGCGCCGACGGGATCCCCGAGGCGCTCGCCGAGGAGGCCTGATGTACGCCGCCCTGTTCCGCCTGCTGCCCGGCCCGCTGTGGCTGCGCATCGTGCTCGCCGTGCTGATCCTGTTGGGGATCGTCGCGGTTCTCTTCACCTGGGTGTTCCCGGCGCTCGCCCCGTACCTGCCGTTCAACGACGGGCTGGTCGGGGCAGCGCCCGGACGCTGACCCCCCGGCTCAGCCGGCGGTCATCAGGGGCTTCAGCCCCGCGGAGCGCTCCACCGCGTCGCGGCCGTCGCACAGCTCGAGGAAGCGCCCCAGCATCAGGTGCCCATTCTCGGTGAGCACGGACTCGGGATGGAACTGCACCCCGTGCAGGGGCAGCTCGCGATGGGCGAGGCCCATGATCATCCCGTCGGCCGTGCGGGCCGTGACCTCGAGGACCTCCGGCACCGACTCCGGCACCACCGTGAGCGAGTGGTAGCGGGTCGCGGTCATCGGGGAGGGGGCGCCCGCGAAGACGCTGCGGCCCTCGTGGGTGAGCTCGCTCGTGCGGCCGTGCATCAGCTGCGGCGCATGGTCGACGGTGCCGCCGAAGAACTGGCCGAGCGCCTGATGGCCGAGGCACACCCCGAGCATCGGTACGGCCCCCTCGGCGCAGGCGCCGATCACGTCGAGGGCGCGCCCCGCGGTGCTGGGCGTGCCCGGGCCGGGGGAGACGAGCACCCCGTCGAAGCCCGTGAGGTCCACGGCGCCGTCCGGCCCCTCGGGCACCTCGTCGTTGCGGACCACCACGGTCTCGGCCCCCATCTGCTGCAGGTAGCCGACGATCGTGTAGACGAAGCTGTCGTAGTTGTCGATCACCAGCACGCGTGCGGCGCGCGCACCCTCAGCCGCCATTGCCGGCTCCGTTCCCGTTGCCGTTCCCGTTCCCGTTCCCGTTGCCGTTCCCGTTGCCGTTCCCGGCCGACGGCTCGGTGGTCGGATCCGCCGTGGGCGTCTCCGTCTCCGTCTCCGTCGGCGTCGGGGTCTCGGTCGGCGTCTCCGTCGGCGTGGGCGTCGGCTCCGGACCGGAGGAGACCACGATGACGATCGTCCCCTCCCGGTCGATCTCCTCGTTCGCGCCCGGATCGGTGCGGATCACCTGGCCCTCGGCGACCGAGTCCGAGGCCTCCTCGGTCCGCGAGGTGCCGAAGCCCTGCTCCTCGAGCAGCGCCTTCGCGTCCTCGTAGCTGCGGCCGGTCACGTTCGGGACGGTCGCCGGCCCGGGGGCCTCCGCGATCACGAGCGACACGGTCGAGCCGACGGGGGCCTTGCCGCCCGAGGGCGGGGTCTGCGAGACGACGGTGCCGGCCGTCGCCTCGGCATCGACACGGGTGGTGGAGTCCACCTCGAAGCCGCTGCTCTCGATCATGGTGGTGGCGGCGTCGAGCGTCAGCCCGCTCACGTCGGGCACGGTGAACTCCCCGGTCGCCACGGTCACCTCGATGGTGTCGCCACGCTGAGCGGTGGAGCCGGCCTGCGGGGAGCTGCGGGTGATCTGCCCGGCCTCCCGCTCGGCGTCGTCCTCCTCGCCGGCGACGGTGAGGGTCAGGCCGAGCGGCTCGAGCTCCGCCGTCGCCTGTTCCTCGGTCATGCCGGAGAGGTCGGGGACCTCGACCGCCTCGGGGCCCGCGGAGATGTTCACGGTCACCGTCGAGCCGACCTCGACCTCCTGGCCGGCGGGCGGGTCGGTGTCGATGACCAGGCCCTCCTCGACGTCCTCGGACTCGGTCGGGGCGAACTCGGCCTCGAGGCCCAGGTCCGTGAGCTCACTGCGCGCCTCGTCCTCGGTGGAGCCGGCCACGTCGGGCACGGCCACCATCTCGGGACCCGCGGGCTCGCGGGGCATCAGGAACCAGGCGGCGGCGCCGATCACGGCGAGGGCCGCGACGATCAGCAGCGCGATCAGCCACCAGGGGCGGCGCCGGTGCTCGTCCTCGGCGACGGCCGTGCCCTGCCCCGTCGGCGGACCCTGCCGCAGCGGGGCGTGCTGGCCCGTGGACCAACTGGTCGCCCCGTGCACGCCGGTCATCGCCGCGGCCGGGATCGCCTCGGTCGCATCGTCGACCGGACTGAGCACGGTCGTCGTCTCGCCGTCCGCGCCCGTCGGCACCGCACCGCCCACCAGGGCGGGGGCGCGACCGGCGACGACCGCGGCGATGTCGCGGGAGAAGGCCACGGCGCTCGGGTAGCGCTGCTCGCGGTCCTTGGCCAGGCCCGTGAGGATCACCGCGTCCATCGCGGGAGTGATCGCCGGGTTCAGGGCCGACGGCGGCTGCGGCTGCTCGCGCACGTGCTGGTAGGCGATCGAGACGGGGGTGTCGCCGGTGAACGGCGGCCGCCCGGTCATCATCTCGAACATGACGCACGCGGCGGAGTAGATGTCGGAGCGGGCGTCGACCAGCTGGCCGCGCGCCTGCTCGGGGGAGAGGTACTGGGCGGTGCCCATGACGGCCTGGGTCGCGGTCATCGCGCTCGTGGCGTCGGCGATCGCACGGGCGATGCCGAAGTCCATGACCTTCACCTGACCGGAGTCGGTGATCATCACGTTGCCGGGCTTGATGTCGCGGTGCACGATCCCGGCGCGGTGCGAGTACTCGAGCGCGCTGAGCAGCGCGGCCATGATCTCCCCGGCCCGGTGCGCGTCCATCGGCTGCTCGGGGGAGATGTGCTCGCGCAGGGTCGTGCCGTGCACGTACTCCATGACGATGTACGGGATCGAGACCTCGGCCCCCGTCACGGTGGTCTGCTTCTCCTCGCCCGTGTCGTACACGGCGACGATCGAGGGATGGTTCAGCGAGGCGGCGCTGTGCGCCTCCCGCCGGAACCGCTCCTGGAAGCTCTCATCGCGCGCCAGGTCGGAGCGCAGCACCTTCACGGCGACCGTGCGGTGCAGTCGCGTGTCCTCCGCGAGGAACACCTCGGCCATGCCACCGGTCCCCAGGATCCTCCCCAGGGTGTAGCGGCCGCCCAGGACCACTTTCTCTTCGCTCACAGAACACCTGACCTCGTGCCGTGGTCCTCCACGGCTGATCCGACCATCGTAGATGCTGACAGCTGTCCGCTCGTCCCCTGTCCGACGCCGTCGAGGGCTCCGGACCCGGCCGCGCCGAGCTCCCCGAGGGGCAGCAGCCCGAGCCCCGCGGCGACCGCCCCGAGGATCACCACCACCAGCAGCACCAGCAGGACCAGCCCCGGCACGGAGAACGGGCCGAGCCGGCGACCGGTCGAGGTGCCGCGGGCGGTCCGCCCCGAGGCGGCGGTGTCCACCGTGTCGAAGGAGCCCGCCGTGAACGCCCGGTCCGCGCCGCGCAGCGCCGGATCCGCCGCGGGGCGGGGCTCCGACGGGACGGGGGAGGGGGACGCGGCGGAGCGGGCGGACGACACAGGGCCCGCCGGACGCGCGCGCGGGGCGCCGCCCGCGGAGCTCGCCGAGAGCCCCGAGGGGGCCGACCGGGCCGAGGGACCGGAGCGGTGCCGGATCCCGCGGCCGCGACCCGACATCGGCAGCGGCATCGCCGCGGTGCGCGTCGGCCCGCCGGAGGCGCCGCCGGATCCCTCGCCGTCCCGGCGCTGCAGGGCGTTCTCCCCGGTCCAGTCGTGGTCCTCGACCCGGGTGACGGGGATCGCGCCGGTCGTGAAGCGGGGCTCGACGCCGCGCTGGATCGCCTCGAGGATCCGGGCGACCGCGGCCGCGGAGCGGGGCCGGTTCGCGGGCGCCTTCGCGAGCGACATCATCACGAGCTTGCGCAGATCGGCGCCGACCGTGTCCGGAAGCTCCTTCGGCTGCTGCTTGACCTGCGCCATCGCGATCTCCACCTGGCTCGAGCCGGTGAAGGGGCGGTGGCCGACCAGCATCTCGTAGGCCACGATCCCGAGCGCGTAGATGTCCGAGAGCGAGGTGGCCTGCTTGCCCATCGCCTGTTCGGGGGAGAGGTACTGGGCGGTGCCCATCACCAGCCCGGTCTTGGTCAGGCGAGCCTGGTCCTTGCTGCGGGCGATGCCGAAGTCGGTGATCTTCACGGCCCAGTCGCGCGTCTCGTCCACGAGCACGTTCTCGGGCTTCACGTCGCGGTGCACGACGCCCTTGGAGTGCGCGGCGTCCAGCGCCCGGGCGAGGTCGATCAGCACCGAGATGACCCGCTTCTCGGGCAGGCCCCCCGTGTTCTCCTCGATGATGTCCGAGAGCGGTCGGCCGGGGCAGAGCTCCATGACGATGTAGGCGCGGCCGTCGAGCTCGCCGTAGTCGTAGAGCGCCGCGATCGCGTCGTGCGAGAGCGCGGCGGTGTGCCGGGCCTCGGCGCGGAAGCGCTTGAGGAAGCCCTCGTCGCCCGCGTACTCCTCGCGCAGCACCTTCACCGCGACCTCGCGGTCGAGCTCGCGGTCGAGGCCCTTCCACACCTGGCCCATGCCGCCGGTCGCGATCAGCGAGGTCAGCTCGTAACGTCCCTCGAGCATCAGCCCCGGTTCGGTCCTCATCCTCGGATCACCGCCTCCATCACGTCCTGGGCGATCGGCGCCGCCGTGCGCGAGCCGTATCCGCCCTCCTCGACCACGACGGCCACCGCCACCTGGCGGCCGTCGACCTTCGCATAGCCCACGAACCACGAGTGCGGATCGCGGCCCTCGCCCCACTGGGCGGTGCCCGTCTTGCCGCCCACCTCGACGCCCTCGATCGCGGCGGCCGTGCCGGTGCCGTCCTCGACCACGCCCACCATCATCTGGCGCATCTGCGCGGCGTTCGCGGCGGTCAGCGGCTGGCCCAGCTCCTGCGGAGTCAGCTCGGAGACCGTGGCGAGGTCGGCCGTGTGCACCGACTGCACCAGCTGCGGCTGCATGACCACGCCGTCGTTCGCGACGCCCGCGGCGACCATCGCCATCTGCAGCGGGGTCACCCGGGTCTCGAACTGGCCGATCGAGCTGGTGGCGAGCTGGGCGTCGTCGAGGTCCTCGCCGAGGGTCGACGGGGTCACCGAGAGCGGGATCTCGAGCCGCTGCCCGAAGCCGAACTCCTCGGCCGTGGACCGCAGCTGCTCCTCGCCGATCGCGATGCCGAGCTGCGCGAAGGACGTGTTGCACGACTGGCGCAGCGCCTCGGCGAGGCTCGAGGCGTCGCCGGGCCCGCACGGGTCCTGCCGGCCGCCGGAGAAGTTGTTCATCACCGAGGACGAGTTCGGGAGCGTGAACGTGCCGGGTCCCGGGATCTCCGTCTCCGCCGTGTAGTCCCCGGTCTCGAGCGCCGCCGCCGCGACCACGAGCTTGAAGGCGGAGCCCGGCGGGTACAGGTCGCCGGCGATCGCGCGGTTGGTCAGCGGGCGGTCCGGGTCGTCGTTGAGCGCCGCCCAGGCCTCCTGCACCGAGCCGCCCTCGTGCGAGGCCAGCTCGTTGGGGTCGAAGCTCGGGGAGGAGACGAGGGCGAGGACCGCGCCGGTGGACGGGTCGATCGCCGCGACCGCGCCGCGACGCCCGTCGAGCGCATCCCAGGCGGCCTGCTGGGCGGCGGCGTCGAGGGTCAGCTCGACGGTCGCGCCCTGGCCGTCGCGGCCCGAGAGGATGTCCGCGATGCGGTGGTAGAAGAGCGAGTCGGCGGAGCCGGTGAGGGTGTCGTTCAGGCTCCGCTCGAGACCGGTGTACCCGTAGATCACCGAGTAGTAGCCGGTGACCGGGGCGTACATCGCCCCCGGGTCGTAGGTGCGCAGGTAGCGGTAGTTGTCGTCGGACTCGACGGACGTCGCGATCGCGGTGCCGTCCACGACGATCGCCCCGCGGTGCCGCCCGAACTCGCTGTACTGGGTGCGGCGGTTGTTCGCGTTGTCGTTCAGCCGGTCCTGGGCGATCACCTGGAAGTAGGTGGTCGAGGTGAACAGCAGCATGAAGAGCACGCCGACGACGAGCCACACATGGCGAAGGGGCTTGTTCATGCGCTCGCCTCCGCCTCGCGCCGGGCGGGCGGCGCCGCGGCGCCGGGCACCTGGCGGGCGGCGGGCCGACGGGCCGCGTCCGAGAGCCGCACCAGGATCCCCGCGATGATCCAGTTGCACACCAGCGAGCTGCCGCCCGCGGCGAGGAAGGGCAGGGTCAGGCCCGTCAGCGGGATCACCCTCGTGAGCCCGCCGACGACCACGAAGACCTGCAGCGCGAGGACGAAGCCGAGCCCGCCGGCGAGCAGGGTGCCGAAGCCGTCGGAGATGCCGACGGCGGCGCGCAGCGCCCGCTGCACCAGCAGCAGGTACAGCAGCAGCAGGGCGAAGGAGCCCACCATGCCCATCTCCTCCGCGAAGGAGGTGAAGACGAAGTCGGACTCCGCATGGGGGACCACGTCGGGCCGCCCCTCCCCGAGCCCGGTGCCGAACAGGCCGCCGTTGGCCAGGCCGAACAGGCCCTGGCCGATCTGCTCGCAGCTGGAGAAGTTCTCCCGCGAGAGCGGGTCGAGCCAGCAGGTGATGCGGGTCTGCACGTGCGACATCTGGGTCGCGGCGAAGACGGCGGGCGGCAGGAACATGACCGCGCCGATCACGAGCCAGCTGAGCCGGTCCGTGGCGACGTAGAGCATCGCCACGAACAGGCCGAAGAACATCAGCGAGGTGCCGAGGTCGGTCTGGAGCACGAGCACCGCCATGGCGAAGCCCCAGGCCACGAGGATCGGTCCGAAGTCCGACCAGCGGGGGAGCTGGATGCCGAGCACCTTCGGGCCCGCGAGGGCGAGGGTGTCGCGGCGGGAGACCAGGTAGCCGGCGAAGAAGATCGCGAAGGCGATCTTCGCGAGCTCGGCCGGCTGGAAGCTGTAGCCGGCGATGTTGATCCAGATCTTCGAGCCGTTGCGGGAGTCGCCGATCACGGGGGCCAGCGGCAGCAGCAGCAGGACCGCGCCGACGACGGCGCTGATCCAGGTGTACCGGCGCAGCGGGCGGTGGTCGCGCAGCAGCACGAGGACGCCGATGCACAGGGCCACGCCGATGATCGCCCAGAGCATCTGCCGGTCGGCGCTCGCCGAGGTGCGGATCCCGTAGATCTCGTTGGCCGCGTGGACGCTCTCGATCACGGTGATGCCCAGCAGGTTCAGCAGCACCACGATCGGCAGGATCACCGGATCCGCGTAGGGGGCCCGCCACATGACCGCGGCCTGGAGCAGCACGATCAGCACGCCCGTGCCGATCGCCACGGCCGGGAGCTGCTCGGGCAGCTGCTCGTAGCGACCCAGCGCCACGAGGGAGTAGGCGCCCAGACCGATCGCCGCCGCGAGCACCAGGAGCAGCGCCTGGGTGAGGCGACGCGGGTGCGCGGTGTACGAGACGATCGTGGCCACTACGACGTCCCGCCGTCGGAGGCCCCGCCCGCATCGCTCGCGCCGCCGCCGTCGGACGGCTGCGGGACCGGCAGTGGGGCGTCGGCCGCGGCGGCCGCCTCGAGCCGCTCGACGATGCGGTCGGCGTCCTCCCGATCGCCGGCGGAGATGGTGGCCTCGACCTGCTCCCGCGTGATCTGGGGCAGGTCCTCGAGGGCGATGTCGGTGACCTCGAGCGGCTCGGACAGCGAGATCGGCCCGAGGTCCTGGGCGATCCCCTGGTAGATCACCACATGGGTGCCGTTGGTGCCCACGTAGAACTGCCGCTGGCTCCAGGCGTAGCCGGCCGCGAGCGCCCCGCCGATCAGGGCGAGGAGCAGGATCACCGCGGCGAGGGCCGGCCAGGGGCTGCGCCGCGGCGGCTCCTCCTCGCTGAAGTCCTCGTCCTCGTAGGGGATCTCCGGGGACTCGCGGGTGAGGGCCGCGGCCTTCGCGGCGGGGCCGGAGGCGCTCGTCGGGGCGTGGCGGTTGCGCGCCGCCGAACCCACGATCTGCGGGGTCGTCGACGGGGCCTCGGCCCCGCGGGGCAGCTCGTCCAGGTCGACGACGTCCGCGATGATGCAGGTGATGTTGTCCGGTCCGCCGCCCTTGAGGGCCAGCTGCACGAGCTCGTCGGCGCACTCGCCCGGATCGTCGATCGCTTTGAGGGTCGCGTCGATGGTGTCGAGGGAGACGAGGCCCGAGAGCCCGTCCGAGCAGAGCATCCAGCGGTCCCCGGCATGGGCGGGGCGCAGGGAGAGGTCCAGCTCCGGCTCCGCGTCGACGTCGCCGAGCACGCGCATGAGCACCGAGCGCTGCGGATGGCGCTCCGCCTCGTCCTCGGTGAGGCGGCCCTCGTCGAGCAGGCGCTGGACGAAGGTGTGGTCCTTGGTGACCTGCACCGTCTCCTCGTCCCGCAGCAGATAGGCGCGGGAGTCGCCGATATGGGCCAGGGCGAACTTGCCCTCGGCCCGCAGCAGGGCGGTGATGGTGGTGCCGAGGCCGCGCAGCTGCGGCTCATCCCGGGCGCGGCGCAGGATCTCCTGGTTCGCGTCGAGCACCGTCTCCTCGAGGGAGGCGACGATGTCGGAGGCGGGGGTTTCGGAGTCGAGGCGGGCGAGGCGGCCGATCGCGACCGAGGAGGCGACGTCGCCGCCGGCGTGACCCCCCATGCCGTCGGCCACCACCAGCAGGTGGCTGCCGGCGTACCCGGAGTCCTGGTTGTTGGAGCGGACGAGGCCCACGTCGGAGCGGGCGGCGTAGCGCAGGGCGATGCTCATCGCGGTCCTCGTCTCAGCTCGATCTCGGTCCGGCCGATCCGCACCTGGGCACCCGGGCGGAAGGGGACGGCGCCCTCTATGCGCCGGCCCGAGACCAGGGTGCCGTTGGTGGACCCGAGGTCCTCGACCATCCACTCGCCCTCCCGCTGGAACACGCGGGCGTGCCGGTTGGAGGCGTAGTCGTCGTCGAGCACGAGGGTGCACTCGGGGGCGCGGCCGATCAGGATCGGGGTCGAGCCCAGGGTCAGGGAGGTGCCGCGCAGCGGGCCGGCCGTGACCACCATGGCCGCCTGCGTCACCTCGGGATCGGTGCGCGCGGTGCCGTCGGCGCCGGTGCGGGCGGTCGGATCCGCGGGCAGGGAGCTCGCGGGGCGCTGGTCGCGGCGCGGGTCCTTGCTCGACCGGGTCACGACGGTGGTGCCGAAGAGGTCGTTGCGCAGCACCAGCACGACCGCCACGACGAACAGCCACAGCGCGAGGACCAGGCCCAGGCGCAGGGCGATCAGGGTCAGCTCGCTCATCGGCCGCTCACCACTGGGCCTGACCGGCCGCGGGGAGCAGCACGGTCAGCCGGGTGCGCCCGATCTTCAGCAGCGACCGGTCGTGGAGGGTGACGGGCGTGCGGATCCGCTCGCCGTCGACGAAGGTGCCGTTGGTCGAGCCGAGGTCCGTCGCCACGAGGGCGCCGTCGACGTCGGCGCGCAGCTCGAGGTGGTGCCGGGACACGCCGGTGTCCTCGAGGATGATGTCCGCGTCGCCGCCGCGCCCGATCACGGTGACCGGCCCGGTGAGCAGGTACTGCTGGCCGTCGATCTCGATGATCGGGTTGCCTCCCGCGGCGGACTGCGCGGCGCCGGTCGCGGGCGCGACGGAGCCCCGCTCGGTGCGGGACTCGGTCTCGAAGCGGCCCGCGCGGACCTCGTCATCGCGCTGGAGGTCCACGGAGACCGCGCCCACGAACATGTAGCGCTGCTTGTCGGCGTGCTCCATGACCACCCGCTGCAGCTCGTCGAGCAGGGTGTCCTGCCACGAGTCGAAGCGGTCGTAGTCCTGGGAGTGGAGGTAGACCGTGTAGACGTTGGGGGCGAGGGTCCGGGTGCGGTCGAGCACCTGGATCTGGTCGTCGCACTCGCGCTTGAGCCCCTGCGCGAGGTCGAGCGGCTTCAGCTGGCCGCCGCCGCGCGAGAACACGCTCGTCACGCCGCGGTCGAGGCCGCGCTCGATCCGATCCAAGATCCCCACGGTGGTCCTTCGCTGTCCAGTCGGTCGCCCCAGGAGGAGGGGCCGGTCGCCCTCCTGATCGTAGCGCGCGACCTGGTCACCGGACCGCCCTCGGCGCGGCGAGGCGGCGAGGGATTCGTGCAGGAGGCGTGAAAGAGGGGCCCGTCGCGCGCGACGGGCCCCTCGCTCGTGTCGTGGGCGTGCTCGGCGGGGCCGCTCAGTAGATGAGCACCCGTCGGCCCTCGCGGAACCACGAGACCGACCACAGCAGATCGGTGGCCGCCGTCGAGATCCGGCAGCAGCCGTGCGAGGCGGGGTACGGCGGGATCGAGGAGGAGCCGTGCACGGCCCAGCCGCGGTCGTAGTACCCGGGGCGGTAGAGGTCCCCGAGCGGGCCGCTCTGCCAGCCCTTCGAGTAGAGGCGGAACATCGAGAAGTCGCCCTTCGGGGTGGTCGCCGTCTTCCAGCGCCCGCCGGAGTAGTAGCGCTCCCCGCTGCCGGTCGAGGTGTTGAGGATGTAGCCGAGACGCCCCTGGGTGGTCAGGATCATCACCTGCCGGGAGAGGTTCACCTCGAAGCCGATGCCGCTCGTGATCCGGCGGTAGGGCTGCACCCCGTTGTTCAGCGCCGCCCAGGTCTTCGGCCCGACCACGCCGTCCTTCGAGAGCCCGGCGGACTTCTGCAGCGCCCAGACGGCCTGCTGGGTGAGATGTCCGAAAGAGCCGTCGGCCGTGCCGCACCAGTAGCGCAGTGCCCACAGCTTCTTCTGCAGCGTTGTCACCTCGGCGCCCTTGGATCCCTTGCGCAGGGTGCTCGCGGCGCTCGCGGGTCCGATGCCGGCGAGGAGCCCCGCGCCGAGCGTCCCCACGCCCAGCAGCAGGGTCCGACGGCCCGGCGTGAGCCGGTCGGGCGGCTCCGGCGCGGTTGGTCTCTCGATCAGATGGATGGTCATGACGGTCCCCCCTCAGGGATCGGATGTGCGACTGCTGGGGTCGGCGGTGGATCCAGTATCGAGAGTCAAGAAAGAGTAAACAAGAGGGAAAAGATGCTGGCCGGACGTGCGGTTTGTGAGGATTCTGTGACGGCGCAGGTCGGGCACTGGTTTCTCGGCGGTAGGTTTTCTGGACGGATGTCGGGGCGTTCGCCGGGACCCGCACGGGCCCCGTTGCAGCGCCGTGCCATAGTGGCCCCGTGACGCCGCAGACCGCCCCGCCGCCCGATCCGACGCCGCTCGAGGTCGGGGTCGACTTCGCCCACGCGCTCGGGGTCGCGGACGCGAGAGGGGTGCTCCACATCCAGGGCGATGCGACGCGCGCCTGGCCGCTCGCGAGCGTCTCCAAGCCGATCGCCGCACTCGCCGTCCTCGTGGCGGTGGAACGGGGCCTGCTCGAGCTCGACGAGCCCGCGGGCCCCGCGGGGTCGACCGTGCGCCACCTCCTCGCCCACACCGCGGGCTATCCCTTCACGGGGGAGGAGCTGCTCGGCGCGCCCGGGGAGCGGCGCAACTACTCCAACACCGGCTTCGAGGTGCTCGCCGCCCACCTCGAGGACGCCACCGGCTACGACATGCCCGAGTGGGTCGAGCAGACCGTCGTGGCCGGGCTCGACCTCGTCGACCTCGACCCCACCGGCTCCCCGGCCGCGGGCTACCACGGCAGCGTGCGGGACCTGCTCGCCGTCGGCCGCGAGCTGCTCGCGCCCACCCTGATCTCCCCGGCGCTGTGGCGCGAGGCCACGAGCGTGCAGTTCCCGGGGCTCGGCGGGATCCTGCCCGGCTACGGGCGGCAGCGCGCGAACGACTGGGGCCTCGGCCTCGAGATCCGCGATCACAAGGACCCGCACTGGACCGGCTCCGCCTCCTCGCCGCGCACCGTCGGCCACTTCGGCCAGTCCGGCTCCTTCCTCTGGGCTGATCCGGAGGCGGGCCTGACCGCCTGCTTCCTGGGTGAGCGGCCCTTCGGCCCCGACCACGTGCGCGCCTGGCCCCCGCTGACCGACGCGATCCTCGCGCGCTTCGGGGCCCGGTCGTGAGTGCCCACGAGGAGCTCGGCGCGCTCGGCGCGCTCGATGACTTCGGTTTCGAGGCCGCGGCGATCGTGCTCGGCCCCGAGGGGGTGCGCGAGGCGCGAGGCGACCTCGAGCGGGTGCGGCCCTGGCGCTCGGTGACCAAGACCGTGACCGGCTTCGCCTGCGCGCTCGCCCTGCAGAAGGGCCTGATGAGCCTCGACGACGAGGTGGGGCCTCCCGGTTCGACCCTCCGTCATCTCCTCGCGCACGCCTCCGGGTACTTCTACGAGTCCGAGTCGACGCTGCAGGCGCCCGGGCTGCGCCGGCACTACTCCAACTTCGGGATCGACGAGGCCGGGCGGCATCTCGAGCGCGCGACCGGCCGCGACCTCGAGGACTGGGTGCGGGACGAGCTCGCCGAGCCGCTCGGCATGACCCGCCTCGAGTGGGAGGGGTCCGCCTCCGTCGGCGCCGCGGGGCCGCTCGCGGATCTCGCCCTGCTCGCCGCCGAGCTGCTCCGCCCCACCCTGCTCGAGCCTCGCTGGGACGCCGAGCTGACCACCCCCTCGTTCCCCGAGCTGGTGGGGATCATGCCCGGCTTCGGCAAGCAGAGCCCCAACCCCTTCGGGCTCGGGATCGAGGTGCGCGGGCACAAGAGCCCGCACTGGACCGGGTCGGGCAACAGCCCGGGGACCTTCGGCCACTTCGGGATGCGCGGCACCGCCTTCTGGGTGGACCGCGAGGCCGACCTGGCGCTCGTGGTCGGGACCTCCCACGACTTCTGCGACGCCCATCGCGAGGTCATGCCGCGCCTGGCCGACGCGGTGCTCGCCGCGCACTCCTGAGGGGAGACGCGGCCGGCGGCCCGTGGACCGGCCGATCAGACGTTGTGGACCAAGGGGCCGGCCGGTTCCCGCCACCCGGCGAGCACCTCGAGCATGCGCACCAGGCGCACGCTCTCGGCGACGTCGTGGACTCGCAGGATCCGCGCGCCCCGCGCGATCACCCAGGCGGCCGCCGCGAGCGAGCCCTCGAGCCGTTCCTCCTTGGGCAGCCCGAGCGTCTCGCCGATCACGTCCTTGCGGGACAGCGCCGCGAGCACGGGCAGGCCCATCCCCGTGTACTCGCGCCACTCGCGCAGGATCTCGAGGGTCTGCAGGGTGTTCTTGTTGAGATCCGGGCCGGGGTCGAGCACGATCCGGTCCCGCGGCACGCCCGCCTCGAGGGCGCGCTCGAGCCGGGCGGCGAGGAAGTCCCGCACCTCCTCGACGACATCGTCGTACTGCGGATGCGGATAGGGCTGACGCGGCGCGGCGAGGGAGTGGGTGATCACGAGCGAGGCGCCGGTCCGCGCGACGACCTCGCACATCCGCGGATCGGAGAGCCCGGTGGTGTCGTTTATGAGGTCGGCACCGACGGCGATGGCCTCGCGGGCGACCTCGGCATGGAAGGTATCGACCGAGAGCAGCACGTCGGCCGGGAGCTCGGCGCGGAGCGCCGCGACCACGGGGACCACCCGCTCGATCTCCTCGGCGACGGGCAGGGCCTCCCCGGGCGCGAACTTCACACCGCCCACGTCCACCAGGTCGGCGCCCGCGGCCGCGGCGGCCCGGCCCGCCTCCACCGCCTTCTCGAGCGCGAAGGTGCGGCCCTCGTCGAAGAAGGAGTCGGTGGTGCGGTTGACGATCCCCATGACCAGGACGCGGCGCGAGGTGTCCGGCAGCGGACGCGGTCGCGGCGGGGCGTGCTGGGCGTGCTGCGAGGGCGTCGGGGCGGTTCCGGCGACCCCCAGGATCGCGCCTCCGGGCGCGGCTACAGTGTCGGGAGCGAGAGGAGCGGCCGTCTCGGAGCCGTCGTCGTACGCATTGGTCATGGCCTGTTCCTCCGCTGTTCACGCGGGCGTCCGTCGTCTTTGAGCGGCACCCGACCTGCACTACGTTAAGAGCGGACACGACGTTTCACAATCCGGCTGTGGTGTCCGTTCGCACGCCGGGACCTGGACCCTTTGGAGGACTCTCGCAATGAAGATCGTCGTCGCCGGTGGAGATGGATTCTGCGGCTGGCCCACTGCCCTGTACCTGTCGGAGAAGGGGCACGACGTCACGATCGTCGACAACCTGGTCCGCCGCGAGATCGACGTGGAGCTCGGGTCCAACTCGATGACCCCGATCCTCTCCCTTGAGGAGCGCGTCGCGGCGTGGAAGGAGGTCTCCGGCAAGGACATCGCCGTCCGCATCGCCGACCTGACGGACTACGAGGCCGTCGCCTCGATCTTCCGCGACCTGCAGCCCGAGTCGTTCGTGCACTTCGCCGAGCACCGCTCCGCCCCGTACTCGATGATCGACCGCGAGCACGCGATCGAGAACCACCGCAACAACGTCGAGGGCACCCTCAACGTGCTGTGGGCGATCAAGGACTTCGCGCCCGACTGCCACCTCGTCAAGCTCGGCACCATGGGCGAGTACGGCCAGCCGAACATCGACATCGAGGAGGGCTGGATCGAGATCGAGCACAAGGGCCGCAAGGACCGGCTGCCGTTCCCGAAGGCGCCCGGCTCCTTCTACCACCTCACCAAGGTGCACGACAGCGACAACATCATGTTCGCCTGCCGCATTTGGGGCATCCGCGCGACCGACCTCAACCAGGGCGTCGTCTACGGCCTCGAGACCGACGAGACCCGCCGCGACCCGCGCCTCGTCAACCGCTTCGACTACGACGCGGTGTTCGGCACGGCCCTGAACCGCTTCATCATCCAGGCCGCGATCGGCCACGACCTCACCGTCTACGGCAACGGCTCGCAGACCCGCGGCTACCTGGACATCCAGGACACCGTGCGCTGCATCGAGATCGCGTGCGAGAACCCCGCGGACCGCGGCGAGTTCCGCGTCTACAACCAGTTCACCGAGCAGTTCTCCGTCAAGGAGCTCGCCGAGAAGGTGCAGAAGGTCGCCAAGGACGTGGGCCTCGACGTGACGATCGCCCCGACCGAGAACCCGCGCGTCGAGAAGTACGACCACTACTACAACGCGGTCAACACCAACCTCCTCGACCTGGGCCTGCAGCCGCACCTGCTCACCGACGAGCACCTCACCGAGGTGCTGAACGTGGCGCTCGAGAACACCGATCGCGTCAAGCGCGAGCTGGTCATGCCCACCGTCACCTGGAAGTGAGCCGGATTCCGTGAAGATCGCGATCGTCACGGAGACCTTCCTGCCCTCCGTCGACGGCGTGGTGACGCGTCTGCGCCACGCCGTCGAGCGGTTCACCGACCTCGGGCACGAGGTCATGGTGATCGCCCCCGATCTCGGGGTGACCGAGCATCACGGGGCACGGGTGGTGGGCATCCGCCCGGTGACGCTGCCGTTCTACAAGCATCGGCGCTTCACCCTCCCGAGCCCCACCGTGGACGGCATCATCCGCGGCTTCCACCCGGATGTCGTCCACGCCGCGCAGCCCCTGCTGCTCGCCTCCTCGGGGGCGTTCGCCGCGCGCCGGCAGCGGATCCCGCTGGTGGCCAGCTATCACACCCACATCCCCCGCTATCTCGACCTGTACCGGGCGTGGAGCTGGGGGAAGCCCGCGGTGTGGTGGCAGATCAAGCGCAACCACGCGATGGCCGAGGTCAACATCGCCACCTCGGAGACGATGAAGGCGGAACTCGCCGAGCACGGCCTGCAGAACCTCCATGTGGTGCGGCGCGGCGTGGACACGCAGACCTTCCATCCCCGCTTCGCGAGCGAGGAGATGCGCGCGCGGCTCACCGGCGGACATCCGGAGAAGAAGCTGTTGGTGTTCGTCGGCCGCCTCGCCGCGGAGAAGGAGATCCACCGGCTGCGGCCGATGATGGACCGCCGCGACGACGTGGCCCTCGCGATCGTCGGCGACGGCCCGTACCGCCGGGAGCTCGAGGAGATGTTCCGCGGCACCGCGACCACCTTCCCCGGCTTCATGGGCGGGGAGACGCTCGCGAGCGCCTTCGCGAGTGCCGACGCGTTCGTGTTCCCGTCGGTCACCGAGACCCTCGGCCTCGTGATCCTCGAGGGCATGGCCTCCGGCCTGCCGGTCGTCGCCGCCCGCTCGGGCCCGACGATGGAGCAGGTCACCGACGGGGTGGACGGGCTGCTCTTCGACCACGACGACGAGCCGAGCCTGGACCGGTCGCTCGACCGGCTCGGCGATGCGTCGCTGCGCGCGTCGATCCGTACCGCCGCCCGCGCCGAGGCGGAGAAATTCTCCTGGGAGAACGCCTCCGACGACCTGCTGCGCTACTACGAGATGGCGATCGAGCAGCACGCCCAGCGGTCGCATGTCTGAGCCGGCCCGCCCGGAGCCGGTGACCCTCGCCGGCCACGGCCTCCGCCTCGAGCCGCTGGAGGCGCGGCACGTGCCCGGGCTCCGCGAGGTCGTTGCCGACGGGGCCATCCACCGTCTGCCCTTCGCCCCGCACGTCCCGGCACCGGAGGCGGTCGAGGGCTCCGTCGCCGCGCTGCGGGCCGAGGTGGAGGCCGGCACCCGGCTGGCCTGGGCCGTCGTGCGCGAGGCCGACGAGCGCGTGGTGGGGCTGACCACCTTCATGAACCTGGCGCTCGCCGACCGGGGCCTCGAGATCGGGAACACCTATCTGGCCGGTTCCGTGCACCGCACCGGCGTGAACACGGCGATGAAGCGCCTGCTGCTGGGCCATGCCTTCGACGCCCTCGACCTGCTGCGAGTCGAGTTCCGGGTCCATCACCTGAACCTCGCCTCGCGCCGCGCCGTCGAGGCCCTGGGTGCGCAGCAGGACGGGATCCTGCGCGCCCACCGCATCCTGCCTGACGGGTCGATCCGCCACACCGTCGTGTACTCGATCCTGTCGCTCGAGTGGCCCGGGATCCGGGCGATGCTCGACGCGCGGCTGGCCGCGCCGCGCCCGCCGCGCGCCTGAGCCGCGCCCCCGCTGCCCCGCGCCCCCGCCGCCCCTCGCCGCCGCCCGCCACCGTGCCCCCGCCGCCCCTCGTCGGTGACCGCGCGGTAGCGGGGGGGGGGGGGGGGGGGGGGGGGGGGGGGGGGGAAGGGGGGGGGGGGGGGGGGGAAAGTCCACCGATCCTGGCACGACCTTAGGCACCCCCTCCCCCCCCCCCTCCCCCCCCCCCCCCCCCCCGGAGCCCCCTGTTCCCGGGGTTCGGGAAATCCCGTGCATCCCGCGCTCGGGACGTGATCGGATGGCGGGCATGACCGCTGTGCAGATCACCCCCGTCGACCCCGCCGACCGCGAGGCGCTCCTCGCCTGGAACGCCCTCCTGCGGGATGGCTACACCGCAGGCCGGGACGCCGTCTGGTGGGCGAGCGAGGAGTCGACCCTCGCGCAGTACGGCAACCCGAAGCCGGGCCGCATCAGCGTGCTGCTCCTCGCGCGCCTCGACGACGAGCCCGTCGGCGCGGCCGGCGCCGAGGTCGATCCCGGCAACCCTGCCCAGGTGGAGCTCTCCGTGCTGCCCGGGCATCGCCGCCGCGGCGTCGGCCGCGCGCTCGCCGCCGCCGCGCGCGCGGCGCTCGACGGGCACGCCTCCGTCGTCCAGGCCGAGACCTCCTCCGAGGCCGGGGTCGCCTTCGCCCGGGACCAGGGGATGCGGATCGGGAACCAGGAGCACCGCCTGCTGCGCGCCATGCCACTGCCGCCCGAGACAGAGGCCGCGACCCCCGCCCCGACGCCCGGTCTCGAGATCCGCACCTGGCACGGCGCCTGCCCCGAGGACCTCGTCGAGGACTGGGCACGGCTGACAACGCAGATGGACGCCGACGTGCCGATGGGCGACCTCACCCGCCCCGCCTCCCGCGGCGAGGTCGAGGACCTGCGCCGCTCCGAGCAGCGCATGGACGAGCAGGGCTGGACCCTCGTGCGCGGCCTCGCCCTTCTCGAGGGGACAGCGGTGGGCTACACGGAGATCTTCGTGAACCGTCACGACCCCGAGATCCTCACCCAGGACGACACCCTCGTCGAACGCGCCCATCGCGGCCGCGGCATCGGCCGGGCCCTCAAGCTCGCGAACCTCGAGAACCTCCGCGCCGTGCCCGAGGCGGCGCAGGCGCGCTGGATCCAGACCTACACGGCGCTCGACAACGAGCCGATGCTCGCGCTGAACCGGTCGCTCGGCTTCCGCGAGGCGGACGTGCTGAGCATCCTCGAGGGGACGACGTCCGGCACCTGAGGCGGAGACGCAGCGGGGGAGGGGTCAGCCCGCCGCGGGGGTCCGCCACAGCAGGCGGAACCACAGCTCGGAGCCGTCCTCGAGGGTGTGCACGTCGCACTCGCCCGCATCGGTGCGGTCGAGCCTCTGCACGGTGGTGCGGCGGTCGGCGGCCTGCAGGTGGTCGTACTCGTCCTGGAGCCGGAGCACCTCGAGCGGGGAGTCCTCGGTGCCGGCGCCGGAGGCCGCGATCTCGCGGAGGGAGACGGCGCTCAGCGTCCGCTCGCGGCGGGCCGATGCCTCGTCGCCGAGGGCTTGATGCGCGCGGGCGAGGAGGCCGTGCCCCTGCGGCGAGAGCAGCAGCCCCGGCATCCGGGCGGTGATCGTATCGACGACGGCCTGCGGGGTCGGCTCCGCGCCGAGCAGAGCACGCAGGGAGAGGTGCGGGTCGAAGGTCGGGTCGGCGAGGATCGCGGCGCGCAGCGGCCGCCGGGTCGCCGGGGTCGGGTCCAGGAGGAACGCCTCCACGATGTCGGGGAACTCCACGGTGCCTCTTCTCGGGTCGGTTTCGGGCGGACGGTGCGGGGCGGACAGATCAGATGACGCGGGACTCGGGGAGGCCGGCCTTCCTCTCGAGGCGGTTCAGATCCTCGAGCGTCATGCTCTTCGCGACGACGTCCTCCTGCTCTCGCGCGTCGAACTCGACGGGCTGGGCCTCGTAGGCCTCGGGGTCCTCCCGCCATCCGATGTACTCGCCGGGCCGACTGTTCTCGCGCCAGTCCTCGATCTCCTCGCGCGTGACGCCGTGCTCCTCCTCGATGCTCTCGTACTCCTCCGCCTTCGAGTCGACGAACGGAAGCCAGTCCCAGCGCCCGGGCTCGGTCTGGTCCACGAAATCCCATTGCGCGGCATGGCGCACCTCGTGGACGGGGACGAGCAGCATATGGGCGTCCGACAGCGCGCTCTCGGAGTCGTTCAGCGCGATCACCCGCTCGTCCGGTCGCCACTCCCCGGCTGCCTGCAGGTCGGATTCGAAGACCAGCTCCACCGGCTCCAGGCCGTACTTCTCCATCTCCTCGTCGAACATGGCCTGGAGGACCTTCTTCTTCTCGTCCTCCTCCATCCCGTGCCACGCCGTCTGGACCTTGGAATCCAGGATTTCGTCGCCGGCGACGCCGTCTCCGGGCTCGCCCTTGGCGACGACCATCTCGTCGTCGCCCTCCGAGCGCCCCTGGCCGCCGGGCGTCCCACCGCCTCCGCCGTCGGAGGCCGAGTCCTGGTCGTCGGCCTCGGTCTCGGCGGTGTCCGCGGCCGCGCCGAGGCGCGCGAGGGCCTCCTGCCACTGCACGGACACCTCGGCGCCCCAGCGGTCCCGGAAATGCTCCGCGTCGGTGCCGCGCCAGATCTCCTCGCTCGAGAGGATGCGCGCGTCGAGGACGCCGTGCCGCTCCTCGAGCAGCCGCTGCGCGTCCCGCATCCGCTGCGCGTGCTCGCGCACCTCCTCCGGGGTCATCCCCAGGAACTCCATGCTCTTCCCCCTGCTCATCCCTGATCACACGTTCTCATCGGCGGTCCCCCGACCGCCGGAATCCGATGTCGGCAGGGTATCAACCCGATCTGTGACCGGGGACAGCGCGCCATCGCCCACGACAGCGGCGCCGAGGCTGAGCCAGAGCCGAGGCGGGGCGGCGGTCGTGGTCGAGGGGCTGATCAGGAGGGGTCGACGCCGGCCCGCTCCTGGAACTCTCGCAGCTCGTCGAGGTCCAGGCCCCGGGAGTACCCGTCGCCGACGGCGCGCGCGTCCTGCTCGAGCGGCTGCTGCTCGTAGCGGTTCCACTGCGCGTCGTAGGCCTGGCGCTCGGCGGAGGTCGCGTCCGGGGCGAGCTCCTTCGGCGGCGAGATGTAGTCACCGCCGTACTCCGGCATGTTCCCCCGCCAGCTCTCGATCTGCTCCCGGGAGACTCCGTGGTCGCGCTCGATCTGCGCGTACTCCGCCGCCTTGTCGTCCCGCCACCAGAGGAATCCGGTGGGATCAGTGCGGCGGGCGAACTCGCTCTGGGCGGCGTGGCGCACCTCGTGCGCGAAGACGGCGGTCGAGGAGGGGTCCTCGAGCCACGCCTCGGTTATGGTCAGGCGCTTGTCCTTCTCGCTCCAGCCCCCCGACCATTCCGCGCCCTTGTCCTCGACGATCAGCTCGACGGGCTCCATGCCGTAGTCCTCGAAGTGCGAGTCGACGATCTCTTGGGCGACCGTGCGCCGCTCCTCGTCGGTCATCCCGCTCCAGGCCTCGGCGACCTCGTCCGTCACCAGCGGCCCGTCGGAGGACAGCGGACCGCGCGGCACGTAGCTCCGGGTCCCGTCAGCCGTCGTCCCCGCCTCGCCCGTGCTTCCGCCGCTGCCGCCGGTCGCGCCGCCGGGATCGGACGTGCGCTCCTGCTCGTCCGCGTCCTGATCGGCGGTGTCCGCGAACCCGCCCAGGCGCTCGAGGCCCTCCCGCCACAGCGCTCCCGCACCGGAGTGCCAGCTCCGCCGGAACTGCTCGGCGTCCTCCCCGCGCCAGAACTCCTCGCTCTGCGCGATCAGGCCCTCGAGCGCCGCCCGACGGGTCCCGAGCCGCCTGCGGCCCGTGCGGATCTGCTGGGCGTGCGCCCGCACCTGCTCCGTATCCATCCCCAGGAATGCCATGCCGCCCCCTCGAGGTCCTGCGGCGCGCCCCCGTACGCCGCTCCGGCCACGGTAGCAATCGGGCCCCGGGGAACGAGGGCGATTCGGGCAACCCGTCACCAGCCGCCCGGGGCCGGCCGCGCCACGGGCGAGGCGGTCATCGAGAACCTGCAGCTCGCCTCGCACCTCGCGAATATCGGCGACGCCCGCACGCTCGTCATCCACCCGGCCTCGACCACCCATCAGCAGCTCTCCCCGGAGCAGCTGATCGCGGGCGGGGTCCGGTCGGATCTCCTCCGCATCGCCTTGGGCCTCGAGGATGTCGAGGAGATCTCCTGGGGCCTCGACCAGGTGATCACCGCGGCCACCGGCTGCACCCGGAAGGAGCAGGCGTGAGCAGCGACAACGGCATCAGCATCCAGGGCGTGGGCGAGCTGCTTCGTGGGCACCTACCTGCTCCCGAGCTCGCCGTACGACGTGTACTTCGTCAACCCGCGGGCGAGCGAGGTCCTCGGGCAGCCGGCGTATGCCTCCCTCGCGGACCTGCCGGCCGTGCCGGACATCGTCGACGTATTCAGCAAGGACGTCGACCTCCCGGGCGTCGCACGCGAGGCCGTCGAGGTCGGGGCGAAGGCGCTGTGGCTCCAGCTCGCCTCGTGGAACGAGGAGGCCGCGGCGATCGCCGCGGCCGGCGGGCTCGACGTGGTCATGGACCGCTGCGTGAAGATCGAGCACGCCCGCTTCCACGGCGGCCTGCACCTCGCCGGCTTCGACACCGGCGTGATCAGCTCCCGCCGGCAGGAGCTCAGCGGCCGCCGCTGAGCCGGGCGAGCTCAGCCATCGACGCGGATCCCCAGGTGGCTCGCGAAGGCGGTCGCGAGCGCGGCGACCTGCTCCGCGTCGAGCGTCGCCCCGGCGAGGGCCTCGAGGTTCGCGATGCTGCCGACCTCGAGGCCGCGCAGGTCCACGTCCTGCAGCCGCGCCCCGGCGAGCAGCAGGCTGTCGACGCGGCAGCCGCGCAGCCGCACCCGGGTGGCCGTCGCCCCGGAGAGGTCGAGCTCCTCGAGGGTGCAGTCCTCGAGCACCACGTCCTCGAGGGTGCTCCCGCGCAGGTTGAACCAGCCGATCCGGCTGCCGACGATGCGGGTCGAGCGGATCTCCGCGTCGTAGAGGTCCAGGGCGCCGAGTCGCGATCCGAGCAGCTCCACCTCTCGCCAGGTGGAGCGGGAGGCGTCCAGCACCGGGGCGTCCCAGCGCTCGAGGCGGGTCTCGAGGATCCGGGCGTGCTGCAACCGCGCCGACGCCGCGGTCACGCCGACCAGCTCGCACTCGGTGAGGGTCGCCCCCTCGAGGTCGCGACCGGAGAGATCGACGTCGTGCAGCGACAGGGCCTCGTGGAGCTGATGGGCGTCGAGGTCCTCGGCCGCGGCAGGCTCGAGATCGTGCAGGCGCAGCGGCGTGATCGCGGGCGGGCGGGTGGCGGTGCGGCGGGCCATGGCGTCCTGTGTGTCCGGGGATGGGGCGGGGTCTGCGGGGATCCTACGGGGCGGGGGTGACGATTCCCGATGGCCCCGCGTCCCCGCTAAGCCCCGCAGACTTGGGGGAATAGGGCTCGAATAACCCCAAGTCTGTGGGGGTTAGCGGTTGTCGACGAGATTCTCTCGAGATTCTCCGTCGTGGCACGGGGGATGCTTCCTCCCCAGTCCATGGTTCTCCACGTTGTCTGGCCACCCTGGTCGATGACCTGGGCGCATGATATGCAGAGCGGCGCTCGTCTGGCCCGCTGTCCACGGTGGCTCGGGGGTGCTCGCGGGAGGACGGACGACGTTATCCACAGTTCGAAACAGGTCTCGATTTCTTGGTTCTCGACGCGTAGGGTCTAGGTATGAGTCGGATCGCGCAGATGATCGAGGGGGCGATGGGGGAGGCCCATCGCCCGCTCCTCGACGCCCTGCGCGCTGACGGTCCCGTCGGCCTCTCGATCCTCCTCGCCGACGTGCGAGAGCTGCTCGTCGAGTGCGCGACCGACCCCGCGGGGATGTTCGACGCGGCGCAACGGGATCGGGGCGACTTCTCGGCGCTGCTCGGCGTGATCCACGAGTCGCTCAGCGCGCTCGAGGCCCTAGAGGCCCGAGCCGTCGTCGGTCTCGGGGACGCGATCTCCCGCGACCGCCGGGCCGAGGCATCGGCGGAGGCCGCCCAGGAGGACGCCCAGGAGGATGCCGAGATCCCGCCCGAGCAGGAGATCGAGGCGAGGGCGGACCGCCTCACCGCGAGGGAGCTGTCGATGATCACCCGGCGCTCGCCCGCCGCGGCCCGCGGCAGCCTGGCCACCTGCCGGCGGCTGGTGCGGGACATGCCGCACCTGCTCCGCGCCCTCGCCACCGGGCACGCCGCCCCGTCGGTCGTCCACGGTGCGGCGCGCTCCACCGCCCCGCTCACCTCCGCGCAGAGGCGCGAGGTCGACGAGCAGCTCGGCATCCGGATCGTCGAGCTCGACGGGGCAGGATGCACCCGCTGGGGCCGTGCTGTCGACGAGGCGGTGCAGCTGGCTGATCCGGGCGGGGAGGCCCGCCGCCACCGGCACGCCCGCACCCGGAGACACGTCACGGTGCGGCCCGGGGATCACGGCATGGCCACCGTCTCCGCGCATCTGCCGGCGGTGGACGCGGCACTCATCGGCAAGCGCCTCTCGCTCGAGGCGGAGCGTCTGCGGGCGCACGGCGACCGGCGCGGCCACCAGCAGATCCAGGCCGACGTCCTCGCGGATACCCTCCTGGGCCGCAGTGAAGAGATGGACCCGACCGTCCTCGATCTGGGCGTGATCATCACGGACCGGACCCTGTTCTCGCCCCGCGGCGGGGACGCCGCCCACCTCGAGGGATACGGTGTCGTCCCGCCCGAGGCGATCCGAGAGGCGATGTCCGGGCCGCTCAGCGACCTCGCCCGCGGGCTCGACAGGTCGCTCGGCGACGACGCCGCCGAGGCGAGACTCCAGCTCCGCCGCCTCTACACGCATCCCACCAGCGGTGAGCTGGTCGGCGTCGAGTCCCGCGCCCGCGCCTTCCCGCGCGGTCTCGCCCGGTTCATCCGCTGGCGGGATATGACCTGCCGCGGCCCGTTCTGCGAAGCGCCGATCCGCCAGATCGACCACATCGACCCGGTCTCCGCAGGCGGCCCGACGACTCTCGAGAACGGACAGGGCCTGTGCGCCTGGTGCAACGACAAGGAGGGGCAGACCCTCGCCGTCGAGAAGGTCCTCGGGCTCGAGGGACACCGCATCCGCTGGACGAGCGTCGGCGGCACGGTGCGCGAGACCGGGCCGGAGCGGCTCGGGCCCGTGTCGCGGCCCGAGACCCTCAGCCCTCCGCGGCCGCCCGCGCGGCGCCGGGCAGAACCGCCGCGATCCGGTCGAGGATCCGCTCGTCGTGCGCGGTCGAGACGAACCAGGCCTCGAACGCCGACGGCGGCAGATACACCCCGCCCTCCAGCATCGCGTGGAAGAAGCGGGTGAACGCGGCGGTGTCCTGCGCCTTCGCGTCCTCGTAAGTGCGCACCGGCTCGTCGCGGAAGAACACCGAGAACAGGGTCCCAGCCGTCTGGATCACGTGCGGCACCCCGGCCGCGGTGAACGCCTCGGCGACCAGCTGCTGCAGCGCGACCGACGCCCGATCCAACGCCGCGTACGCCGCCTCGTCGAGGCCCGCGAAGGTCGCGAGGCCCGCGGCGGTCGCGAGCGGATTCCCCGAGAGCGTCCCCGCCTGGTAGACGGGACCGGCCGGGGCGAGCAGATCCATGAGGTCCGCGCGTCCGCCGAAGGCGCCCACGGGCAGGCCGCCGCCGATCACCTTGCCGAACGTGAGGAGGTCGGGCGCCCAGCCGTCGCCGTCGATGCCGTAGTAGCCCTCGCGGCTCGCACGGAAGCCGGTGAGCACCTCGTCGCTGATCAGGAGCGCCCCCGCGGCGTGCGCGGTCTCGGCGAGGAAGCGGTTGAAGCCGATCCCGGCCTCGTCCCGCGGCGGCACGACGCCCATGTTCGCGGGTGCGGCCTCGGTGATGACCGCGGCGATCTCCGCGCCGCGCTCGGCGAACAGGGCCCGCACCGCCTCACGGTCGCCGTAGGGCAGGACGACGGTGTCGCGCGCGGTCGCCGCCGTGACCCCGGCCGATCCGGGCATCGCGAACGTCGCGACCCCGCTGCCGGCCTCGGCGAGCAGCGCGTCGACGTGCCCGTGGTAGCAGCCCGCGAACTTCACGACCACGTCGCGGCCCGTCGCGGCGCGCGCCACCCGCAGGGCGCTCATGGTCGCCTCGGTGCCGGAGTTGACGAGCCGCAGCCGCTCGACCGGCGCGACTCGGGCGGCCACCTCCTCCGCGAGCGAGACCTCTCCCGGCTGCGGGGCGCCGAAGGACAGGCCACGTCCGGCCGCCTCGCGCACCGCCTGGACGACCCCCTCGTGGGCGTGGCCGAGGATCATCGGCCCCCACGAGCCGACGAGGTCCACGTACTCGGTACCGTCGGCGTCGGTGAGCAGGGCGCCCTTCGCGCTGGTCAGGAACGGGGGCGTGCCGCCCACCGAGCCGAAGGCGCGCACGGGCGAGTTCACGCCCGAGGGGATCACGCGGCGGGCACGGGCGAACAGCTCCTCGGAGAGGGCGGTGGTCATGAGGGATCTCCCGGGGTCGTGGAGGGGCAGGTCAGGGTCAGATCAGGTGCGGGTCGCCGAGCCGAGCGGAACTCAGCCGGGCTCAGCGGAACTCGCGCAGGTGCGGCGGCAGGCCGTCCGCGAACCAGCCCGCGACCTCGCTCGCGTAGTAGGTCAGCACGGTCGAGGCACCCGCGCGGCGGAAGGCCAGGAGCGACTCGAGGACGGTCCGGTCGCGGTCCACCCAGCCGTTCGCGCTCGCAGCCTCGATCATCGCGTACTCGCCGGAGACCTGGTAGGCGCCGACCGGCACGGGCGAGGCGGCGGCGACGTCCCGCAGCACGTCGAGATAGGGCAGACCGGGCTTGACCATCACCAGGTCCGCGCCCTCGGCGACGTCGAGCTCCAGCTCGCGCAGCGCCTCGCGGCCGTTCGCGGGGTCCTGCTGATAGGTACGGCGGTCACCGGTGAGGGAGGAGTCCACCGCCTCTCGGAAGGGGCCGTAGAAGGCGGAGGCGTACTTCGCGGTGTAGGCGTAGAGCGCCACGTCGAGATGCCCGGCGGCGTCGAGGGCGTCGCGCACGGCGGCGATCTGGCCGTCCATCATCCCGGAGGGGCCCAGCAGGTGCGCGCCGGCCTCCGCCTGGGCCAGGGCCATCGCGCGGTACCGCTCGAGGGTCGCGTCGTTATCGACCCGGCCGTCGTCGTCGAGCACCCCGCAGTGACCGTGGTCGGTGAACTCGTCGAGGCACAGGTCCGCCATGATCACCGTCGAGTCGCCGAGCTCGGCGCGCAGCCGGGCCAGCCCCACGTTGAGGATCCCCTCGGGGTCGGTCGCGCCCGAGCCCACGGCGTCCTTCCACGCGGGCACGCCGAAGAGCATCAGCCCGCCGACGCCGCGCTCGACCGCCTCGACGCCGGCGCGCACGAGCGAGTCCAGGGAGTGCTGCTGCACACCGGGCATGGAGGAGATCGCGACGGGCTCGGTCGCGCCCTCGCGCACGAACATCGGCAGCACAAGATCGGCGGGGCGCAACGTGGTCTCCCGCACGAGGGAGCGCATGGCCGCGCTGGTGCGGAGTCGACGGGGTCGGTCCACGGGCAGCGGGCCGGGGGCGGCGGGGCGGGTCATCGGGTCTCCTTCGAACGGGGGTGCGGGGAGGTGTCGGGCGGCGGGGAGAGGGCCTCGCGGACCGCGAGGACGAGCGCCTCGTCGGACGGGGTGCGGGCCTGCCGCGCGGGGACGAGGCCCGCGGCGCGCACGGCCTCGGTGGTCGGGTCCCCGAGGGTGACCACCGCGGTCGTGGGGTGCACGCCGATCCCGGCGGCGCGCCGGGCGATCATCGGACTGGTCAGCACGATCGCCGCGTAGCGGCCCACGGGCAGGCCCCGGGCGGCCGACGGGGGCGGGTCGACGTGCTCGGGCCGGTAGGCCTCGACCTCCACCACCGTGTAGCCGGCCTCGCGCAGGCCGTCCGGGACCGTGCGGGAGGCGGCGGCGGAGGCCGGGAACAGCACCCGGTCGCCGGGGGCCGCCGGCGGCATCGTGGCGGCGAGGGCCGCGCCGGAGCCGTCGGCCACGGAGGTGGGCGGGATCCCCGCCGCCCGGAGCGCCGCGGCAGTCCCCTCGCCGACGGCGACGACCGCGGTCCCCGACGGGACACGGGTGCCCGCCAGGCGCTCGGCGGCGGTGCGGGAGGTGACCACCAGATGGGTGAACCCGCCCGCGGCCAGCTGGACCAGGGCGGCCCGCAGCTGCTCGCCGTCGCTGGGGACGAGGCGGGTCAACGGCGCGTGCTCGACCGCGAACCCCTCCGCCTCGAGCAGGGCGGCGAGACGTTCGCCCCGTCCGGCGGGCCGCGTGACCAGCACGGGTCGCGCGGTCGGGGCCGGCGCGGCCGGCGAGGCGGGCGTCCCGGGAGAGCGCATCAGGCGCGGGCCTCCGCGAGGATCTCGCCCGCGCCGCGCGAGAGCAGGTCCGCGGCGAGCTTCTCGCCGAGCGCCACCGGGACCGAGCCCGGCCCGGAGAGCGCATCGGCGGCGAGGTCCACGTCGATCCGGGCCTCGCCCTCGACGACCCGGGTCCCGTCGGGCCGGATCGCGAGCGCGCGCAGACGCAGGGTCTGCACGGCGGGGGACTCCGCGCTGTGCTCCGCGCCGAGCGACGCGGCCCCGGAGGATGCGGACTCGAGCTCGGCGAACGCGGCGACCGGGGCGGAGCAGCCCGCCTCGAGCGCCCGCAGCAGGGACCGCTCGGCCGTGACCGCGGCGCGGGTGGCCGGGTCGTCGATCGCCGTGAGCCGCGCGGCGAACCAGGGCGCCTGCGCGAGCGCGGCGGTGGTCGCCTCCACGGCGAGGGCGCCCTGGGCGGGCGCGGGCAGCATGACCTTGACGGGCAGGAGCTCGCTGATCGCGGCCTCGCGGCCCACCCGGAGCAGGCCCGCGGCGGCGAGCACGACGGCGTCGAGGTCCGCGTCCTCGCCGAGGGTCCGGTTCAGGCGCGTCTCGACGTTGCCGCGGATCCCCACGACCTGGAGATCGGGGCGGGCCCGCAGCAGCTGCGCACCGCGGCGCGGCGACCCCGTGCCCACGCGCGCCCCGGCCGGGAGCTGCGCGAGGGTGAGCCCGTCGCGGGCACACAGGGCATCGCGCGGATCCTCCCGCACCGGGGTGCAGGCCAGCGTGATCTCGTCCAGCGGCGCGGTGGGGAGGTCTTTCCAGGAGTGGACGACCACGTCGACCTCGCCGTCCAGCAGCGCCTGACGCACTGCGGTGACGAACACGCCGGTCCCGCCGATCTGCGCGAGCGGGCTGGTGCGGTCCCGGTCGCCGTGGGTGCTCACGTGCACCAGTTCGACCTCGTGTCCGGTGCCGGCCGTGAGCGCCGCGCCGACGTGCCCGGACTGGGTCAGCGCCAGCTCGGAGGCACGGGTGCCGATCCGCAGCGGGGCGGCGGTCATGAGAGCGATCCGGCGCCCGCCGTGCCGACGCCCCCGGCGGCGGCGTCTGCGGCGGCGAGACGCTCCGCCCGCGCCCGCTCGACGTCCGCCGCGGAGTCCACCGCGCTCGTGGTGGGCCGGCACAGGCGACCTGCGCAGCAGTTCGTCCCGCAGACGTCCGGGGTGCCCCCGAAGTCCGTGACCACCTGGCGCGGGAAGGACGCGTCCAGCCGCTCCTGGACGAGATCCGCGAGGGCGGCGATGAAGCGGGGATCTTCCCCGGAGGTCGCGACGCGCCGGAAGGCCAGTCCCTTCTCCGCGGCGGTCTCCTTCGCCTCCGTGTCCAGGTCCCACACGACCTCGACATGGTCCGTGACGAAGCCGATGGGGACGACCACGACGGCGTCCGCGGCGTCCTCCTCGGCGAGCTGCGCGATGACGTCGTTCACGTCCGGTTCGAGCCACGGGATGTGCGGCGCCCCGGAACGGGACTGGTAGACGAGCTGACAGTCCGGGAGCTCGGGAGCGTCGTCGTGCAGCTGGTCCATCACCCACCGGCAGGCGGCGAGGTGCTGCTCGACGTACCAGCCGCCGGAGCCCTCGACCCGCGTCTCCTCCGGACCGGAGGCCTCGGCCATCGAGGTCGGCACCGAGTGGGTGGAGAACAGCACCGCGACGCGCTCGCTGTCGTGCCCCTCGGCGGCGAGGCTCGCCAGGGCGGCGCCGAGGCCGTCGACCACCGGGGCGAGGAAGCCGGGATGGTTGAAGTAGACGCGGACCTTGTCGATGGTGACCTCGCCGGCCAGACCGGTCTCCTCGAGCACCATGCCGAAGTCCTCCCGGTACTGCCGGCACGAGGAGTACGAGGAGTACGCGCTGGTGACGAGGCCGAGAGCATGGCGGTGGCCGTCGGCGTGCAGGGCGCGCACGGCCTCGGCGTTGTAGGGCGCCCAGTTGCGGTTGCCGAAGTAGATCGGCAGGTCCACGCCGCGGCGCGCCAGCTCCGCCGCGAGCGCGGCGATCATCGCCTCGTTCTGCGCGGTGATCGGGCTGCGTCCGCCGAGCGCGCGGTAGTGGCCCGCGACCTCCTCCAGACGCTCGTCGGGGATCCCGCGTCCGCGCGTGACGTTGCGCAGGAAGGGGATGACGTCCTCCTGCCCGTCGGGGCCGCCGAAGGAGGAGAACAGGATCGCGTCGAAGGGGCGGGCCTCGCCGCGTCGCGCATGGGTGGGGGAGTCGGGGGCCGCGGCGCGGGGCGCGGGCATCGGCGCGGTGGTGTCGGTCATCGTGGTGTCCTCGTGGAGGGGGTCGGGCTCGGTGGTCGGGCTCGGGCGGGCGGGATCAGATCAGCAGCGCGGCGACGTCCTCGAGGGCGTCGAGGCGGCGGCCGGTGTGGAAGGGGAGCTCCTCGCGCACGTGCAGACGCGCATCGGAGTAGCGCAGGTGGCGCATCATGTCCACCAGATCATGCAGGTCGTCGGCCTCGAAGGACAGCAGCCACTCGTAGTCGCCGAGCGCGAAGGCCGCGACCGTGTTGGCGTTGACCTGCGGGAAGTCGCGGCCGAGGAGGCCGTGCTCGCGCAGCATGCGGTTGCGCTCGTCCTGCTCGAGCAGGTACCAGTCGTAGGAGCGCACGAAGGGGTAGACCGTGATCCACTGCTTCCGCTCGAAGCCCGGGACCATGAACGAGGGGACGTGGCCGCGGGAGAACTCCGCCATCCGGTGCACGCCCGCGGCCGCCCACTCGCGGTGCAGCCAGGAGCCCACCAGGGAGCGCTCGAGCTCGCGCAGCGCGGCCTGCAGGGTCTCGGGACGGTCCGCGGCGAGCCACAGCATCAGGTCGTCCTCGGCGCGGAAGCCGGAGACGTCGTACCAGCCGAGGATCTCGAGCGAGCCGTCCTCCGCGCTCGCCTCCATGAGGGACACGGTCTCGGCGAGGGCCGCCGTCGCCTCGGCGGCGCTGATCTCCCCCTCGTCGCCGAGCCCCGCGAGGCGGCGGAAAACGGTGTAGCTCGTGTACCGGGTGGTCTGCGCGATCTGCTCGTGATCCGCTGCGTCCGACGCCGCCGCGGCGGTGTCGGGTGCGGCGGGGGCGGTGGGCTGGGTCTCGGTCATGCGGGGGTCCCTTCTGCGGTGGGGTGCGAGCCATGGTGGTGCTCGGCGCGGACGATCGCGTCGATGCCGGTGCCGGCCCGCCAGGAGCCGGTCAGGTGCAGGGTCGGCTCCTCGGCGAGGAGCGCCGTGAGGTGGTCGAGGGCGGCGCGGTGGCCGGGCAGGGCCTGGTTCATGGCGCGGTCCCAGTCGATCACGACCGCGCCGAGGAGCTGCTCCCGGGTGAGCTCCGTCCCGAGGATGCGGGAGGCGTCGGCGAGGGCGAGCCCCTCGATCCCCTCGCGCTCGGGCAACGGCTCGCCGGGCCGCCCGTAGGAGAGCCGCACCAGGTGCGGGGAGGCGGCGTCCGGGAAGGCGGCGCGCACCTGCTCGCCGACGTGTTCCCACTTGGCGCTCGCGTGGGTCAGCGCCTTCGCGCGGATCCCCGGGGTGCCGGGGGCGACGAGCGCCCCGGTGCCCGAGGGGAAGGCGTCCAGCGCCTCCGCGTCGAGAGCGAGCGCGACGAGCCGCACGGCGGCCGACGGGGCCTGCGGGATCGCGGCGGCGATCTCCGGCGCCGCCTCGGCGAGGAGGGCGCGGGTCATGTCCGGCGGGCCGGCGAGCACCAGCTCCGACGCCTCGAGGGTCTCTCCGCTCGCGGTGCGCGCCCACCAGGTGTCCCCGGTGCGGCCGGCCTCGACGACCTCGACCCCCGTGCGCAGCAGGCCGCCGCGGGCGAGGAGGTCCGCGCGCAGCGCCGCGGGGAGGGCCGCCATGGTCGGGGCGAGGGAGCGCACCCGGGTGCCCGCGCTCGCCGTGTCGGCGCCGCGGATCTCCCGCACCGCCCGGACGAAGGAGCCGTGGCGCGCGAGGCCGGCGACGAGGGCGGGGGAGGCGGCCGCGAGCTCGAGGGTCGCGGGATCCGCGGAGTGCACCCCGCCGACGATCGGGGCGACCAGCCGCTCGAGCACCCGTCGGCCGAGCCGCCGGGAGACCGTCTCGGCGACCGTCGCCCCGGGACGCGCCCCGATCCGTGCCGGCAGCAGCGGCTCGAGCGCCGCGCGCAGGGCGCCGGCCGTGCCGAGGACCGCGCGGACGTCGGCGGCGAGGGGCCGGCCGGGGATGCCGAGCAGGCCTCCACCGGGCGCCCGGTGCACGCCCGCCGCGGAGACCAGCCGCGAGCCGAGTCCCTCGCGCGGGGAGACGGCTGCGCCGTCGATCCCGAGCTCGGCGAGCAGCGCGTCGACCGCCCCGCGGCCGATCGAGAACGCCTCGGCGCCCGCGTTCAGGGCGAGCCGACCGAGATGCGTCTGCGCGATCGCGCCGCCGACCACGGGGGCCGCCTCGAGCAGCACCACGCGTCGGCCGGCGCGGGCATGCTCGCGCGCGGCGAGCAGGCCTGCGAGACCGCCGCCAACCACGAGGACCGAGGAGCTCATGCCCGCGCGCCGCCCTGGGCGTGGAGGAAGGCGACGAGGTCGGTGAGGACCTGGGGATCCGTCTCCGGCGGGACGCCGTGGCCGAGGTTCACCACGTGGCCGGGGGCCGCGGCGCCCGCGGCGAGCACCGCGCGGGCCTCGGCGAAGCGGGCCTCCTCTGCGGTGAACAGCACCGCCGGATCGATGTTGCCCTGCAGCGGGGTGCCCGCGGGGAGCAGCTCGAGCGCCCGGTCCAGGGGCAGCCGATGGTCGACGCCCATCACGGTCGCTCCCGCGGCGTGCATCTCGGGCAGCAGGTGCGCGGCGCCGACGCCGAAGTGGATCCGCGGCACCGGCAGGTCGGCGACGTGCGCGAGCGCCGCGGCCGAGTGCTGCTGCACGTGCTCGAGGTACTGCGCGGCGCCGAGGGAGCCGACCCAGGAGTCGAAGAGCTGCACCGCGGAGGCGCCCGCGAGCACCTGGGCACGCAGGAAGCGGCCCGAGAGCTCGGCGACCCAGGCCGCGAGGCGCGCCCACAGCGCAGGGCGGTCGCGCATCAGGGCGCGGGTGCGCAGGTGGTCGCGGCTGGGCCCGCCCTCGACCAGGTAGCTGGCGACGGTGAAGGGGGCGCCGGCGAAGCCGATCAGCGGCGTGGTGCCGAGCTCGGCGACGGTGCGGCGCACCGCCTCGCGGATCGGCTCGAGGCCCGCTTCGTAGTCGTCCCCGAGGACGGGCAGGGCGTCGATGTCCGCCTCGGTGCGCAGCGGGTGCTCGACCACGGGCCCCACCCCGGGCCGGATCTCCACGCCGAGGCCGGCCACGCGCACGGGCACGACGATGTCCGAGAAGAAGATCCCGGCGTCGACGCGGTGGCGGCGCACCGGCTGCACCGTGATCTCGGCGGCCATGTCGGGGCGCAAGCAGGAGTCGAGCATCGTCGTGCCCTCGCGCAGCGCCCGGTACTCGGGCAGCGAGCGGCCGGCCTGTCGCATGAACCACACGCTCGGCGCCGCCGCGGGATCCCGGTCACCTCGCAGCTCCCGCAGGAGAGAGGCGTCGGCCACACCGCCGCGGGCCTGCGGGCGGAGCGCCGGATGCTCGGCGGGGAGGGTCGAGGGGCCGTCCGACGGGGTCCCCGCAGGGGCCGGTCCCGGCTGCGCCGGGGCGCCCGCGAGGCTCTCGCCTGCACCGATCCGGGGATCTGACGACTGTCGCGATCGATCTGACAGGTTGTCTGCAAAAGTGCGCTCTGACGTGCTGTTCTGTTCCATGGCGCCCCCATTGTGCACACTCCCGCCGCTCGAGGCTCCCAGGTCGGGAGGGGCCTCGTCGGGCGGGCCTACACTGGCGATCATGCTCGCCGCTCTCCGCGCCACCCACGAGCACCTCGACCTCGACATGCTCGACGCCCTCACCCGGGACGCCGACTCCCTGCCGGCCGTGCTCGAGGAGCTCGCCCTCGAGCGCACCCGTCACGACGGCGGGGCGCCGCTGCTCGCCGGGCAGGTCGTGGTGAGCACCTGCAACCGCCTCGAGGTGTACCTCGACACCGAGCGCTTCCACGAGGGGATCGAGCTCGTCATCGACGCGGTCACCCGCACCAGCGGCCTCGACCGCGAGGTGGTCTCGCTGTGCTTCGACGCCGCGATGGACGCCCCCGTCCCCCAGCACCTCTACGAGATGACCTCGGGGCTGCGCTCCCTCGTCGTCGGCGAGGCGGAGATCGCCGGGCAGGTGCGCCAGGCCTATGAGGTCGCGCGCCGCGGCGGACGCACCACCTCGATGCTCCACGACCTCTTCCAGCACGGCTTCCGCTGCGCCAAGCAGGTCGCGACCCAGGCCCCCGTCGGTGCCGCCGGCCGCTCCGGGGCGGCCGTCGCCCTCGACCGCGCCGCCGCGGCCCTCGGCGGGCTCGAGGGACGCAGCGCCCTGATCGTCGGCACGGGCGCCTACGCCCGCCTGGGTCTCGCCGAGCTCACCCGCCGCGGCGCCCGCGACCTGCGCGTCTTCTCCCCGTCGGGCCGCGCCCTCGGCTTCGCCCAGCGCCACGGCGCCCGGGCCGTCGAGGCCGGGGAGCTGGACGAGGCGCTCGCCGCCGCCGACCTCGTGCTGGCCTGCTCCGGGCGCGGCACCTCCCTCTTCCCCGAACAGTTCCTCGGCGCGGGTGCGAGCACGGGCGGTGTCGTCGTGCTCGACCTCGCCCTGCACTCCGACCTGCACCCGCTGGTGCGGCACCTCAAGGGCGTGACCGTGATCGGGCTCGCCGACCTCGCGACCGAGGCGGACCGGGCCGACGACCCCGCCCTCGCCACCGCCCGCGCCATCGTCGCCGAGAACGTCGAGGCCTTCCGGGTGCAGCAGGAGGTGCGGCGCATCGACCCCGCGATGGCCGCGCTGCGCCGCGAGGTCGCCGAGGCCGCGGACCTCGAGGTGGACCGGCTGCGCCGCGAGGTCTCTCCCGAGACGGCCGACCAGCTCGACCGATCCGTGCGCCGGATCCTCGCGAAGGTCATGCACCAGCCGGCCGAGCGCGCCCGGCACCTCGCCGAGACCGGCTTCGCCGACGACTACGTCGAGGCCTTCCACACCATCTTCGGCATCGACATCTCCGCCGGTCGGGAGGTCGCCCACGGCCCTGAGCAGGGCGGCGAGAGCCCCGTCCCCGCCGGATGGATGCGCGTGGACCGCACCGTGCCGCCCGCCGTTCTGTCCGGGGCGCTGCTCGCCCGTCTCTCCGGCCGCGCGGACGGCGGCGGGGTCAGCGGCGGCGCCTGAACCAGGTGCGCGGGCCGCGTCGGGCGGGCTCGCTCGCGGGCCCGTCAGGGGGTTCGGAGTCCAACGCGGCCTCCAGCTCCTCGGCCGGTTCCGGGGCGTCGACGGTGAGCCCCTCCTCGTCCACCCAGGTGTCGCTCCAGCCGACGTCGGACTCGTCGCGTGGCCGGAAGGCGCGCCGCGGACCGAGCGCCTCGGCGACGTCCTCGAGCTCGATCTCCGCGGGGGCGCGCACCTCCTCACCCCGATGCGGGACGGGGCAGGTCCAGAAATAGGGGCAGCCGGGGCAGCCGGCGGTCTCCTCGTCGGGCGCGGCCTCCCGCTGCATCTGGACGCCGTCCATCTGCTGCAGCAGCCGCAAACGGGCCTCGTAGGGGTTGACTTCCATCAGCGCTCTCCCTCCGCCGCGCTCAGTCGTGCACGATCCGCGTGCCGAGCGCGGAGAGCACCGCCGTGGCGAGCTCCTCGGCCCCGGTCGAGCCCGCGACGGCGTGGACCACGAGGCCGCGGGCCTCGGCCGTCGCGGCCACCGCGTCGTCGGCCGCGACGACCCGGATGTCGCGATGGATGCCCAGGTGACCGGCGAGATCTGCGAGCAGGGTGCTGCGCAGCACGAGCGCGCCATAGGCGGGGCGCCGCAGATCCCGGACCAGCTGGGGGTCGAGGCCGACGGTGCGCACCCGCACGGCGAGCACGAGCGTGACGCGCGCCCCGGCCGCCTCGAGGGCGGGGCGCAGGGCGGGCGGGGTCGCGGTGGATCCCACGAGCAGGAGACGCTCCCCGGCGTCTGGGGAGAGGGCCGCGGTGAAGCCCGGGTCGGTCTCCTCCCGCTCGAGCACCCGGGCATCCGGCACCCCGGCCGCGGCGAGCACGGCGGCGGTCGTGGCCTCGGTGGCGGCCATGGCGGTGCCCGCGGGGACGATCAGGTCCCCGCCCTCGGCGAGCACCTCGGCGGCACGGGGGCTCGTCACCACGAGGCGGTCGACCTCCCCGGCCGCGAGGGCGGCGAGGGCCGCGCGCAGGTCGCCGTCCCGCTGGGCGCGCAGCTCCACGAAGGGGGAGTGGTCGGTGGGGAGGCCCCGCGACCGCAGCGCGGCGAGCAGGTCGTCGGCGGCCCCGGCGGCGTCCGGCACCAGGACGGGGAGCGGGGCGACGGTCATGGGATCCTCCGGGAGCGGGGCGATGGCACCTGCTCATTCTGCCCGACGCGGGCTGTGCGGTCCCCGCCCCGTAGGATCGGGAGCCGCCGATCCGTTCCCGATCCGTCACCGCTCCGATCCCGACCGCCGAGGAGACCCGATGAGCACGCCCCAGGAGCGCCTCCACGAGGCCACCCGTCGCCTCCTCGACCTGCTCGAGGCCGGCGAGGCCACCACCGCGGAGACCCTCGCCGTGCGCGAGGAGCTCGCCCGGGCCACCGCCGACCTCGGCCACCTGCAGGACGCCTGGTACCAGGTCGACGAGCTGCGCAAGGACGCCCTGCGCACCCACGGCCCCGACCACCCCGTGGTCGCCTCTGCCCGCGCCCTGCAGGCGGACATCGAGGAGCGCGCAGGCGGAGCCGTGGAGGACGGGGCCTGAGCCCTCACCAGCGGAAGCCGGTCTCCTCGAGGCGCGCCGCGACCGCGTCCTGCATCGACGCGGCGTAGGTGCCGGTGAGGTGATCGCGGTCCAGCGAGACCCGCACATTGCCGATCACCGGCGAGCAGACGCCGTCCGGGCAGATCAGATCGTTGACGTCGAGCGGGACGACTCCGTCCGGTTGCTCCGCGAGCAGCGCCGCATCGGGCCGTTCGCGGGAGAGCGGCTCCGGCAGCGGGGAGGCGCACGAGGGGTCCTCGGCGCCCTTCTCCTCCGTGCAGGGCACCGGCTCGACCGCGAGGCGCGGCTGATCCCGCAGCGCGATCACCTCGATGCCGGCGGCGGTGAGGTCGGGCAGCGTGGTCTCCATCCCGGGCGTGACCGTCTCTTCGAGCTCCGGGGAGAGGAACGTGGAGTGGACCAGGACGGCGTCGGGTGAGACCCGCTCGATGTACTCGCGGGCCTGGGCGCTCCACGCATCGCAGTCGGGGGAGACCTCCGCGTCGGGGGCGTAGACGCACCCGCCCTTCCACAGCGTGATCAGGGTCCAGCCGTTCTCCTGGGCGAGCGGGATGAGGGCTCCGGTGAACTGCTCGATGCGGGAGTTACCGACGCTGATCACGACCTTTCCCTCCGGATCGCCCTCGACGATGCCGCACGAGGTCCGCTTCGGCTCGACGTCGGGTCGTGGCTCCAGGTCGCCGGAGCAGAGCGTGCCGCTGACCACCCAGTCGCCGGGGACCGTGGCCGTCGACGGCAGCGGCGCGGCATCGGGGTTCGCGTCGGGATGGACGGTGAAGCCCGGGTCCAGCACGCGGGCGCCGGGGTTGTCGGCGACCGCGCGGGCCTCCGCCTCGCGCTGCTCGCCGAGCAGGTGCTCGCGCGCGCCGAGCATCGGGGCGAGCGCGAGGACGAGGCAGCTCGCGACCACGAGACCGCCGCGCCAGGCCCGGGCCCCCGCCCAGGGCCAGCGGCGGATCGGGGTGTCGACGAGCCGGGTGAGCAGCCAGGCGAGCACGAGCGAGACGAGGATCAGCACCAGCCCGTCGAGCAGTCCCGCGCGGGCCTTCCCGGCATGGGCCAGGTACAGGGTGAGCAGCGGCCAGTGCACGAGGTAGAGGCCGTAGGAGACATCGCCCAGGCGCGCCGCGGGACGGCTCGAGAGCAGCCGGTCCACGCCCAGTCGGCTCCCCGTCGCTCCCGCCCACAGCACGAGCGCCGCCGCGGTGAGGGGCCAGGCGGCGATCCAGCCGGGAAACGCGCCCTGCACGTCCACGAGCAGGCCGCAGGAGAGCAGCCCCAGGATCCCCGCCCAGCCGGCCGCGACGCGCACGGGGGAGACGCGGGGCCGGGCCCGTCGGCCGCGGGAGCGCTCGCGCCGCTCCTCGAGGGCGGGCAGCGCGAGCCCCAGCAGCGAGCCGGCCGCGAACTCCCACAGCCGCGCGGCGGTGTCGAAGTAGGCGATCTCCTGATGGGTGGCGGTCGAGACCACCGACCAGGCGAAGGAGGCGACCAGCACGAGGGTGAAGACCACGGCGAGGACGGGGCGCACGGACCAGCGCCGCCAGCGAGCCACGAGCACCGCCGCGCCGATCAGCAGCGGCCACAGCAGGAACACCTGCCCCTGGATGGACAGCGACCAGAAGTGCTGGAAGGGCGAGGCGCCGACCTCCTCCGCCGCGTAGTAGTCCACGCCGCGCCGGATCAGCACCCAGTTCTGCACGTGCAGCACCGAGCCGATCGCGTCGGTGATCGCGGTCATCCAGCGCTCCGCGGGCAGCAGCAGGTACACCCCGGCGAGGGTCGCGAGCGCCACCACCGTCGTGGGCGGCAGCAGCCGCTTGAAGGTCCGCGCCCAGTAGGCGAGCGGGGCCGTCGGCCGCCCCGCACCGACCCGGCGCATGAACGTGCCCACCAGCAGGAAGGAGGAGAGGAAGAGGAAGACGTCCACGCCGCCGGAGACCCGGTCGAACCACACGTGGTAGAGGACCACGAGGCCGATCGCGACGCCGCGGAGCCCGTGCAGCTCGGGCCGGAAGCGGCCCGCGTGCGAGGCGGGGTGAGCACCGACGCCGGCGGCTTCGGCGGTGGAGGAGGAGGGCGCGGGGGAGGACATCGTGGGAGTGCGGGTCCGTTCAGCCGCGGAGGAAGGAGGCGCAGGCCTGCTGCAGCAGCAGCGGATCCGCGGTCGCGCACATCTCGCGGGCCGAGTGCATCGACAGCAGGGTGATGCCCACGTCGATCGTGGTCATCCCCAGGCGCGTCGCGGTGATCGGGCCGATGGTCGAGCCGCAGGGCATGGCGTTGTTCGAGACAAAGCTCTGATGGGGCACGCCCGCCCGCTCGCACGCCGCGACGAAGGCGGCGATGCCGACGGCGTCCGTCGCGTAGCGCTGGTTGGCGTTGATCTTCAGCATCGGTCCCTCGCCGAGGCGGGGCCGGGTGACGGGGTCGTGCCGCTCGGGATAGTTGGGGTGCGCGGCGTGCCCCGCATCCGCCGAGAGCACGAGCGAGGAGGCGAGGACCTGGCGGCGGCTCGCCTCGTCCCCGCCGAGCGCGGCGTGGACCCGCACCAGCACGTCCTCGAGGAAGGGCCCGGCCGCGCCCGAGCGGGTCGCGGAGCCCACCTCCTCGTGGTCGTTGGCGACCAGCAGCGCGAGCGGCGCGGGGCCCACGGCGGTCTCCGCGCGGTCTCCGGCGGCGACCGCGATCAGCGCCTCCACCTCGGCGTGCACCGAGCTGAGGTTGTCCAGCCGCCCGGAGGCGAGGAACTCGTCGGAGGCACCGAAGAGCGCGGGCGCCTGGGAGTCGGCGGTGACCACGTCGAAGCCCACGACCTCGTCCCGTGCGACCCCGGCGCGCGCGGCCAGGACCTCGAGCACGTCGCCGGGGGCGAAGCCGAGCAGCGGCTGCATGTGCCGCTGCGGATCCAGGGTGAGGCCGTCCTTGGTGACGCCGCGGTCCAGGTGCACCGCGAGCTGGGGGACGCGCAGCAGGCCCGGGGTCTCCACGAGCACGGTGCGGCCGTCGGCGAGGGCGAGGCGGCCGGCGAGGCGCAGCTCGCGGTCGAGCCACGAGTTCAGCAGCGGCCCCCCGTAGATCTCGACGCCCACCTGGGCGAGACCCTCGCCGCCGAGGCGCGGGTTCGGCTTCAGCTTGAGGGCCGGGGAGTCGGTGTGGGAGCCGACGATCCGCAGCGGCGTCGCGGCGTCCGTGCCCTCCGGGGCGGACCAGGCGATGAGGGATCCGTCGCGGAGCACGTAGCGGTCCCCGGAGACGTCCTCGCGCTCCCAGCGGCGGGTCTCGACCAGCTCCGTGAAGCCCGCGGCCTCGAGCCGGCGGGCCGCCTCGCGGGCGGCGTGGAAGCTCGACGGGGAGGCGGTGACGAACGCCCCGAGGTCCAGGGCGACGGAGCGGGCACGGGGGGAGGGCGCGGCGGCCGTGGAGGTGCTCATCCGGTCATTGAACCATCGGACATGCGGCACGGGAGGATGCGCAGGAGCTTCGCGTCGCCCTCCTGGGCGATGACCTCCGCGGCGCCCGTCTCGGAGATCTCGTTGAGGCCGGTGTAGGTCGCGGAGCGGCCCAGCAGCTCCTGCGGCCCGAAGTCGAGGGCGTACTCGACGTCGAGCTCCTCGACCGCGTCGCACACCTCGGGGTCCCGCTGCGCTTCGTCGAGCTCGGCGTTGAGCAGGTGCACCTCGGGCTCGGCCTGGAAGCCCATGAAGGTGTTCAGCACCTGCCGGTCCGAGACGGCGTAGGCGAGGGAGGAGCCGTTCCAGGCGTTCGTGGCGATCACCGCGTCCTCGGGCACCAGCTCGGGGAGGCGGCGCAGCAGCGTCAGCTCGTCCTGGGTGAGCAGCTGGTCGCCGTGCCAGTCCTGCTCGAGGTACCACATGTTCACCCGGGCTGCCTCGGAGGTCACGGACAGGCCGAGCACTGTCGCGACGCTCGCGACGACGGCGACGGCGCCGATCAGCGGTCGGCGCGGGGAGCGGAGGTCGCGCAGGGCCGGGACGCGCGCGGCGACGACGCGCACGATCACGTCGAGCCCCACGGCCAGCACCGGCACCGCGATCACCGGGAGGATCGCGCTGACCCGGTAGTTGTCGCTGTACCAGACGCCCGTGAGCAGGTAGCGGAGGTCCCCCTCCGGGGTGGCGCGGGTCGCGATCCCGAGCAGGGCGGCGAGGGCGTACGGGGCGAGCATCCAGCGGGAGCGGGCGGTGAGGGCGACCGCGAGGAGGCATCCGGCGGCCACGATGCCGAGCGGCACGAAGGTCGGTGTCGCGTTCGGGGAGAGCGAGCCGACCTGCCCGATCGCCTCGACGAGGGAGGCGTTGGGCGTCCAGAGGGCCGAGCTCTGCGGGGGGCGCACGAGGAGGGAGCCGGCCACGCCGAGCACCGCGGTGGCCCCGCCGAGCAGGGCGAGCACCACGACCGCGCGCCAGGACGACTCCCCGCGGCGCGCCCGCACGGTCGCGGCGACGGCTCCCGCGAGCAGGATCGGCACGCCGAGGGCGAGGCCCACGAACACCCCCTGGCCGTGCGCGGCGGCCGCGGCCCCGCAGCCCGCGACCAGCACCAGGGCGAGCTGCAGCGGGCGCAGCCGCTCCCGCCCCGCGGGGGTGAGCCCGGCGAGCTGGGCCACGCCGAGCACCACCACGGGCATCATCGCGACCGAGAGCAGGTACGGCAGCAGGATCCCCCAGGACATGAGCGAGAGCGGGAACGCGGCCGTGACCCCCGCGAGGGCGCCCGCGGCGAACACCCCCGTCGGCCCCGCCGGCGTGCCCGCGCGCACGAGCGCCATCAGCCCCACCGGCCAGATCACGCAGCCCACCAGCAGCATCAGCACGTTCGAGGCGAGGATGATCTCCTGCCCGGAGAGCTGCACGACGAGGCTCGCCGCCTGATGCCACAGCGCCGGGTAGTACGCCTCCTCACCGGGCAGGGACGTCATCCCGCCCACCGTGAACGCGGAGGCGTCGTGCTCGCGCAGGATGTGGCGCACCGCGTTGAGGTGGAAGACGTTGTCGTAGGTCTGGCTGAGCGCGTCGACCGAGCCCATCATCCGCAGCGACCGCGCGAGCAGCACGCCGCCGCCGATTCCGAGTCCGCTGCCGACGGCGAGGCGCGGCAGCCAGCGGGGCGCGGGCTCCGCGGC
Organism: Brachybacterium sp. J144; assembly: GCF_036321705.1. Taxonomy (NCBI): domain Bacteria; kingdom Bacillati; phylum Actinomycetota; class Actinomycetes; order Micrococcales; family Dermabacteraceae; genus Brachybacterium; species Brachybacterium sp. J144. The sequence continues at coordinate 214,267 of NZ_JAZDCG010000022.1, forward strand.
GGCGTCGACGGGCGCGGCGGGGCCGGCGGGCGGGGTGCGGCGCCGGCCGACGAGCCACAGCCCGCCGCCGAGCACGAGCCCCAGCACGAGCGGCGACAGCGGGCTCCACGACACCGAGAGGAGACGCCCCGCCTCCGCGGCGACGGTCACCACCAGCAGCGACATCGGAGCGAGCATCCCGGCGGCGGTCAGGGGACGCAGGCGCAGCGCGAGCACCGCGGGCAGACCCGGGATCACCACGACCGCGAGCGCCGCCAGGATCGTCGCCGGCACTGCGAGAGCGTCCACGCCGGGCACCCCTTTCTGCTCGGGGCCGCCTCTCGGCCCGGAACCGTCCGATCGTAGCGGCCCGGCGACGGCTCAGAACCCGGCTGCGGTGAGCCTCTCGGTGGCGGCGAGGGCGAGCGTCTCCTCGACGAACAACCGGGTGAGGTGGTCGTCGTCCATGTAGACGTAGACGTCGCCGAGCACGGGGGAGCAGCGTCCGTCGGGGCAGATCTGGTCGCTGAGGTCCAGCAGGGTCACGCTCGCGTCCGGTCCGGTGAGCGCCGCGAGCGGGGCGGCGGGGTTCTCGGCGGCGAACTTCGCGGAGGCCTCCGCGCCGCAGGCGGCGTCGGCGTCCGCCGGGGTGCCGCCGTCGTCGACCACGGACTCCGCGCACTGGAACTGGTCGGCGGGCCAGCGGGGCGTGTCCCGGGTGACGATCACGTCGAGGCCGCGGTCGAGCAGGGCCTGCACGGCGGTGTCCGCGCCGGTGGGCAGCACCTCCTCGGCGGAGTCCGCGGAGGTGAGCGTCATGGTGGCGAGCACCGTGTCCACGTCGACGGAGTCCAGGTAGGACAGCACCCACTCGTCGTAGCCCGCGCAGTAGGCGTCCCGTTCCGCCCCGGCGAGGAACGGGCAGCCGTCCATCGACAGGTTCACGATCTGGGCGTCCCGCTCCTCGGCGAGCGGGATCAGCGCGGGGATGTACTGGCGGGAGTGGGAGCTGCCCACCACCACGATGGTTTCGGCGGGCTCGGAGCCGGCGGGCAGCAGCTGCTCGCAGTGGACGTTGCGGAAGACGACCGACGGCGCCCATGCGCCGCTGCAGGACTCGGGCAGGGAAGGCCACTGCCCGCCCAGCTGCCAGCCGGCGGGGCGCAGCACGGCGGGGGCCTCGGTCGCGACCTCGTCCGTGGGCAGCTCCTGTCCCTGGGCCGCGGGGACCGGCTCGGGCTGGCGGTTCAGCCAGGTCCACCAGCCGCCGCTCGCGCCGAGCACGAGGGCGAGGCTCAGCGCGATCGCGGTCAGCGCTCGCCAGGGCCTCGCCTCGAGCCAGCGGGAGCGGCGCACGGGGGCGTCGATCGCCCGGGTCAGGATCCAGGCGAGCACCACCGAGCCCGCGAGGACCGCGGCGCCGTCGAGCAGGCCCGCCCGCTCCTGGCCGCTGTGGTGCAGCCACACCACCAAAATCGGCCAGTGCACGAGGTAGAGGGCGTAGGAGATGTCGCCCACGAAGGCCGCGGGCCGGGTCGACAGCAGCGCGTCCACGCCCCAGCGCCGCCCCGAGTGGCCCGCGACCACCACGGCGCCCGCCGCCGCGAGCGGCACCATCGCGATCCAGCCCGGGAACTGCGAGGACACGTCCAGCACGATGCCCGTGGCGAGCAGCAGGGCGATGCCCGCCCAGCCGGTCAGGGCGCGCAGGGCTCCGAGTCGCGGGGCCCGCTCCTCCTCGGGGCGCCGCGCCCCGGTCCAGCGGTCCAGGGCGGGCAGGGCCAGGGCCAGCATCGAGCCGGCCGCGAACTCCCACAGCCGGGCCGCGGTGTCGAAGTAGGCGACCTGCTGCTGCGACTGGGTCGAGAGCACCGACCAGGTGAGGGACGCCGCCCCGATCAGAGCCATGATCGCGAGCAGCGGTCGACGGATCGGCCGACCCCGCCGGGCCCGGCGGACGACGAGGGCGAACAGCAGCGGCCACACGACGAAGGCCTGCCCCTGCACGCTGAGGGACCAGAAGTGCTGCAGCGGGGAGGCGGCTCCCGCATCGCGCGCCTGGTAGTCGACCTGCAGCAGCACCAGCAGCGCGTTCTGCAGGTAGACCGCGGAGGCGACGGCCTGCTGCATCACCGTCGGCCACAGCGAGGCGGGCAGGAAGGCGGCCGTCGCCGCGAGGGCGAGCAGGATCGTCACCGCCGCGGGCGGCAGCAGGCGCTTGAAGGTGTGCAGCCAGTAGCGGGGGATCGCGAGGGGGCGCCCGCTCTCGAGGCGCCGCACGAAGGTGCCGGTGAGGAAGAAGGCGGAGAGGAAGAGGAAGACGTCCACGCCGCCCGAGACCCGGCCGAGCCAGATGTGGTAGACGGCCACCAGGCCGAGCGCCACGGCGCGCAGTCCGTGCAGCTCGGCGCGGAAGGCGGGGCGGTCCCGCCGCTGGGTGCCCGCGGGGACGGTGGCGGCCGACGGGTCGGAGGGGAGCGTCCCCGCGGCGTCCTCGTCGGGGGCGGGGGCCGCCTGCTCCCGTTGCGGCCGCCACGTGCCCGCCACGGAGCCCGCGGTGGACCAGGCGTCCTCCGCCTCCCGCTCGGCGTAGGACTCGAGCGGTCCCTGGAGCCAGTCGTCGAGGGTCGAGGTCTGCGAGGGCAGCGGGGCGGCGAGCCAGGGCGTGGGATCCGCGATCGGTCCCGCGGGAGGTGCCTCGCCCGCGGGGGCGGGTTCGGGGGCGGGGTCGACGGGGGCCGACACCGGCTCGCCGTCCTGGGTCCAGTCCTCGAGCGAGTCTGCCGGTGCCGCGGCGCGGCGCGCAGCCTCCTGCTCCTCGGCGATGGCGCGGGCGAGGGCCTCCTGGCGGGCGGTCTCCTCCTCGCTCAGCGCGCGCGCCCGACGACCACCCCGGCGCGGCGCCGGGGGATCAGCGGGCGAGGTGATCGCGATCGCCTCCTCCCACGGGGCGAGGGGCCGAGGGCGTCGACATCGGAGGGACTCCTGGGATCGGGTCGAGCGGACCCCGCGATCCTACGGCGCGTCAGGGCCCGGGACCATCGGGTGCTCAGCGCCGCGCACGACCCCGGCCCCCCAGCTCGAGCACGAGGCCGACCACCAGCAGCACGGCGCAGATCCCGAGGCCGACGGGCTGGAGCAGCGCGACGATGCGGTTCACGAACAGCGCGAGGTCCGACGGCACCGCCGACCACGGCCCGCTCGAGGGTGCCAGCAGGAAGCGCTGGAAGAGCGTCTGCAGGGCCCCGATCAGGGGGAACAGCGCGATCAGGACGATGGCCGTCCAGCGCAGCAGGGACTCGGCACGTCCGGCCAGCAGCACGGCACCGAGGCCCACGAGCCCGGCGACCAGGGACCACACGGCGAGCATCGCCTGCACCGCGGCGAAGGTGTCCAGGCCCGCCCCCGACAGGACATCGATCGCGAACTCCAGGGTCAGCTGGATCAGGGCCGAGAGCACGACCACCACGAGCAGGGCACCCACGAGGGCGGGGACCCGCAGCGGAAGGCGGGCTCCCCGCGAGGCCGGACGAGACGCGGTCGCCGCGATGAGCAGGCACACCCCGGCGAGGACGAGGGTGATCAGGCCGGTGACCGCGCTCGTGGCGAGGTTCAGCCACCCGAGGACGGCGACGTCGCCCCGCGGGGAGGTGCCCAGGGCGAGCACGATCCGGGCGAGCGTCGAGAGCAGTGCGACCAGCTCGCGCCCGACGAGGAGGCCGAACGCGACGAGCGGCAGCATCGCCACCCGGTCCGGGTCGAGGCGCCCGTGCCGCAGCATCTGCGCGACTCCGAGGGCGACGATCACCCCGGCGACGGTGCCGACGACGATGATCGGAGCGACGACGAGTCCGCCCGCCGCCTCGGAGACCCAGAGCGCGGGGATCTGGAGGAGCAGGAGCAGCGGAGCGTGGAGCAGCGCGGCGATCGCGGTGATGGTCGCCCAGAGGCGCAGGCGCCCGCCCGGGGACGGGACGGGGGAGGGGGTCTCGGACATGGGTGCTCCTGCGGTCGCGACCGGTGCGGAGGAGGCAGGAGCTCCCCGTGCCGGCCCCCACCGGATGCGCCGCCCGCATCCTCCCACAGCGCCGCCCGCTGCCCCCGGTCATGGGAGCATGTGCCGGTGACCTCCGCCGACAGCAGCCCTGAGCCCGCCGCTCGCCCCGCCGCCCCCTCCGGCCCCCTTCTGGAGCCTTCCGCGCATCCCGGACGGGAGAGCACCGGCTTCGCGGTCACCGCCCGCCACGGCGAGAAGGCCCGCGCCGGGGTGATCACCACCCCGCACGGAGAGATCGCGACCCCCGCCTTCGTGCCGGTCGGCACCAAGGCCACGGTCAAGGCGGTGCTGCCCGAGTCGATGGCGGACCTCGGTGCCCAGGCGCTGCTCGCCAATGCCTACCACCTCTACCTCCAGCCCGGTCATGACCTGGTCGACGAGGCGGGCGGGCTCGGCGCCTTCATGAACTGGCCCGGCCCCACCTACACCGACTCCGGCGGCTTCCAGGTGATGAGCCTCGGCGCCGGCTTCCGCAAGGTGCTCTCCTCCGAGTTCTCCGGTGGGGAGAAGGCCCGTACCGCCTCCGGCGAGGACGACGCGGTCGCCGAGGGGAAGGAGCGCCTCGCCCACGTCGACGACGACGGGGTCACCTTCCGCTCCTTCATCAACGGCGACGAGCACCGCTTCACCCCCGAGGTCTCGATGCAGATCCAGCACGGCCTCGGCGCGGACATCATGTTCGCCTTCGACGAGCTCACCACCCTGATGAACTCCCGCGGCTACCAGGAGCGGGCGCTCGAGCGCACCCGGCTGTGGGCGCTGCGCTGCCTGGCCGAGCACGCCCGGCTCACGGCCGAGCGCACCCACCGCCCCTATCAGCAGCTGTGGGGCGTCATCCAGGGCGCCCAGTACGAGGACCTCCGCCGGCAGGCCGCCCAGGATCTCGGGGCGATGGACGTGGAGGGCTGGTCCTTCGACGGCTTCGGGATCGGCGGGGCGCTCGAGAAGGAGAACCTCGGCACGATCGTGGGCTGGGTGACCGACGAGCTGCCCGAGGACCGGCCCCGCCACCTGCTCGGCATCAGCGAGGTGGACGACCTGTTCACCGCGATCGCTGCGGGCGCGGACACCTTCGACTGCGTCTCACCCTCGCGCGTGGCCCGCAACAGCGCCGTCTACACCCGCACCGGCCGCGTGAACCTCACCGGCGCCCGCTACCGGCGGCAGTTCTCCCCGATCGACGAGACGTGCGACTGCTACACCTGCACCCACTACACCGCGGCCTACGTCCACCACCTGTTCCGGGCCAAGGAGATGCTCTCCTCGACCCTGTGCACGATCCACAATGAGCGCTTCGTGGTGCGCCTGGTCGACGAGATCCGGGCCGCGCTCGGCACCGGCGACTTCGACGCGCTGCGCGAGGAGCGCACCGGCGACTACTACGGCTCGCCGCGGTGACCCGGCGGTGAGTGAGGACGTCGCGGGGGAAGACCGGGCGGGGACGAGGCGTGGTGACGGCCTCGACCCGGTCCTGGCTCTCGGCCTGGCGGTCGTGCTCGCGGCGCTCGCCGGGGTGGCCGCGCTGCTCGCCGGGCACCTGCTGCTGGGCTGGCTGCGCCTGCTCGCGGGAGTCCTCGCGGGCGGCGCGGTCGGCGCCGCGATCCTCGCCCTGCCGGGCGCCCGCCCGGGGCCCCGGGCCCGTCGGGTGCTGGCCCTCGGCCTCGCGCTGGTGCTCGCCGCGGCGCTGATCCTCCCGGCCGTGCGCGCCGCCCGCCCCGACGACCTCGCGGAGCGGGCGAGCACGCGGATCGCGCCGCTCGCGGAGGGGGACGCGGTCGCCTCGGTCCCCGTCGCCGGCTCCCCGGTGCTGGTGCGCCGGGCCGACGGCTCCGCGCAGCTGCTCACCCCCGGTGCGGGCGCGGTTCAGCTCGAGACGGCCCCGGGGGACGTGCTCGCGCTCTCCGCCGACGGGACCCGCCTGGTGCAGGTCAGCGCGGGGGTCACCCGGGTGACGGAGATCGACCCCGCCTCCGACGGCCGCCTGCAGCGCTGGTCCGAGGTCGCCGGCGAGCCGCTCGCGCTCGCGGGGGACGTGCTCGTGGTGCGGGCCTGTGCGGAGGGCGTCTGCCGGATCAGCGGCGTCGACCTCGAGGCCCCCACCGAGCCGCTGTGGACCGTGACCGGTGGCGCGGCGGACGCTGCGGACGGGGCGGGCGGTGGGGCGTCGCGCGGCCCGGACCCCGTCGGGGTCAGCGTGCCCGCCCGGCCGGACGCCCCCGCCGGACTCCTCGACGCCGTGACCGCCACGGGTGTGCTCGGCGACGTGCCGCTGCACGCCGATCCGGTGCAGGGCTGGGTCCAGCTCGACCCCGCGACCGGCTTCCCCGTCGGCCAGGTGCTCGCCACCCCGGACCAGGACTGCCGGATCGCCGCGACCACCCCGGCGCCCGCCCCCGCCTCGCTGGAGGAGGACGCGCCGGTCGTGCTGACCGCCTGCTCCGCGGAGGACGGAGCGCTCACGGTCACCGCCTTCCGCCATGGCTCCGTGCTGTGGACCTCGGACCCCTCCCCGGCGGGCGCCTGGGAGGTGCGGCTCGAGGACGGCCGGGTGCTCGCGACCGGCACCGAGGCGGGCACCGACGTGGCCGGCGAGATCGTTGCCTCCGCGGAGCGGGCCGCCTGGACCGCGCCCGGCGGCGAGGCGGCGGGAGAGATCCTCACCCCCGTCGCCCGGATCGGCCTCGACGGCTCCCGCATGGTGCTCGCCAACGACGCCTCGCAGCTCGTCGCCCACGACCTCGCGACCGGGGAGAACACCTGGACCGCCCCGCTCCTGGGGGATCCGCGCACCCTGCGCGGCGGCCTCGGCGCCGGGAGCGTCGTCGTCCTCGAGCGACTGCCCCGCGAGCGGGCCCTCGACCCGCGCCCCCTGCAGCGCCTGCGCGTGCTCGACGCCGCGAGCGGCCAGGAGCTGCTCTCCTTGCGCACCGCCGCGGAGATCACTGACGTGCAGCCCGTGGGCGGCGGCCGGGCCCTGGTGACGACCGACGGGAGCACCCTCCTGCTCGGCGGCTGAGGATGCTCCCGTCGGGGGCTGCGGTGCCGGCGGCACCGCGGGGGTGGGTTCTCAGGCGGTCTGCGCGGCCGCGCGGCGGATCATCATCAGGCCCACCACGAGCGCGACGACCACCAGCAGCCAGTGCAGCAGCTGCAGGATCAGGACGACCACGGAGCCGGCGACTGACTCGGTCACGGCGTTCTGCGCGAACACCAGGATCAGGTACGCGAACCAGGAGAGCACCAGGGTCCCCGCGATCACGAAGGCGCCGATCCGGGTCCGGCCGGAGGATTGCACCCCCACCATGATCGAGAGCACCAGGACGGCGAGGGTGACCAGGACGACCACGCCCAGGAGCAGGAACAGCAGGATCGCCCCGATGCCCGCGACCGCCATGGTGCCGTCATAGCCCAGGCCCGCACCCGAGGAGAATCCGACAGCGAAGCCGAGGATGACGGCGCCGACGCCGACCAGCGTGCGCAGCACGAGCAGCGTGATCACCGAGATGTTCAGCCACTTGCGCAGGCCCGGGCTCGCGCCGGAGGTCGCGGCGGGAGCGGTCCCCGGGTAGCCACCGGGAGCGGACGCGGAGCCCGCGTAGCCGCCCATCGGCGCGGCGGACTGCTGCGGCGCGGGCGGGGGCGAGGCCTGGCCCCAGGCGGGAGCCGGGCTCGCCGCCGGTGCGGAGGGCTGCCCCCAGGCCGGAGCCGGGCTCGCCTGCGGGGCGGGTGCCGGCTGCTCCCAGGCCGGCGCCTGCTGGGCTTGCTGGCCCGGCTGGTCCTGCTCGTGCGGCTGTCCCGATCCCTGCGGCGGGGGCGGCGGAGCGCCCCACTGCTGCTGTCCGTCCCCTGCTCCGTACCCCTGCGACATGCTGCTCCCTCGAGACCGCGCCGACCGGGAGTGATCGACGTCGGCCCCCAGGCTATCGGTCCCGAGGGAGCGGGCCTCAGCCGCGGTGCGGCGCGAGGCGGAACGAGAAGGTCTCCTCCCGCGGCGAGAGCACGTACTGCGGCAGCGGGATCGGGCCGCACGCCGCGGAGCCGACGCCCTGCAGCGCCGCCGACAGCGTCACCCAGGTGCGGCCGTCGGCTCGCAGCGCGCCGTCGTGGTCCGTCGCGTCGAGCTCCGCGGTGGACCAGGGCCGGACCGCGAGGCCCAGACCCTGCGGAGCACGCAGCTCGAGACCGCCGGCCGGGGCGTCGAGCACGGCCCGGACCACGCCCGCCCGGTTGCCGTTCTCCTGCGGGAAGACGTACGGCACCTGCAGGTCCGCGACGCTCGAGCGGTGGGTGCCGAAGGTGGTGCCGCCGCCGGTGTCCGGATAGGACTCGTGCGGGCCGTAGCCGTCGTACTCGACCTCGCCCGGCGCGCCGGAGAGCGCGAGAGTCCAGCCGATCCGCGGCATCGGCAGGTCCTCGCGCCAGGTCGACGAGGGGGTGATCGTCACCGTGACCTCGACGGCGTCGGCATCCCCGCGCCAGCGCTCGAGGACGTCGGCGCCGATCGCGCTGCCGTCGAGGCCGAGACGGCTGCGGATCACCAGCTCCTCGCCGTCGGCGGCGATGTCGACCAGCCGCCGACGCGCCACGTCCAGCCCGATCCGCTTCCAGCGCGCCTCGAGCGGGTAGCGGGTGCGGGCACGCTCGTTGTCGACCGGCGCCCGGTAGAGGTCCGCGTAGGAGTGCTCGACCGCGAGGTCCCCGAGGGCGACGAGGCGCCCCAGGTCGTCGAAGCGGGCGGGGCCCAGCGACCACGAGCCGTCCTCCGCCAACACAGGGGCGACGGCCGGTGCGGGGGCCGGGGCGGACTCGGCGGCGAGCCGCTCGGCGTCCACGTGGTCCGCGGCGACGATGAGATGTCCGGCGGGCAGCGGGCCCTCCGGCTCCCGCTGCAGGACGCGCACCACGACGGCGGCCGACGCCTCGCCGGGCAGGGCCAGGTCCGCCTCCGCGCCCGGGGCGATCGCGGGCAGCTCGAGCGGGGTCCAGCTGCGCTGGCCGTCGCGTGAGACCTCGGCCCGCAGGTGGGCGAGGTCGCGGAAGGCGTAGCGGTTGCGGATCCGCACCCGGTCCGGCGCGACCGAGAGGCCGACGGGGGAGTAGTGGTGCTTCGCGTCGAGCAGCGCGGGCGAGGGGGTGCGGTCGGGGAGCACGAGGCCGTCGGCCACGAAGTTGCCGTCGTGCAGGCGCTCGCCGAAGTCGCCGCCGTAGCCGTAGATCTCGTTCCCGTCGGAGTCGGTGGTGACGAGGCCGTGGTCGATCCACTCCCAGATGAAGCCGCCGTGCAGCGCGGGATAGCGCTCAGTGAGCTCCATGTACTCCTTCAGCGAGCCCGCGCCGTTGCCCATGGCGTGCGCGAACTCGATCCACAGGAAGGGCTTGGTGAGCGCCGGCGGATCCGTGAAGTGGCCGTCGGGGACGTCGAGCGCGAAGCCGCGCAGCATGTCGGTGAGCTTCTGCTGGTACTCCTCGCTCAGCGCGCGGCGACCGATCTGCTCAGACTCGTCGACGGTCGAGTACATGAGCGAGAAGACGTCGACGTACTCGGCGGCGTAGTCCTGCTCGTAGCTCACCGGGCGGGTCGGATCGGTCTCGCGCACCGCGGCCACCATCGCCTCGGTGACCGGACCGGAGGCCGCCTCGTTGCCGATCGACCACAGGACGATCGAGGCGTGGTTGCGGTCGCGGCGGACGAAGCGGCGGCTGCGCTCCTCGAGCGACTCCCGGAACAGCGGATTGCGGGCGGGACCCTCCGCGGCGCCCGAGCCGTCCTCCCCCCACGTCGAGTCGGCGTGGAAGCCGTGGGTCTCGAAGTCGCCCTCGCAGATCACGTACAGACCCAGCTCGTCGCACACGTCGAGGAAGCGCTGGTGCGGCGGGTAGTGGGAGGTGCGCACGGCGTTGAGGTTGTGCTGCTTCATGAGCTGCACGTCGAGGTCCTGGTTCGCGAGGTGCTGGGTGCGGCCGACGACCGGGTCCGCCTCGTGGCGGTTCACGCCGCGGAAGACGATCCGCTCGCCGTTGACCCGGAAGATGTCGCCGTCGATCTCGACGCGGCGGAAGCCGAGGCGGAGGGTGACGGTCTCCGCGCCGTCGGCGGTGGTGACGGTCGCGTCGTAGAGCGTCGGCGTCTCGGCGCTCCACGGGTCGACGGCACCGACGGCGATCGCCGTGCCGTCGGCCGCGGCCTCGAGGCCGAGCGCGGGCACACGGATCGTCGCGGGGACCAGCTCTCCGTCGACCCCGTAGGCGGACGCGGTGAGGAGGCCCTCCCCGGTCGCGGGGTCGAAGTCCGCGTGGGTGACGAGGTCGTGGATCCCGCCGGCGGGGCGCAGCAGCAGGTCGACGCTGCGGAAGATCCCTGAGGCCCACCACATGTCCTGGTCCTCGACATAGGTGTTGACCGACCACTGCACGACCCGCACGTCGAGGCGGTGGCCGCCCTCGGGGGTGGGCGCGGCGAGCGCGTCCGTGACGTCGAACTCCTGGGTGAGGCGGGAGCCGGCGGTCACGCCGATCTCCGCGCCGTCGATCCAGACCTTGGCCGCGGAGTCCACGCCCTGGAAGCGCAGCAGGATCCGGGCACCGGCGGCGAGCTGCTCCGCCCACTCGGCGGGGACGGGGAGCGTGCGCGAGTAGTGACCGGTCGGGTTCTCGTCCGGCACGTGCGGCACGTCGCGCGGGATGGGGTAGATGACGTTGGTGTACTGCGGGGCGCCGTAGCCCTGCAGCTGCCACAGTCCCGGTACCTCGATCGGGGCGGGCTCGCCGAGGCCCGTGCCGTCGGCCCGCTGGCCGTAGCGGAAGTCCCAGGTGCCGTCGAGGGAGAGCACGGGCGCGTCGGTGCTCAGGTGGGCGCGTCCGGCCAGGCGGCTGCGACCGGCCGGCAGCTCCTCCCACCAGCGGTCGGTGCGGTCAGAGGTCGGGAGGGGTGTGCTCATCGGTGAGTCTCCTGGCAGTCGCGAGGCGTGAACGTTCACGGATGAGTGTATCGAGGGATCGGGCGGCGCGCGCCGGACCTGGCCGACGGTCCCGGGGCCGTCGCTCCTCAGGTCCCGTCGCTTCCGCCCCGCTCCGGTCCCGCGCCGCCGAGTGCTGCCTTTGGACCGCCTCGGGGCTGCGGTGACGGTCCAAAGGCAGCACTCGGTGTGGCTTCGGGGCGGGGCGTGGCCATCGGCCGGGGGTGTGGCCATGGGGCTGGCCTGACGACGAGCCAGGGGCGTCACCACCAGGCCGGCCGGCACGTCGCCGCGGCGCCGTGCCACGACGCGCCGCCGCGCCTGGCTAGACTCGCTCCTCGTGACCACGACCGAGCCGAACCGGTGGACCGACCGCCGCAGCGACGCCGTGTCCGCGCGCAAGGAGGCCTACGAGCAGCTGCGTCGGGCCAGCACCTGGCGCTTGCTCGCCGCGACCAAGGCACCCGCCGTCCTTGCGATCCTGCAGGCCACCTTCCCCGCGGGCGACCGGCGCCTGCCGCGCAGCGAGCTCATCGCCCGCGTCGGCGCGCATCTCGCGCTGCTCCACGACGAGGACGAGCACCGGGCCGACGGCGCCGGGATCGAGGAGGACTCCGACCTCGGGGAGGGCCGCGCCGGGCGCAGCGCCGCCGAGTACGTCGACGGCTGGGTCCGCGAGGGCTACCTGACCCGTCGCGACGACCCGCAGCGCACCGAGACCACCTTCGAGCCGTCCCCGGCCACGATCGACGCGATCCAGTTCATCGCGTCGCTCGAGGAGCATCGGCGCACCACCACCGAGTCGCGCCTGCAGCTCGTCGTGCAGCAGTTCGAGCGGCTCGCCGAGGAGACCGAGACCGACCGGGATGTGCGCCTGGCCGACCTGCAGCGCCGCCGCGAGAGCATCGAGCGGGAGATCCGCGACCTCGCCGAGGGCGAGCTGATGCTGCCCAGCCCCGAGGCCTCCGTCGACCGCCTGCGGGACATCCTGCAGATCGCGGCCGAGCTCTCGGGGGACTTCCTCCAGTACCGCGAGGACCTGCGCGCCGTCGACCTGCACCTGCGCGAGCAGATCCTCTCCCCGGAGTCCTCGCGCGGCGAGATCCTCGAGCAGCTCCTCGCGGGCGACGACCTGCTGGGGCAGTCCACCGTGGGCCGCACCTTCACCGCTTTCTTCCGGATGCTCAACGACCCGGTGCAGACCCGCACCACCCAGGACCTCGTCGACCGGCTCCTCGAGCGTGACTTCGCCCGCTCCCTCGGCCGGGCCGAGCGGGAGAGGCTCGCGAACGTCTTCAGCGACCTCTACGAGCCGGCGCAGGAGGTGCTCGACGTCAAGACGGAGCTCTACCGCTCGCTGGCCCGCTTCGTGCGCTCCCAGGATTTCCGCCAGCACCGCGTGTTGCTCGAGGCGCTCCAGGAGGCGCAGGGCGTGGCCCTCGCGCAGAAGGACGAGGTGTCCACGCGGGCGCCCTTCGGCCTCGAGCTCGACCTCTCGCGGGTGCGGCTGTCCTCCGTCGCCCAGCACCGGCTCAAGGACCCCACCGATCCGGGCGCGCCCGCCGAGGCAGAGGTGCACGATGCGACCTCGCTCAGCGTCGAGGTGCTCGCCGACCTGGTCCGCACCAACGACATCGACCTCGTCGGCCTCACCTCCCATGTCAACGACGTCCGCGGCCGCGCGGGCCAGGCGTCGATCGGCGAGGTGCTGCGGGAGCGGCCGGCCGAGCAGGGCCTCGCGAGCGTGATCGGGCTGATGTTCCTGGCCACCTCCCACGCCCAGGAGCGCGAGGGGTCCACCGAGATCGTCACCTGGCGCGAGCTGGACGGACGCGACTACGCGGCGCGGATCCCCGCCTACTACTTCCTGGACGACCTGCCCGTGGAGTGAACGGGCGGGGTCGAGATCGACTCAGCTCCAGCCGCAGCCTCAGCCTCAGCCTCAGCCGTGGTCTCGAGTTCCGCGAGCGCGGGCGCGGCGTCGGCGCGCAGCTGCTCGAGATCCGCGCCGTAGCGGCTCATCCGGCATCCCAGCCCGTTGGGCTTCAGCTCGATGCCCTCCCGCTCCCAGTGGGGGAGCGCCCGGGCCAGCAGCGGATGGTCGCCGTAGCTGTTGGTCACCCGCCACCACGGCACCGACGAGCCCCAGGTGCCCATGATCCGGCCCACGAGCCGCGGGCCGACGCCGACGATCGCGCCCACCTCGCCGTAGGCGACCACGCGCCCGGCGGGGATCGCCTCGACCACGCGCAGCACGCGCTCGACGGTGAGGTCGTCCATGCGGGTGCGCGGGCCGGGGGAGTGCGCGCGGGGAGCAGGGTCGGCGGGCATGCCGGTCAGTGTGGCACGGGCGCGCACGCGAGGAGGGGCGCCGACGGCAGGTCGTCCCTGCCCCCGGCGCCCCTCGTCGTCAGGTCGCTCCGCCGCGGTCAGCGACGGGGCTGCTCGCCGTCCTCAGGCGGGACGATGCCGTCCTCGGTCCCGTCCGGGCCCTCGGGGGCGCGGAACTCGGGGTCGGCCGACGCGCGGTCGCGGGACGTGTGATCGCGGTCCGCGTAGCCCTCCTCCGCCTGGCGGACCTCCACGGCTTCGGCACCGTACTGGCCGTCGCCATGGGGCGAGGGGCGCGTGCCCTCGTGTGCCGGCCGTATGTCCTGCCCCTCGGTCGACTCGAGGTGGTCGAACACCGGGGTCCCGCCGTCCTGCTCCTCCGGGGGCATGCCGCGGTGCCGGGGGGCGGGGCGGTCCGTCTGCCCCTCCTCGCCGACCGCCGACGTGCCCGCCGCGGCGGGCGTCCCGGCACCGTGGTGCTCGGGGCCGTCGTGGCTCCCGACGTGCTCCTCGCGGGAGTCGGTGCGCTGCTCGTCGCGGACTCGGTCCTGGGCGTGCAGATCGCCCTGCGTGTCGCGAACGACGTCGGGGTTGTCGGCCGCGGAGCCGACCCACGGGCCGTCGTCCCGGCGATCGACGGAGCGGTCCCCGGTCACGCCGTCGCGCGTCACGCCGTCGTCCTGTCGTGCATCGGGGCGACCCTCACGACGGTCTGCGGAGCCTCCGGCAGCGGCACCCCCGACGGCGCCCGCCCCGGCGGCCGATCCGGCGCCGTGACGCTGACGGTCGGCACGGTCGGCATAGTCGGTGCCGTCGTCGCCGCGTCCGAGGTCGTCCCGGCGTCCGAGGTCCTCGTCGCGGGCAGGAACCTCCTCGCGCGGATCGCCGCGGTGGCCTCCGGCGGGGTGCTCCTCGGCGTGCTGATCACCGCGGTGCGCGGCCTCTCGGCCGGCGCGGTCCTCGGACCGCTCCTCGTGCGTCGCCGCGGCGGCACCGCCTGCGATCGCGGGCTCGGCGCCCGCTCCGGCCGCGGTGCCCGCTCCGGAGGTGCCGGCGGTGCCGCGCTGCTCGGGATCGGGAGTACCGGGATCGGGAGTGTCGGGGTCGAGCCGGTCGGCCTCGGCGAGCCGCTCCTGCACCGAGGGGCGGTCCTTCTCCACGGCGGCGCGCTGCTCCTCGGCCTCGGCGCGGCGGCGCTCCGCCGCGATCTGCTCCTGCTCGGCCTCCTTGACCTTGCGCTCGGCCTCCAGACGGGCGCGATCGGCCTCGAGCTCGGTCTCGCGGGCGGCGAGATCACGATCCTGGACGGCCTTCTCCTGTGCTCGCGCCTCGTCACGCAGCTCGGCGGCGCGTTGGCGGTCCGCCGCCTGCTGGGCCTCGCGCCGCTTCCGGGCGCCGAGCAGGCCGAGCACGACGGCCAGGACGATCACGAGGATCACCACCACGACCAGGACGATGATGAGAAGAATGGGGATGTCGGACATGGTCGCTCCTTGCCGTCGGTCCCCGGCCCATCCGGGTCGGGGAGGCATCACGGGATGCCCCTGCATTCCACCAAACACCGTCGCCGTGGTCACGGCTTTCGGGGAAATCGACCGGGGGCGAGCCTCGGCGGGGCGGTGCGCGCCGGTAGGGTAGGGAGCCGTGACGAGCACCGGAATCCGCCCCGATAGCGATGCGCAGGACCAGCTGCAGCAGGTCGATGCCGCCCCCACCGCCCCCGGCTCGGCCCTGGTCGACGAGTCGCGCCGCGTCCTGGTGCACCTCCTGCAGGGCCCCTATCTCGACGGACGCCGCGACCCCACCCGCTACGCGCAGCTGCTGCGCGACCGGGCCGCGCTCGAGCGTCGCCTCGAGGACCTCTTCCTCGAGCTCGTCGTCGACGACGACGCCCAGGTCGCCTTCGTGCGGCAGAGCGAGGACGATCCCGACGCCCCGAAGCTGCTGCGCCGCCTGACGGGCCTGAACCGGCTGGACTCGGTGCTGCTGCTGGTGCTGCGTCAGATGCTGCTGACCCAGTCCTCCCGCGGTCAGCGCACCGTCGTCTCCGAGGCAGAGCTGCAGCAGGCGCTCGCCGCCTACCGCCGCACCACCTCGACCGACGAGGCCGGTTTCGCCAAAGAGGTGCGGGCCGCGATCGCGAAGCTGCAGCGCGCGGGGCTGCTCGACGAGCAGGGCGACGACTACGAGGTCTCCCCGGTGCTGCGCCTGATGATCGGGCCCGACACGGCGCGCGAGTTCATCGAGCTGTACCGCCAGGCAGGCGTCGGCGGCCTCGAGGACCCGGCGGACGCCGACGCGGCCGACGAGGACGGCGCGCAGGACTAACGCGCCGTCGCTGTTGCCGTCGTGCCCCGGTGTCACCCGCCGCGGCGCGCCGTCGCCGACGTGATCCGCGCCGCATCGGCGCCCAGCAATTGAGCAACGTCGTTCGCGCGTAATAAGGTCAGGCTCGCCTCACCCCCGCTCCCGGGGGTCCGTCGACAAGGACAGCCATGACCCCGTCCCTCTCGCGCCGCTCCGTGGTGCTCACCGCTCTCGCCCTGCCCGCGCTCGCCGCCTGCAGCCCCGACGGCACCGCCACCGGCACCGGCTCCACTGCGTCCGATGCAGGGTCCGATGCGGGCTCCGCCGCGAGCGGCGCCTTCCCCGTGACGGTCGAGCACCTCTACGGGACCACCGAGATCGCCGCGGCGCCGACCCGCATCGCGACCGTCTCCTGGGTCAACGGCGACACCGTCCTGGCGCTGGGCATCGTCCCCGTCGGCCTGCCGCTGGTCGAGTGGGGCGGCAACGCCAACTCCTCCACCGACTGGAACGACGCGAAGCTCGAGGAGCTGGGCGCCGCCTGGGGCGGCGAGAACGCTCCCACCACGTACTCCGAGGCCGACGGCGTCAACACCGACGAGATCGCCGCGCTCACCCCCGACCTCATCGTCGCCGCCTACTCGGGCCTCACCGAGGAGGAGTACGCGACCCTCTCCAAGATCGCCCCCACCATCGGCCCCCTCGCGGCGAACTACACCGCCTCCTGGGAGGACGTCCTCACCGCCGTCGGCACCGCGACCGGCCGCAGCGAGGAGGCCAGCGCGCTCGTCGACCAGCTCACCGCTGATCTCGCGGCCGTCGGCGAGGAGAACCCGGAGGTCGCCGACTCGACCTTCATCGCCGGCAACCTCTCGCTGTCCGACCACCTGATCTCGATCTACTCGGGTGAGGACACCCGCCCCCGCTTCTTCACGGCGCTCGGCATGACCCAGGCCGAGGTGGTCACCGAGAACACCGCCGACGAGAGCACCTTCTACTTCGAGTGGTCCGCCGAGCGCGCCGACGAGCTCGTCTCCGACGTCTTCTACACCTGGGCCGCCGCCGGCGACACCGTCGAGACCTTCCAGCAGGACTCGCTCTTCTCCACCATCCCCGCGGTCGCCTCCGGCGCGCTGGTGCTCACGGCCGACGACCACCAGACCCTGTCGGTCTCCGCGGCGAGCGCCCTGAGCATCCCGTGGGCGCTCGAGAACGTCGTCCCCTCCGTGGTCGAGGCCGCGAAGACCGCACGGGCCTGAGCCTGTGCCCTCTCGCGCCACCGCACTCGCGATCGCCGGCTGCCTCGTGCTGCTGGCGATCGCGTGCGCGCTGTCGCTCCTGGTCGGGGCGCGCTCCATGCCGCCGGGCGCGGCCTGGCAGGCCCTCGTCGCCTTCGACGCGGACAGTGCTGACCATGCGGTGGTGCTCTCGCGCCTCCAGCGCACCCTCACCGGCCTCGCGGTCGGCGTCGCCCTGGCCCTGGCCGGCGCCGCCCTGCAGGGCATGACCCGCAACCCCCTCGCCGATCCCGGCATCCTGGGGCTGAACGCCGGGGCCGCCGCCGTGGTGGCCCTCGCCGTCTACGTGCTGTCGATCTCCCGGGTCGCCGAGTTCATGGTCGCCGGCTTCGTCGGGGCCGCGCTCGCCGCCGTCGTCGTCTACGCGATCGCTGCCGCGAGCCGCAGCGGCGCGACCCCCGTGACCCTCGCGATCGCGGGCGCCGCGGTCACCGCGGGACTCGGCTCCGTGGTCCACGGCCTCGTGCTCCTGGACCAGGGGGCGCTGGACCGCATGCGCATGTGGCAGGTCGGTACGCTCGGCGCGCGCGACCTCGGGGACCTCGCCGCCGTCACCCCGGTCCTGGTGCTCGGCGCGGCGATCGTGCTGCTCGGCGCCCGCTCGCTGAACGCCCTCGCACTGGGGGACGACGCCGCGACCGGGCTCGGCGTGCACGTCGGGCGGGTGCGGGTGCTCCTCGGGATCGGGATCGTGCTCCTGGTCGGGGCGGCGGTCTCGCTCGCCGGCCCCATCGGCTTCCTCGGCCTCGTCGTCCCGCATGCGGTCCGTCTCGTGGTCGGTTCCGACCACCGCCGGCTGCTGCCGCTCAGCGCGGTCGCGGGGCCGACGGTGCTGCTGCTCGCCGATGTCGTCGGCCGTGTCATCGCCCCGCCCGCGGAGGTGCAGGTGGGCGTGATGACCGCGCTGCTGGGCGTGCCCGTCTTCCTGCTCCTGATCCGCACCCGGAAGCGGGTCTCGCTGTGACCGCCGCCGCCTCCGCCGCGCGGCCCCGGCGCCGCGTCCTGCTGCTCGGCGCCGGACTGCTCACCGCCGTGCTCGTCCTGGTCGTGGCGCGCGTGCTGCTGGGCACCCCCTTCGTCTACGCCGACCTCGCGGTGCGGGTGCTGCTCGGGGAGGACGTGCCCGGAGTGTCCTTCATCGTGCTCGACGACCGGCTCCCGGCGGCGCTGGTCGGCGTGCTCGCCGGCGCCTCCTTCGGGCTCTCCGGCACCGTCTTCCAGACCCTGCTGCGCAATCCGCTCGCGAGCCCCGACGTGATCGGGGTGAGCCTCGGCTCCTCCGCCGCCGCAGTGTTCGCTCTCGCCGTCCTCGACGCGCAGGGCCTGACCCTGTTCTGGTGGACCCTGCTGGGCGGGCTCGCCACCGCGCTGCTGGTGCTGTGGGTCGCACGCGCCCACCGGGCCGGCGGTGCGGGCGCCGGCGGGGCCGGGGCGGTCGACGACCGCTTCGTGCTCGTCGGCATCGGCGTGGCCGCCGCGCTCACCGCGCTCATCCAGTACCTGCTCAGCCGCATGCCGACGCAGCGAGCGGGAGATGCGATGCACTGGCTCGTCGGCTCGCTCTCCGGGGCCACCTGGCCGCGCCTCGCGGTGCTCGCCGGGGCCCTCTGCGTGCTCGTGCCGCTGCTCGCCCTGCTGCTCGGCCGACTGCGGATCCTGCAGCTCGGCGACGACACCGCCACGAGCCTCGGCCTGCCGGTCCCCGCGACCCGCATCGCCCTGGTCGTCGTCGGCGTGCTGCTCTCCGCCCTGCCGGTCGCGGTCGCCGGACCCCTCGCCTTCGTTGCGTTCCTCTCCGGGCCGATCGCCCGGATGCTCGCGGGGAGGCCCAGCGTGCCGCTCGCGGCGCTCGTCGGGGCGGTGCTCGTGCTCGCGGCCGACGTCGCCGGGCAGAACCTCTTCGGCCGTATCGACCTCGCGGCCGGCGTCATCACGGGAGCGCTCGGAGCGCCGTTCCTGCTCTGGATGCTCGTGCGCTCCGCCGCCGGATCGGGAAGGTGATCCCATGGCCCAGCTGACCGCCCGCTCCCTCCACCTCGCCTACGACCGCCGCGTCATCGTCGAGGACCTCGACCTCACCCTGCCCGAGGGGCGGGTGACGATGATCGTCGGCGCCAACGGGTCGGGGAAGTCGACCCTGCTGCGCGGGCTCTCGCGCCTGCTGCCGCCCCGCGGCGGACAGGTGCTGCTCGACGGCGCCGACATCCACGCCCTCCGCGGCAAGGACCTCGCCCGGCGGCTAGGCCTGCTGCCCCAGTCGCCGATCCCCCCCGACGGTGTGACCGTTCGCGAGCTCGTCACCCGCGGCCGCTACCCCCACCAGGGGCTGTTCCCGCAGTGGACGACGGAGGACGAGCAGGCCGTCGCCGAGGCCCTCGAGGTGACCCGCACCGCCGAGCTCTCCGGACGGCTGCTCGACGAGCTCTCCGGCGGCCAGCGCCAGCGCGTGTGGATCGCCATGGCCCTCGCCCAGCGCACCGACGTGCTCCTGCTCGACGAGCCGACCACCTTCCTCGACGTGACCCATCAGCTCGAGGTGCTCGACGTGGTCCGGGAACTGAACCGGACGCGCGGCACGACCGTGGGCATCGTCCTGCACGACCTCAACCTCGCCGCGCGCTACGCCGACCACCTGGTCGCCGTCGCGGGCGGCGCGATCCACTCCGAGGGCAGCCCGCGCGCGGTGATCACCGCGCCGATGGTGCGTGAAGTCTTCGCGCTCGACGCCCTGATCACGCCCGACCCCGTCACGGGCACTCCGATGGTGCTGCCGCTCGCCCGCGGCGCTGTCACCGCCCCCGACTCCGACCCCGAGGAGCGCACCATGACTACCACCGCCACCGCCACGCAGGACCGCGCCGACCAGGACGCCCCCGGTGCCGACGCCGCCCCGGAGGGCGGGGAGGAGCAGGGCGCGGAGGAGCAGAGCGGGGAGCAGCAGAGCGTGCTGCTGCCCGCGATCGAGGCGAGTCCGCAGCTGGCCTTCCCGCTCACCGTCGGCGCCCGCCGCATGGTGGGCCGGAATCTCGTGCGGCTCACCCTCACCGGCCCGCACCTGCGCCACTTCGGGGTGAACGGGCCGCTGCTCGACCTGCGCGTGAAGCTGATCATCCCGGGGCCTGCGGCGCGCTCGGACCTCTTCGCGGCGCTGCGCCCCGAGGCGCTCGCCGATCCCGACCGCTTCGACGGCTGGTACCGCGACTGGCTGCAGGTCGAGCCGGCCGAGCGCGGATGGATGCGCACCTACTCGATCCGCGAACTGCGCGGTGCGGGGCATCCGGGCAACCTCGGCCCCGATCCCGAGCTCGACCTCGACATGGTGCTGCACCTCGAGCAGCCCGAGGTCCCGGGTCGCGGCGTGGCGGCGCGCTGGGCCGCATCCGCCCAGGTGGGCGACGAGATCACCCTGCTCGGCCCGAACCGCCACCTGCTCGCCCCGGACTACCCGGGCATCGAGTTCCGTCCCGGCACCGCGCGGCGCCTGCTGCTCGCCGGGGACGAGACGGCGCTCCCCGCGATCTGCGCGATCCTCGAGTCGCTGCCCGAGAGCTTCACCGGTCACGCGCTGATCGAGGTCCCGCACGAGGACGACGCGCAGCGGGTGCTCACCCGCTCGGGCGTCGAGATCTCGTGGCTCGCCCGGGGCGACGCCCCGCACGGCACGCTGCTGGACCCCGCGGTGCGGACCCTCCTCGAGGAGCGGCCGGAGCTGTGTCAGGACTGCTCGGTGGGCCCGGCCCGGGCCGGGGAGGCCTTCGAGGAGGTCGACCCCGACGCGGTGATCCTCTGGGAGACCACCGAGGGCGTGGGCCCGTTCTACGCCTGGCTCGCCGGGGAGGCGAAGGTGATCACCACGTTGCGGCGTCACCTCGTCAAGGAGCTCGGGGTGGATCGGAAGCAGGTCTCCTTCATGGGCTACTGGCGCGTGGGGCGTGCCGAAGGCTGATCGGGAACCACGCCCGACCCCCGAGGCCGCCCACCCCACCCCACCCCCGAAGCCCACCGGTTACCGACGGGTCATGTGCAGCGGTGTTCCCGGAGGGGAACGGAGATGCACATGACTTCTTGGTCACCATGTGTGGCGCGCTCCGGCGGGAGCTCGCGTGCTCATCGGGCGGGGGCGGGCTCCTGCAGGGCCTCCATCGCCGCGCGCAGGGTGACCTCGAGCGGGGTGTGATCCTCACCGAGCGAGGCGTATCTCGTGCACATGGCTCGCGCGCAGGCGCGCGACCTCGGCCTCGCGCCGGGTCGAGCGGGCTGAGGGCCGCGCAGCGACTACCCTTGCCCGGGTGGAGACCGACGCGACGACCCTCGACCTGCCCGGTGTGACCGCCCCCGAGGCCGGGGCCGCCGAGGTGCAGACCGACCCCGCCCACCCGCATCCCGGGCAGTGGCGGCTCACCCACGTGCAGGTCTCCAACTGGGGCACCTTCCACGGCACCCACGACCTCGTGATCTCCCCCAAGGGCTTTTTCCTCACCGGCGGCCCCGGCACCGGCAAGTCCACGCTGCTGGACGCGATCAGCGCGCTGCTCACCCCTCCGCGCACGCTGCAGTTCAACGCCGCCGCCTCCGACGCCGGCCCCGCCCGGTCGAAGTACCGCCGCACCGTGGCGAGCTATGTGCGCGGCGCCTGGGCGATGCACTACGACCAGGCCACCGGCGAGTTCAGTCAGGAGGTGCTGCGCGATCGCACGACCCTCAGCGTCGTCACCCTGCGTTACTCGGACGGGAAGGGCGGCACCGTCCAGCTCTCCCGCCTGCTGCTCCTCCACGCCGGACACAGCGCCGACAGCGACGTGAAGAGCCTCTACGTCGTCGCCCGCACCCCGCTGGATGTCGCCGACCTGCGCCAGTTCGTCTCCACCCAGATCGAGGGCAAGGCGCTCGAGGCCGCCCACCCCGGCACCCAGACCTTCCGCCAGTTCCGCGAGTACCGTGCCGCCTTCTCGCAGCTGCTCGGCATCCCCGACGAGAAGGCGCTCGGTCTGCTGCACAAGATCCAGTCCGCCAAGGAGCTCGGCGACGTCAACGCCCTGCTGCGCGACTACATGCTCGACGCGCCGCGCACCTTCGACCTCGCCGACCAGGCCCTCGCCAACTTCCAGAACCTCTCCGAGGTGCACGAGGCGCTGGTCACCGCGCGGGAGCAGCGTGACCTGCTGCGCGGCCTGCGCACCTCCCACGAGGACTGGACCGCCATGCGCGAGCGCGGCGGGGAGCTCGTGGACCGCCGCGGGGACATCGACGTCTTCGCCGCCCACCACCTGGTGCGCCTGCTCGGGGAGGAGTCCGGGCGCCTCCAGCTCGAGCGCGACTCCCTCGGCGCCCAGCAGCGCCGGCTGACCCAGGACGTCGCCGAGGCCCGCGGCGACCTCGCCCAGCTCAAGGAGCAGCGCAAGCGCGCCGGCGGCGGCGAGATCGACGACTGGAAGCAGCAGATCGCCGGCCTCGAGGTCGAGCGGGAGCGACGCCGCGAGCGGGCCACCGAGTTCGCCGCGCAGCTCGCCACCGTCGAACTGCGCACCCCCGCGGGAGAGGATATGTTCCTCGCCCTGCAGCGCGAGGTCGCCACCCTGCGCGAGCAGCTCGACCAGGAGGAGAAGGGGGCCGACACGGCCCGCTGGGAGGCCGAGGCGCAGGTCCGCGAGCTGAGCACCGCACTCGCCCGGACCAAGGAGGAGCTCGCCTCCCTCACCACGCGCGCCTCGAACCTCCACTCCGAGGACATCGCCCTGCGCGACCACATCGCCGCCGAGGTCGGGATCGCCCCGACCGAGCTGCCCTTCGCCGCCGAGCTGCTGCAGGTGCGCAGCGGCGAGGAGGAGTGGACCGCCGCCGCCGAGCAGGCGCTGCGGGGCCTCGCGCGCTCGATCCTCGTGCCCGACCGGGTCTACCGCGAGGTCGCCGCGGTCATCGACCGCACCAAGCTGCGCCGCCGCATCTCCTACAACCGGGTCAACACCGACCTGCGCCGGCCCGCCCGCAGCCTCGATCCGCGCACCCTCGCCGCGAAGCTCGACGTGAAGGACGGCGAGTTCCACACCTGGCTCACCGGGGAGATCGCCGCGCGGATGGACTACACCTGCGCGGACACGCTCGAGGAGTTCACCCGCCTGAACCGGGCCGTGCTCCGCTCGGGCCAGATCAAGCACTCCGCCTCCCGGCACGAGAAGAACGCCGACCGCCAGATCAACGACCGCTCCCAGTGGGTGCTCGGCTTCGACAACCGCGCGAAGCGGGCGGTCTTCGAGCAGGAGCGCACCCGCGCCGAACAGGCCCTCTTCGAGGCGCAGGCCCGCCGCAAGGACGTCGAGGCCGAGCGCGAGCGGCGCCGGGAACGGCTCTTCGCCCTCCAGGCCATCGCGGCCGTCACCTGGGACGACATCGACGCCGCCTCCGTCGCCCGGCGCGTCGCGAACCTGCGCGACATGGTCCGCGCGGCCGAGGACGGCTCCGCCGCCCTGACCGAGCTGGCCCGCCAGATCGAGGAGGTCGAGCGCTCGATCGCCGAGAGCGACGAGGAACTGCTCGAGGTGGTGCGCTCGGCCGGCAAGCTCGGCGAGCAGGCCGATCGGGCCGCGGAGCGCCTCGCCGCCGCTCGCGAGCGGATCGCCGAGTCGAGCCTCGCCCCGGAGGTCGAGGAAGAACTCGCCGGACGCTTCGCCGCGATCGCGCCCACGCTCCTCATCTCGAACATCGACCAGGTCACCAAGGACGCCTCGGCGACCCTCGACGCCGAGCTGATGGCCCTGACCCGGCGCACCTCCCGGGCGGAGGAGGACATCCGCACCGCCATGCGCGAGTTCTCCCGCCGCTGGCCCGCGCAGGCCGGGGACACCGCACCGGGCCTCGAGTCCGCGGGGGACTACCTCGAGATCCTGCGCGGCATCGAGGAGGAGAAGCTGCCCGAGGTCGAGGACCGCTTCTTCGAGTTCTTCACCGGCAACACCCTCGGGGACGTGCAGGCCCTCGCGACCGCCATCGCGCGCGAGCCCGCCGAGATCCGCAAGCGCCTGCAGCGGATCAACGCGCTGCTCGCCCAGGTCGAGTTCCACGCCGGCCGCTACCTGCAGCTGTCGATGCGACCGGTGCACCTGGCGGCGCTCGACGAGTTCCGCAGCGCCCTCGAGGGCGCCGTCGCGGACACGGCGCTGAACGACATCAGCCGGGACCGCGAGCTGGCCGAGGAGCGCTTCGAGTCGCTGCGCCACCTGATGGACATGATCGGCGCGGCCCGGACCCGCGACGACCAGGTCTCCCGGGTGATCCTCGACGTGCGCCGTCACGTCCACTTCCACGCCGAGGAGGTCGACGCGGCGGGCACGGTGGTCCATGCCCACGAGTCCGGCGGCCCGCTCTCCGGCGGCCAGAACGAGCGCCTGACCACCTTCTGCCTCGCCGCGGCGCTGCGCTACCAGCTCGCCGGCACCGGCCAGGAGGTCCCGCGCTACGCCCCGATCATCATCGACGAGGCCTTCTCCAAGGGCGCGGGCAAGTTCATCACCGCCGCGATGGAGTCCTTCCGCCACTTCGGGTTCCAGGTGATCCTCGCCAACCCCGGCAAGAACCCCCAGGCCCTCGCCCCCTTCATCGGCGGCGTGGGCGTCGTCTCGATCCGGCAGGACCGCTACTCGCAGGTCGCCCCCGTGGAGTTCGTGCCCGTCGACGCATGAGTCGGGCGGGGAGCGCCATGGGGAGTTCTCCCCATCGGCACTCCCCGGCCCCTCCCGCTACCCTGGACGCCGATCGTCCTGCGGGGCGGTGACCAGCAGGAAGCACGTCCCCGCCGGGGACGTCGGGCGAGAGGTGGACGAGGATGTCAGCCCTGCGCGCCGCGAGCCAGGACACCGTCCCCACCCAGGACGAGACCCACGAACGCATCCGCGACCTGCTCGGGGCCGTCACCACCGCCCTGCTCGAGGAGCAGCCGGAACTGATCGCCTTCGAGGACCGCCGCCCCCAGCGGGACCGCTCCTCGGGGGAGTCCTGGCACGGGGTGGGGACCCTCTGCCACGTCAGCCCCCTCCTCGCCTCCCACGGCGCCCCGCGGCCCGCGGACGCGCACACCGAGGACCTGGTCGAGGTGGTCCACTCCGTCGCGAGCCTGCGCGGGATGCGCCGGCACCGCGATCTGGACGGCGCGGCGAGCCGCGGCGCGAGCTGGATCGACGAGGCCGGCGACCGGCTGGACCTGGTGGTCGGGGTGCGCGTCGCCGTGCGCGCCATCAGCGCCCCGTTCCTGCCCGGCTCGCTCTCGCCGGTCACGACGACGAGCCCGCCCTCGCCGATCAGCCCGCTGACCCCTCCGCCGCGGCCGCTGCGCTGATCCGCGCGAGCGCGGTGAGCGGGATCGGCAGCCAGTCGGGACGGTTCCGCGCCTCGTAGAGCGCTTCGTAGACGGCCTTGTCGGCCTCGAGCGCGGCGAGCAGCACGCGGAGTGACGGGGCGGACAGGTCCGTCCCCGACTGCTGAGAGTAGCCCGCGAGGAAGGCCTCCCTCGCCCGCAGCGCCCAGGCCTCGGCCGATGTCGCCTGGGCGCTCTCCCCAGGGGCGCTCTCCGCATAGGCGCCCTCTCTATCGGCGCCCTCCCCATCGGCGCCCTCCGCGCGGGCGTCGCGGGCCACGGCGCCCGCGGCGTAGTCGAGGCTGCGCAGCATCCCCGCCACGTCCCGCAGGGGGCTGTCCGGGCGGGAGCGCTCGACGAGCGGTCGCAGCGGCTCGCCCTCGAAGTCCAGCAGCACCCAGCCCCGCTCGGGGACCAGCAGCACCTGTCCCAGGTGCAGGTCGCCGTGGATCCGCTGCAGCGCGGGCCACGGCTGCTCGGCCGCAGAGTCGAGCAGCGCCCCGATCGCGGCGGCGTGCTCCGCGACCTGCGGCAGCTCGGCGGCGACCGTCCGCAGGCGCTCCCGCAGGGTCCGGACCACCTCGGCGGTCAGGGCGGGATCCGCGGGCGCCGACGGATCGGCCGGGGCGGTGCCGAGGGCGCGCGCGAGATCCGCGTGCACCTCCGCGACCGTCGCGCCGAGCGCCCCGATGGCGTCGGTGACGTCCTCGCCCGCCGCGGCCCAGCGCAGCGCGGCCCGCCAGGCGTCCTCGACCCCGGGCAGGAACTCCTGGGCGAGGAGGGCATCGGCCACCAGGTCCCCGCAGCGCAGCCGGGCCGAGCCCCGCAGCGCGGGCACGCGGGTGCTGCCGGCCCGGGCGAGCGCCTCCTGGAGCACGATGTCCGGGTTCTCGCCGTGCTGCAGGAGACGGAACAGTTTGAGGATCAGCGGCGGAGCGCCCTCGGTCTCGACGATCATCGAGGTGTTCGACTGCTCGCCGGCGAGCAGTCTCGAGGTCATCGCGCGCCCGAAGGGCAGCGGGGCGTCCGGATCGGGTCGGCGCACCGTGAGCGCGAGGGAGTCGCCGAGCGCGCCGTCGCCGGAGAGCAGGGTCGCCACGAGAGCGGCACGGCCGTCCACGTCCCGCAGGGCGTCGTCGAAGCGCAGCGGCCCACCCGGGACGGCGAGCACCGCGATCTCGGCACCCTCCTCCGCGGGAGCCGACGCGGCGGGTCGGAGCACCAGCGGCACCTGGTAGAGGGCGGTGTGCGCGGCCGCGCCCGGAGCACCGTCGGCGTCCGGGTCCGCCCCGGTGGCCCCGTCGGACGCGTCCACCCCGGCAGCCGCGTCGGCGGGCGTCGTCGGCCCCACCACGACCACCGTGAGCAGCACCGCATGGTCCGGGGCGACGCGGAGCGGCGCCCACCCGCGCACGGCGACCGTCGGCGTCGTCGCACCCTTGTGCGCATACCAGCGCTGCCGCGGCATCCAGGCGGCGAGCTGCGCGGCGAGCTCCTCGAGCAGCTCGTCGAGGGGCGGCAGCGCCGTCGCGTCGAGGAACGGGAGAACCTCCCCGGGGGCGTCGACGACCTCGTCGAGGGGGCTGATGGGCGCGGAGGAGCTCGGCTCGGCCATGGTCCCACTCTAGGGCGCGGAGGCCGTCCCCGTGGGCGTCCGGGGCGGGCTTGCTACGCTGGCCGGGTGCTCGAGCCGACGCCGCGACCGGTCCCGTGCCGCCCGTGGCGTCGGGCGACGCGGCGCGGCGCCTGCCTCGGTGCCGCGCTCGTGCTCGTCCTCTCCGCCCCGCTCTCCGCCTCGGCACTCGGCGAGGACGGCCCCTTCGAGTTCCCGGCCGCGACCAGCACCGTGCAGATCGTCGCCGGGGCCGTCACCCGCATCCCGCTGGTCGCCCTGATCGAGGACGCGGCGGAGCCCGAGGTCGACATGACCTCCGCCCGGCTCTCCATCCCCCAGGACCTCACCGAGGCGGAGCGGGCCCTCATGACCCTCGGCGAGGGCGGCCGCAGCCTCGCCGTGGACGGCGAGGGCACCTGGACCCTGCTCGAGCAGTCCCTGGTCTTCACCCCGCTCGCCGGGGTCGACGGGCCGAGCACCCCCGTCGGCCTGACCGTCGCGGGCTTCCACGACACCCGCTCCCTGCCGCTCGTGCTGACCCCGGAGATGCTCCCGCTCGAGCAGGTCGCGATGCACGGCTCCGCGGGCGTCCCCGTGAGCCTCGACCTCACCGAGCCCGTCCCCGAGGGCGGCTCCCGGCGCCTCGAGCTCGCGGGGCTGCCCGAGGGCTCGGCCGCGGTCGCCGACGGCAGCCGGGTGATCGTCCCCGACCAGGGCACCTGGCAGCTCTCGGCCGACGGCACCGTGCTCACCCACACGCCGACGGGCACGCCGCTGGGACGGCAGGTCGACCCGGTGCGCGTGGTCGACGAGGACTCCGAGGGCGCGGTGGTCCGCTCGTCCGAGGTGACCCTCACCGTCCCGATCATCTCCGACCTCGACTGGTCCGCCCCGTACGGCGAGGACATCCAGTTCGTGGTGGGGGAGGGGCAGCAGTTCGTGGATCCCGCGACCCTGCGGCTCGTGCCGCTGCCGGGCGAGCCCGCGACGCGCGCCTCGGCCGACGGACTGCGCGTGGAGGTGCCCGGGCAGGGCACCTGGACCCTCGACCGGGACACGGCCACGGTGCGCTTCCGCCCCGAGAGCGCCGACGTGGTCGAGACCGCCCCCATGGGCATCACCGGGAGCGACGGGGCCGGAGCCGTGGCCGACACCGCCCTGCTCTACACCGCCTATCCCGTCATGCTCCACCGTAGCCTCGCCCAGGTGCCCGGTGTCGATCTGCAGTTCGACCTGCGGGCCGGGGTGCGGGACATCCTCTCGGACTCGCTCCGCTTCGATCCCGCCCAGGTTCCCGACGGGGCGGAGCTCTCCGCCGACGGGCTGACCCTCGTGGTCCCCGGCGAGGGCAGCTGGCGGATCGACCTCGACAGCCGGGTGGTGGTGATGACCCCGGAGGAGGGTTTCCTCGGGGTCGCGAGCCCCGTCGGCCTCACCGCGCAGAGCGCCTACGCCGATAACTCCACCACCGCGACGCTGACCGCGACGGTGGCCCAGGAGGTCCCGACCCTCCGCGATGACGAGCAGCGCACCGCGCCCGGCGTCCCGGTCACCCTCGATGTGCTCGGCAACGACACCGCGGGCAGCGGCTCGGCCCCGCTCGAGAACTCGACCCTGCGGATCGGCTCGCTCTCGGCGACCAACCTCTCCGAGCTCGAGAACCATCGCGGCACGCGCCTGGTGGTGCCCGATGAGGGCGTATACACGGTCGACGAGAACGGGGCGATCACCTTCACCCCCGAGGAGGGCTTCACCGGGCGCACCAGCCCGGTGACCTACTTCGTGGAGGACAGCGCCGGGGTCCCGGCCTCGGCGAGTTTCGTGGTCGAGGTCGATCCGGAGATCGGCACCGGAGCGGAGTCCCCCGAGGTCACCGGGATCAACAGCCTCCTGGTGGGGCTCATGCCCAGCTCCCCGGCGACCTCGGTGGTGTTCGGGACGATCGTGATGCTCCTGCTGTACGGCGGGGGAGCGGCCCTGTGGATCGGCTCGCGGCTCGAGTCCGATCGCCGCGCCTGGGAGGACTGAGAGTCCTCCGGTGCCGCCGCCCGCTCAGCCCGCCGCGCAGCCCTCCGGAGCCGCGGCCGGTTCGGCGAGGGCCGCGTTCGCCGCCGCCTCCTCGGTGAGGTTCGAGATGCCCTCGCCGAGCAGCAGGTCCACCGCGGTGCCCTCGCGGTCGTCGAGGCGCAGCTCCGCCTCGCCCACCTGCGCCTGCACGGACAGGGCCGCCAGATAGCCCTCCGGGCCGTACACGATGGTCGCGCGCGCCCCGGCCTTCGAGGTGTTCCCGGTCTCGGCGACCGTGTAGCCGCGGGCGGTGAGATCCTCGGCGATACGACCCGCGAAGCCGCTGCGGGAGGTGCCGTTCAGCACCGTGACCTGGACGTCCGCGGGTTCCAGGGGGAGTGCCCCGGGCTCCGGGCAGGTGACCTCGCCGGCCCCCGTGCCGAAGGTCTTCTCGGCGATCACCCCGGGTTCCGCGGGCGGGGTGCGCAGTTCCTGCAGGGCGTAGGCGCCCACGGCGACGAGCGCGAGGGCGACCACGGAGAAGAACACCAGCTGCGTCAGGCGCAGGCGGCGGATGCGCCGCACCCGCTGGTCGCGGCGGCGCACATCGTCGGAGGAGCGCCCGTAGGGGTGGGCGTCGTGGTGCGAGCTGGGCATGTCAGTCCAGGGGGCGGTAGCGCACGCCGAAGGCGTCCAGGCGCGGCAGGTGCGCGCGCAGGCGCTCCTCGAACTCGGCATAGCTCTGGCGCGGCGATCCCCAGGCCCGCTCGGCGAGGGCGCACATGCGCGGGAACGCCATGTACTGCACGTGCTCCGCATCGGGCATGTACTCGGTCCACAGCTGGCCCTGGAGGCCGATCAGCAGGCCCTCCTGGTCCTCGGTGAGCTTCTTCGGGGAGAACTCCGCGGTGTAGACGTCCTTCACCGTGGTGTGCCCGCCGATGGCGAGCGGCTCGTCGGCGGGGTCGCCCTGGTAGTGGTCGAAATAGGTGTGCTCGTTGTTCGCGATGATGGTGCGGAAGCCGCGGGAGGTCGCGGTGGCGAGGCCGTTGCCGTGGCGCCAGTTCATGATCACGGTGTCGTCCGGGAGGTGGCTCTCGAGCACCTCGTCCCAGGCGATGACCTTTTTGCCGTGCTCGGCGAGGACGTCGGCGGCGAACTGGGTGTAGCGGCCCTGGATCTCGGAGACGCGGGTGAGGCCCCACTCGTTCATCCGAGCGCGGGCAGCGGAGGAGCGCTCCCACTCGGTGCGCGGGCACTCGTCCCCGCCGATGTGCACGTAGGGGGCCGGGAAGATCTCGGCGACCTGGGTGAGCACGTCACGCACGAAGTCGAAGGCGGTGTCGGAGACGCCGAGCACGTGGTCGGAGATGCCCCACACCTCACGCACGCCGAGCCGCTGCTCGGGGAAGTTGCCGAGCTCGGGGTAGGCGGCGATCGCCGCCTGCATGTGGCCCGGGAGGTCCACCTCGGGGACGATCATGATCCCGCGGCGGCGCGCGTATTCGACGAGGCCGCGCATCTCGTCCTGGGAGTAGGAGCCGCCGTGCGAGGTCTCGTCGAACTCCCACGACTCCTCGTCGCCACTCATGTGCCCCTTCAGGGTGCGGCTGCGCCAGGCCCCGACCTCGGTCAGACGCGGGTAGCCGCGGATCTCGAGCCGCCAGCCCTGGTCGTCGGTGAGGTGCAGATGGAGGATGTTCAAGCGGTGCAGCGCCATGACGTCCAGCAGCGTCTCGATCTCGCCGACGGGCAGGAAGTGCCGGGACACGTCGAGGTGCATGCCGCGCCAGGCGTACTGCGGGTGGTCGTGGATCGTCACGCAGGGGATCGAGGTGCCGGCGCCGGTGAGGATCTGGGCGAAGGTGTTGCGGCCGTCGGCGAGGGCGGCCTCGCTGCCCGCCGCCAGGTTCGCCCCGGAGGGGGAGATGGTCAGCGAGTACTCGGTGCGCGGCAGGTCCTCGCTCAGACCCACCGACAGCTCGCCCCAGGGATCGGACGTCTCCCAGACCCCCTCGGACCAGAGGACGGACTGGGGGAGCGGGACGAGGGCGATCGGATCCGGCATGGAGCACTCCTGGACTGCGGCGTCGGCGGTGTATCCGGGGCGGAGACGACGAACGGCCCCACCCCGAGGATCGTGTCCCAGTCTGCCACGATGCCCGTGCCCGCGGAGCCGCGTGCCGGAGGCTGCGGAGCCGCGTGCGCGCACGAGGCGGCCCGTCCGATGCCTCCCGCGACCGGCCCGGCTCACCGGGCCCGGCCCGGTTGCGGGGAGAGCCACTCCCCGATCGACTGCGGACAGCAGGAGGCCCGGTCGGTGCTGGGCCGACCGGGCCTCCTCACGGGTCCTGCTCCTTCCCGGTGACGCTCACGCGTCGAGCAGGTCGCCGTGGACCGGGTGCTGCGACCCGGAGTCCTCCGCGGGGATCAGCGGTAGGTCACGAACACGTGCGGCGAGTTCCAGATCGACCGCTCCATGACCCGCTGGCGCGAGTTCGAGGCGTCGATGATCTTGCCGTTGCCCGCGTAGATCCCGATGTGCCCGTAGTTGCCCGCGGTGAAGGCGACGAGGTCGCCGGGCTTCGCCTCGGACTGCGAGATGATCCGCCCGCCGAAGGTGTAGCCCTTGGCGGTCTTGCGCGAGATGTCCACGCCGGCCTGGTTGTAGGCGTAGTGGATCAGGCCCGAGCAGTCGAAGCCGCTCGACGGGGAGCTGCCGCCCCACGTGTAGCCGACGCCGATCTGCGAGCGGGCGGCGGAGACGATCGCCGCGCCGTCGAAGGAGCTCGACGAGGAGCCGGAGCTCGAGGAGCCCGAGCTCGAGGAGGGCGCCGAGTCGCGATCGGAGTCGCGGCTCGCGGTCTCGGTGATGCGCTGGCCCGAGCTGAGAGCGTTCCAGGTCTTCGGACCCACCACGCCGTCCACACCGATCCCCGCCGAGGCCTGCAGGTTCCGCACGGCCTTGAGGGTCGCGGGGCCGAACTTGCCGTCCACGGTGAGCGACGCGCCCGAGGCGTTCAGCTGCTGCTGCAGGGTGCGCACGGCGTCGCCGCGCGAGCCGCTGCGCAGCTTCGGCTGCGAGGAGGAGGAGCCGGAGGCGCCGGTGGCGGGGGCGCTCGTGCTCCCGCCGGCGAGGGCGCTCCAGGTCTTCGGGCCCACGACGCCGTCCACGCCGATGCCGGCGGCGCTCTGCTGGCTCTTCACGGCCCGCAGGGTCGCGGGACCGAACTTGCCGTCGACCGAGATCGACTCGCCGCGATCGCGCAGGCGCTGCTGGAGGTCCTCGACGGCATCGCCGCGGGAGCCGAGGCGGAGCTTGACGTTCGCGTAGGGCGAGGCGGCGGGGGCGGTCGCGGCGGCCGGAGCCGAGCCCGCGGCCGGAGCGGCGATCGGGGCGGCAGGGGCGGGGGCCTGCGCGGTGGCGGCCTCCGCACCGGCGAGCACGGCAGTCGCGGAGACGGCGCCGAGGGCGGCGACACCTCCGACTCCCTTGCCGACCGGGGCCACCAGCCCGCGGTAGTCGATGACGGCCCGGCCGGGTGCCCGGTGGGTGCGTCGTGGGGCGGTCCGGAACATGGAGTGTGCCTCTCTCCGTCGCCGCGCAGAAGTCGCCCGAGATCGGGCGGGGGAGCTGCGCCCGTCACCGAGGGGAAGTGGAGGAAGCGTCCGGACCGGTGACGGGAAGGCGGCGGCACGGCGGGTGCCCCACCACTGGCGGCACCGCCGCTCACTGTATGTGGAGGGAATGTGCGGGTGACCAGGGACTTGGGACGCATGATGGGTGCCCTTTGCGAAGATTTTGCACAAAGAGGTGACAAATCGTTGTGTCGCTCTCGCATTTCGGACATCGGCGTGGTAACTACAGCTGTGTAATTCGCGAGGGTGCACGCCAGGGTGCGCGCCCTTGCTGTGGGCGATTTCTCCGCCATGTCCAGTGCGCGCCGACGGGTACATGGGGGTGGATGACGAGAAGGGCCGTGGCGCGTCACATGACGCTCCACGGCCCTTCATCTCTCCGGTCGGGGTGACAGGATTTGAACCTGCGACCTCCTCGTCCCGAACGAGGCGCGCTACCAAGCTGCGCCACACCCCGGAAGTCCTGCGGTACTACAGCGGGCCGCGTGAGCGGCTCACCGAGGAGAAACCTTAGCAGTCGCCCGGGATGCTCACGCGCCCGTTCCGGGCTTCGGCGACCGCAACGTGAGCAAGGTCGCCTCCGGCGGCGTGAACAGGCGGTAGTTCGAGTACGGGCTCGCCCCGAGCCCCGCGCTGACGTTGAGCGCCACGCCCCGCCAGGAGGAGAGGCCGCGCGCCTGGGACCGGGGCAGATCGCAGTTGGTCACGAGGGCCCCGATGCCGGGCAGACGCAGCTGCCCGCCGTGGGTGTGCCCGGCCAGGATCAGGTCCGCGCCGTCGGCCGTGAAGGCGTCGAGCACCCTCCGGTACGGGGCGTGGGCCACGCCGAGGCGCAGCACATTCCCGTGCGACGGCAGCGGGCGATCCGGCCGCTCCGGGGCGGGCATCTCGTCCCGCTCCAGGTGGGGGTCGTCGACGCCGACGAGCCGCACCTCGAGCCCGCCGAGCTCGATCGCTGCGCGACGGTTCGTGAGGTCCTCCCAGCCGTGGGCGGAGAGCGCCGCGGCCAGCTCCTCCGTCGGCAGATCGCGGTCGGTGCGCTCGGTCATCCCCTCGGGACGGGGATCGGGCAGGAAGTAGCGCAGCGGGTTCTTCGGCCCGGGCGCGAACATGTCGTTCGAGCCCATGACGAAGGCCCCCGGGCGCTCGAGCAGGGGGGCGAGCGCCTCGGCGAGCACCGGCACTGCGGCGGCGGAGGCGATGTTGTCGCCGGTGTCGATCACCAGGTGCGGCCGCAGGGTCCCCAGGTGGCGCAGGAAGGCGATCTTGCGCTCCTGGTCCGGGACCAGATGGACGTCGCTCAGATGCAGGACCCGCAGCGTGCGGGCGCCCGGCGGGAGGATCCGCAGCTCCGCCTCGCGCAGGGTGAAGCGGTGGATCTCGACGTGCCGCGCCCAGACGTGCGCCGCGGCGCCGACGCCCAGCCCGACGGCCCCGGCGGCGGCCAGGGCGGTGGGGACTGCGCGCATCTCAGCCGCGCCCGGAGGACTGGCGGATGACGACGGTCTGCCCCTCGGGAAGCGAGGTGCCGGGAGCCGGATCGGTGCCGATCACGTACCACTGCCCCACGGAGTCCGACGCCTCGCGCTGCACCTCGACGGTGTAGCCGGCCGCCTCGAGCGCGGACTGCGCCTCGGAGAGCACCATCCCCGAGACGTCCGGCACCGTGCCGGGCTGCACGCTCTGGGAGGCCTGCGTGTTCGTCATGGCGGGCTGAGCGGGGAGGGCTTCGCTGGGCAGGCCCTCGTGCACGCGGATCATGTACTCCTGCCAGGTGGGCAGGGAGACGGTGTTGCCCCAGACGCTGCCGCGGCGGAGCATCTGGCCGTCGACCGCGAAGCCCTGGGGGCGGATGTTCGCCTGCGGATGGCCGAACCACACGGCGGTGGACATCTGACGGGTGAAGCCGACGTACCAGGTGTGGAACTGCGAGCCCGAGGTGCCGGTCTTGCCGCCCGCCGGGTGGCCGGGGATGGTCTTGCCGCGGCCGGTGGCGCGGGGATCCTCGAGGTCCTGCTGCAGGGTCCAGGCCATCGCGTCGGCCACGTCCTTGTCGACCGCCTGGTGGCAGGCCGCGCCGGTGATCGGCATGGCCTCGCCGGTCCGGTCGACGACCTCGGTGATGGCCTGCGGCTTGCAGTAGGTGCCGTCCGCGGCGAACACCGCATAGGCCGCCGCCATGTCGAGCGCCGAGATGCGCAGCTCGCCGAGGACGACCACGGAGGGCGCCAGCTCGGTGCTGTACATCTCCTCGATCGGCATGTCCCAGGTGGTCGGGTCATAGGGGTTGTAGGTGGCCGGGACCACGCCGATGTCCCGGGCGCCCTCGGCGATGTCGCACAGATCGAGCTGGCGGGCCATGTTCGCGTAGCTCGTGTTCACGGAGAACTTGGTCGCGTTCAGGACGGTCTCCATCGGGGCGAGCCGCACCGACACCGCGTTGTCCGGGTTGTAGCCCTCGCGCTCGCGCCAGGCACCCCCGCTCAGGCACTGGGCGGGGAAGGTCGTCATCGGCTCCCGGGCCGTGCCCACGCGGTCCATCAGCCCGTGGCCGGTCTTGAGCCACTCCAGCAGCACGAAGGGCTTGAAGGTCGAGCCGACCGGGAAGCCGCTGCTGCCGCCGAGGTCCTGCGGCACGTTGTAGTTGATCGCCGTCTCGCCCGGTCCGACCTCCTGATAGGGGTTGAACACGCGGTTCTCGGCCATCGTGAGGATCTTGCCGGAGCCCGGCTCGACGGTGACGATCGAGTGGCCGAAGCCGCTCTCGGAGTCGCCGGGCACGCGGCGCTGCAGGATCTCCTCGGCGGCAGCCTGCTTGGCCGGGTCCAGGGTGGTCCGGATCGTGAGCCCGCCGCCGTAGAGCAGCTTGCGGCGCTCCTCGTAGGTCGGTGCGAACTCGGGATCGTTCAGCAGCGTGCGGGTCACGTAGTCGCAGAAGAAGCCGGAGCCCTTCGCGTCCGCGCAGCCGGCGCGCACGTTCTTGATGGTGAGCATCTCCTCGACCGGCTGGGCGGTGTACTGGTCGTACTCCGCCTGGGTGATGTAGCCCTCGCGGAGCATGTCCCCGAGCACCTCGTTGCGCCGCTTCTCGCCCGCCTCGGGGCGACCGACGGGGTCGTACTGGTTCGGACCGTTGGTGATGCCCGCGAGCAGCGCCGCCTCGCCGGGGTTGAGGTCCTTCGCGCTCTTGGAGAAGTAGTGCTGGGCGCCGGTCTCGACGCCGTACTGCGAGGGGCCGAACTGCGCCACGTTGAGATAGGCGTTGAGGATCTCGTCCTTGGACCACTGCTTCTCGAGGGAGATCGCCAGCTTCGCCTCGCGCAGCTTGCGGCCGTAGGTCTGCTCGGTGGCCGCCGCCTGGTCCTCCTGGTCGCCGCGCTGTACGGCATCCATCAGCAGAGCGTTCTTGACGTACTGCTGGGTGAGGGTCGAGCCGCCCTGGGTGGCGCCGCCGGCCGCGTTGGACAGGAGGGCGCGCACGGTGCCCTTGGGGTCGATGCCGCCGTGCTCGTAGAAGCGGCGGTCCTCGACCGCGACCACCGCTTGCTGCATGTACGGCGAGATCTCCTCGAGGGGGACCATGATGCGGTTCTCGGTGTAGAAGGTGGCCAGCAGCGAGCCGTCCGCCGCCTCGATGCGGCTCGCCTCGTTCAGCGGCTCGACCTCGAGCTCCGTGGGGTAGGACTCGAAGAGGTCCACGCCGTCCTCCGCGACCGCCGAGGTGGCGGAGACCGCCGGCAGGAAGAAGCCGGCAAGGAGCACCCCGCCGAGGATGGACACGGCGATCACGCCCAGGAGCAGGTACAGCGTCTGCAGGAGGGCGACGGGCAGGGAGCGCCCGGGGGCGGAGCTGGACGGAGTGCGGGCCATGGTCCCACCCTACGGCGGCCCGCCGCGACGGGCCATGAGGCGGGCCGGGAGCGCGGCGATCTTCACGAAACCTCACCGTCCGCGGGCCGCTGCGGGTCGTGACGGGAGGTGGTCCGCAGGATTCCCGTGGGCAGGTCCCGGGCGGATCGCCGGGAGGTGCAGCCCGGCGCGCCGAGGGACAGGTTTCTGTACAGGTGACGATCTGATTTGTCCTGTGGCGAAGGTCTCCTTACAGTGGCCGTGTGAACGGATCAACGACGATCCGAGGAAGGGGATGACGATGACGATCGAGGCGATCTCGAGCGCGAGCGCCGCGGACTCGAGCTGGGCGACGCGGGGAGCCTGCGCGAGCATGGACCCCGACGGATTCTTCGTGCAGGGCGCGGAGCAGCATGCCGTCAAGGCCGCGTGCGGCGCCTGCCCGGTGCAGCGGGAGTGCCTGGCCGATGCCCTGAACAACCGCGTGGACTTCGGGGTGTGGGGCGGGATGACCGAGCGCGAGCGGCGGCGCCTGCTGCGCCGCCATCCCGAGGTCACCGACTGGAGCCGGGTGCTGCACCAGGTCTCCCAGCACGCCGTCGGCGGCTGAGCGGCGGGAGAGCGGGCACGTGCGGCGCGGATCCCGAGAGGGATCGGGGGCTGACCTGCCCGGAGCGGCCCCGCGCCGGTAGGCTCGCCCCATGAGCACCCTGACCCGCTGGGAGTACCTGACCGTCCCGCTGCTGATCCATGCGACCAAGCAGATCCTCGACAACTACGGCGGGGAGGGATGGGAGCTGGTGCAGGTCGTCCCCGGCCCGAACCCCGAGTCGCTCGTCGCCTACCTCAAGCGCCCGCTCGCCGCGGCGTCCGAGGGCTGAGCAGATGGCGGCCACCGAGCAGTCCGCGCCCGCCGGATCCCGGATCCGGGCGCGCCTGGCCCAGCTGAACCTGCCCCTGCCGGAGGTCGCGGCCCCCGTCGCGGCCTACGTCCCCGCGATCGTCACCGGCTCGCTCGTCCAGACCTCCGGCCAGCTGCCCTTCGTCAAAGGTGCCCTGCCGCTGACCGGAAAGGTCGGCGCCGAGGTGACTCCCGAGGCCGCCGCGCGCCTCGCCGCGGCCTGCTGTCTCAACGCCCTCGCCGCGATCGAGGCGGAGATCGGCGATCTCGACCGCATCGTGCGGATCGTCAAGGTCACCGGTTACGTCGCCTCGGATCCCGCCTTCTCCGGGCAGCCGGCCGTGATCAATGGGGCCAGCGAGCTGCTGGGCCAGGTCTTCGGCGAGGTCGGGCGCCATGCGCGCGCGGCTGTCGGCGTCGCGGTGCTGCCGCTCGATGCCCCGGTCGAGCTCGACCTGCTGGTCGAGATCGCCCCCGCCGACTGAGGACCCGATGACCGAGGAGCCGCTGGACCGCGACCCGGAGGCGCCGGGGGTGGAACTGCTCGAGCTGCGGGCGGACAACCCCGGCCCGATGACCCTCAGCGGCACCAACAGCTATGTGCTGCGCGACGGGGACGAGATCTGGGTGGTCGACCCCGGCCCCCGGGATCCCGGGCATCTCGCCGGACTGCTGCGCCTCTGCGGGACGGACACCCGGCCCCGCGGCGTGCTCGTCACCCATCGGCATCTCGACCACACCGCGGGCGCCGCGACCCTCGCCCGCCAGCTCGCCGCCCGCAGCGGTCTCGAGGTGCCGCTGTGGGCCGCCGACCAGCAGGCGGTCCCCGGATCCCGCCCCGTGCCCGCGACCCTCGAGGGCGAGAACGGCGTGGCCGGTCATGTCATCCACCTGCCCGGACACACCTCCGACTCGGTGGGGGTGCTCGCCGACGGCGGCCGACTGCTGACGGGCGACACGCTCCTGGGCGGCTCCTCGACGGTCATCCTGCTCGAGGACGGGGGCTCCGTCGCCGATCACCTGCAGTCCCTCGCAATCCTGCGGGCCATGGCGCAGGACGGCCGCATCGGCTCCCTCCACCCGGGACACGGCGAGCCCGTGCTCGACCCGCTCACCGCACTCGAGGTGATCGAAGCGGCCATCACCCACCGCCTCGAGCGGCTCGACCAGGTGCGCCGCGCCCGCGAGGCCGGGGCCCTGACTCTCGACCGGCTGCTGCGCGCCGTCTACGGGCCGGAGCTGCCCGAGGGGCTCCGCGACGCCGCGCTGCAGAACCTCCGCGCGAGCCTCGCCCACCTCTCCGAACAGGACTGACAACGCCGAACGCGCCGCCACCCCGAGGGGAGGCGGCGCGCTCGGCGGCCAGGAGGGCTGGAGAGAGCGGGTCAGCGGGCGCGGCGGCGCAGACGCTCGACGTCCACGATGAGCACCGCACGGGCCTCGAGCCGGATCCAGCCGCGCGAGGCGAAGTCCGCAAGGGCCTTGTTGACGGTCTCGCGGGAGGCGCCGACCAGCTGGGCCAGCTCCTCCTGGGTGAGACCGTGGGCGACCATCACGCCGTCGTCGGTCTGGCGACCGAAGCGCTGGGCGAGGTCGAGGACGTTCTTGGCGACGCGGCCGGGGACGTCCGCGAAGACCAGGTCCGCGAGGGACTCGTTGGTCTTGCGCAGGCGACGGGCGAGCGAGGCCAGCAGGTGGCGGCCCACCTCGGGACGCTGCGCGAGGACCCGGTAGAGGTCCTGCTGCGAGAGCGAGTACAGGGTGGACTCGGCGACGACGGTGGCGGTCGCGTTGCGCGGCGCCGGATCGAAGAGCGACAGCTCGCCGAGGGTCTCGCCCGGGCCGAGCACGGCCAGCAGGTTCTCGCGGCCGTCGCCCGAGGCGTGCCCGACCTTGACCTTGCCCGAGCCGATGATGAAGAGCCGGTCACCGGGATCGCCCTCGCGGAAGATGATGGCGCTGCGGTGGTAGTCCTCCTGCTTCATCGACGCCAGCACGGCCTGCTTGCCGTCCTCGTCGAGCGCAGCGAACAGCGGCGACGACCGTACGATGTTCTCGTCCACGGAACCTCCTGATGGTGGGGTCCCGGTGCGCCGGGACCGTGCTGTGCTACCCATTGTGAACCATGCGACCACCAGCGGTGGGCGCTGTCACACGTTGTGGGAACACTATCGCGACTGCGGCGCGGAGGCTCGTCACCCGTCGATCGAGGAGCCCATCGGATGAGCGCGCAGACAGCGGACCGGACCAGGGAAGCGCCCGTCGGGCCGCCCGCGGACCCGGACGCCGTGGACGCCCTGCTGAGCGCCGCACACCCCGACGCGCGCACCGAGCTCGACCACCGCGATGCCTTCGAACTGCTGGTCGCGACAATGCTCTCGGCCCAGACGACCGACGTGCGGGTCAACGACGTCACCCCCGAGCTGTTCTCCCGCTGGCCCGACGCCGCCGCCCTCGCCGGTGCCGACGAGGCGGAGCTGACCGCGATCCTCGCCCCGCTCGGGATGGGCCCGACCCGGGCGCGTCGCGCCGTCGGCCTCGCCCGCGGTCTGCTCGCCCGGCACGACGGCGAGGTGCCCGATGACCAGGCCGCCCTCGAGGCCCTGCCCGGGGTGGGCCGCAAGACCGCGCACGTGGTGCGGGGCACCTGGTTCGGGCACTCGCTGCTCGCCGTCGACACCCATGTGGGTCGGCTCGCGCGGCGGCTCGGCTGGACCGCGAGCACCGACCCGCGGGCGGTCGAACGGGACGTGATCGCCGCAGTCGGCGGGGAGCCGATCAATCTCACGGCGCTCTCGCTGCGGTTGATCCTCCACGGTCGACGGGTCTGCCTCGCCCGCGCGCCCCGCTGCAGCCGGTGCGTCCTCGCGGAGATCTGCCCGAGCGCTCCCGGGGCGGCCGCATGAGCGCCGGGACCGAGCTGCCGGAGGCGGCCCGCTTCCTGGGGTCGCTCGCGGACGGGGCCCGGCGCGGCGAGTTCCTCGTGCCGCGGGAGGAGGATCCGCGTGCGCCGCGTCCCGGCGCGGGCGGCCCACGGCGCAGCGCGGTGCTGCTCCTGATCGCGGGCACGGGCCTCGAGGACGCCGCGCTCGTCCTCGAGGAGCGCGGACACGCCCTGCGCTCCCAGCCCGGTCAGTTCTCGCTCCCCGGCGGCGGCATCGACGCCGACGATCCCAGCCCCGTCCACGCCGCGCTGCGGGAGGCGCACGAGGAGACCGGCCTGCACCCGGCCGAGGTGGAGGTCCTGGGCGCCTTCGCCCCCATCCCCATGCCGTGGCGCGATCAGCGGGTCACTCCGGTGCTGGGCTGGGCACCGCGGCGACCGAGGCTCGGCGTGCAGGACCCCGTCGAGGTCGAGCGGGTGGTCTGGGCGCCGCTGCGCGGTCCGGGCTCGCTCACCGATCCCGACCGCCGCTTCCGGGGCGCCCTCGGCGACCGCGCCGTCGGCCCCGTCTTCGACCTGCCCGACGGTGTCTTCGTGTGGGGCTTCACGGCGATGATCCTTGATCGGGTGCTCACCGAGCTCGGCCTCGAGGGGACCCCGCCGGGGGTGCCGACGGTCCAGATCCCGCCCGCCTTCCGGCGCTGAGCGACGGTGCGGCCCCGACCTCGGCGTGTGCCCCCTCACCCGGGTGCCCGCGGCGGTGCCCGCGGCACTGCACAGCCCGGGTCGCTCCGGTAGACTCGACCCTTGCCGGACCGTCTCCGGCGCCCTGGGGTGCAGGCGAGTCCGGTTCGGTCCGTCGCGCGCCCGGGTGTCCACCCCCGAATCACAGCAGCAGACAAGGAATGGGATCCACGTGCCACGCGGCAAGGTGAAGTTCTACGACGCCGAGAAGGGCTTCGGCTTCATCCTCGATGACGAGGACGGGCAGAGCGTGTACGTGCACGCCACGAACCTCCCCGAGGACGTCACGGCCCTCCGCCCGGGTGCCCGCGTCGAGTTCGACATGGTCGACGGTCGTCGTGGCCCGCAGGTCCTCTCCCTCCAGCTCCTCGAGCCCGCCCCCTCCGTGAGCCGGGCGCGCCGCCCCAAGCCCGACGAGATGGCCGGGATGGTCGAGGACCTGATCCGTCTGCTCGACGACGCCTCCAACGGGCTGCGTCAGGGCCGCTACCCCGACCGCGGGCACTCGCAGAAGATCGCCACCGTGCTGCGCGCCGTCGCCGACAACTTCGAGGCCTGAACCGGATGACCCAGCCCACCACCGCCCCCCGCCGGACCCGCGCCGCGCGACCCAAGCTGGACGCGATCGCGGCCGAGGCCGTCGAGCTCGCCCGCGAGGCGCTGCTCGAGGTCACCGAGCCAGGCCAGGTCGGCGAGCACCTCCGCGTCGAGGCGAGCGGGGAGCGGCTGGCCACCCATGTCTTCGAGTGCACCATGCCCGGCTACCGCGGCTGGTCGTGGATCGTCGTGGTCACGCGGGCGTCCCGGGCGAAGGTCGCGACCGTCGCCGAGACCGCGCTGCTGCCGGGGGAGGACGCGATCCTCGCCCCCGACTGGGAGCCGTGGTCCGAGCGGCTCAAGCCCGAGGACGTCGGCGCCGACGACCTGCTCCCGTTCCGCGAGCAGGACGTGCGTCTCGAGCAGGGCTTCGAGTCCACCGGGGACGAGGACGAGGACCGCGTGGCGCGGTGGGAGCTGGGGCTCGGGAGGGCGCGCGTGCTCTCCCCGGAGGGCCGCTCCGAGGCCGCCGAGCGCTGGGCCGAGGGCGAGTTCGGTCCGCGGCAGACCTCGAGCCGGGGCCGTCGTGGCACCGTCGCGGCCTCCTGCACCAGCTGCGGCTTCCTCATGAAGCTCTCCGGCTCGCTGCGCACCGAGTTCGGGGTGTGCACCAACGAGTGGTCCCCGGCCGACGGTCGCGTGGTCCATCTCGACTACGGCTGCGGCGCCCACTCGGAGACGGGCCAGGAGGAGCCCGACCGCGAGATCCAGCTCCACGGCGGGGTGATCGACGAGCTCGAGGTCGACCTCGAGCCGCGCGGCTCCGACGAGCAGGCCGCCGAGACTCCGGGAGCCGACGAGCAGGCCACCGAGATCCCCGGCACCGACGAGCAGGCCACGGAGATCCCCGAGGCGGACTCGCCGGAGGACTGAGCTCCTCGCCCTCGTGGTGCTCCGCGCCCTCGCGGTACCGACGGGTCATGTGCGGCTCAGTTCCCTGGAGGGAACACCGCTGCACATGACGTGTCGGTCACCAGGGTCAGGGTCAGGGTCCGGGGATGATCAGACGAGGGAGACCGCGATCCGGGCGAGCAGCGCCTCGATCGCGAGCAGCGGCGGGACGTTCCCGGCGATACGCGCCCGGGCCTCCTGCACCGCCTCTAGGAGAGTGAGGGTGACCCGGCCGTCCCTGCGGGAGGCGACTTGCTCGATCTCGGGGGCGACCTCGATGTTCACGAGCTCCCCGCCGGTGCCGAGCTGCCGCCCGAGCACGTCCCGCAGCACCGAGTGCACATCGAGCAGATAGCGATCCAGCACGTCCCGCACCAGGCGGGTCTGGCGGCGCTTGGCATCGTCCTCGAGCTGCTTGACCTGGGAGCGCAGCGCCGGTGGGACCTTGCCGTCGTCGATCCCCGCCGAGCGGAGGAAGCGCTCGCGCTCCTCGGCGGCGACCGTGTCGGCGTGCTCCTTGGCCTCGGCCGTCGCCCGGTCCACGAGCCCCTGCGCCGCGAGCACCGCCTCCCCGGTGCTGCGCAGGCCCAGCAGGGTCCGGGCCGCCTCCTCCCTGGCCGCGAGGGAGCCCTCCTGGGTGGCGTAGCGCAGGGCCAGGCCGATGTGGCCCTGGGCGGCGCGGGCCGCGCGCAGGGCGAGCGCGGGATCGACCCCGTCGCGGCGCTGCAGCAGCTCCGCGACCACGGCCGCGTCCGGCACCGAGAGCGTCACCAGACGGCAGCGGGAGCGGATGGTGGCGGCGAGGTCCTCCGCCGAGGGGGCGCAGAGCATCCACACGGTCGACGGGGGCGGCTCCTCGATCGACTTCAGCAGCACGTTGAAGGTGCCGGCGCTCATCCGGTCGGC
The DNA here is from genome assembly GCF_036321705.1 of Brachybacterium sp. J144. NCBI lineage: Bacteria > Bacillati > Actinomycetota > Actinomycetes > Micrococcales > Dermabacteraceae > Brachybacterium > Brachybacterium sp. J144. Next base: position 257,575 of record NZ_JAZDCG010000022.1, read on the forward strand.
GTCCTCGATGACCAGCACCCGGTGCCGTCCCGTCGCGGGAGCGCGCTGCGCCGTCATCACCAGCGCGCGCACCTCCTCCTTCGCGATGGACAGCTTGTCCGTGGCGACCACGGTGACGTCGGGGTGGGTGCCCGCGAGCACCGTGCGGCAGGCCCGGCACTCGCCGCAGCCGGTTCCCTGCTCGCACTGGAGGGTCGCGGCGAAGGCCCGCGCGGCCGTGGAGCGGCCCGAGCCGGGAGGTCCCGTGATCAGCCACGCCTGGGCGAGGGAGCCCTCGGGGGAGGCGGCGCGGCGGAACTGCGCGACCGCGGCGTCCTGGCCGACCACGTCGGCCCAGACGCGCGGCAGCGGGCCGTCCGCGACCCCGGGGGGCGCGACGGTCCCGGCGCCGGTCAGGGGGCTCACGCCTCGTCCCGGTGGCGGGCCGGTGGGGCCGGCTCGAAGGTGGGGTCGAACAGGGCGAGCACCTCGCCGACCGAGGCGAGGACCTGGGCGTGCACCTCCTCGCGGGGCAGGGTCCCGTCGATCACCGCGAAGCGATCCGGCTCCGCGGCGGCGAGGTCGAGGAACTCCTGGCGGACCGCGGCATGGAACTCGCGGCCGGCCTGCTCGAGGCGGTCCTTCCCCGCGGGGTCCCGTCGGTCATCGAGGGCTTCCGTGGGCACGTCCAGCAGGATGGTGCGGTGGGGGAGCAGCCCGTCGGCCGCCCACAGCGAGAGCGAGCCGATCTCCTCGGGATCCAGCGCCCGCCCCGCGCCCTGGTAGGCGATCGAGGAGTCGAGATAACGGTCGGCGAGCACGAGCCCGCCGCGCGCGAGATGGGGGCGCACCACGGTCGCGATGTGGTGGGCGCGATCGGCCGCGTACAGCAGCGCCTCCGCCCGCGCCTCCACGTGCTCGCCGTGCAGCAGCAGGTCGCGGATCTGCGCACCGAGAGCGGTCCCGCCGGGTTCGCGCGTGGTGAGCACGAGGTCCTCGGCGACGTGGCGCTCGGAGACCAGGTGCTCGCGCAGCATGGCGATTTGCGTGGACTTGCCGGCCGCCTCGCCGCCCTCGAAGGACAGGAAGGCACCGCGGCGCGGGGGATGCGGCGCGGGGATGCGCAGACCGCGGGTGGCGTCGATCTGGAGGGTCATGCCCTGGCCTCCCCGGGGTAGACCACGCCCAGCTCGGCGCGCACGGCATCCATCGTCTCCATCACCGAGAGGGTATCGGCCCAGCTCATCAGCGGCGACTCGAGCTCCCCGGCGGTGATCCGGCGGGCCGCCTCGGCGATCTCGTAGGCCATGCCGTCCCCGTGGGGCCCGGGATGCTCGACGCGCGCCGTCCGGCCGTCGAGAAGCGTCACGGTGAGGGTGCCGGGGGCGAAGAACGCCCCGCCCAGGTGCGCGGAGCCGGCGGTCCCGGAGACCACGGCGGCCGTGGGCGTGCGGGCGCGCAGGGTCGTGCCGAGGCGCGCCATGCCGCCGCGGGCGCCCCGGGCGAGCAGGGCCACGGTTCCGTCGACCCCCGTCGGCGTCCGTTCGCCGCGCACCGCGAGCTCCCCGAGATCGCCGAGCACCATCTGCGCGAAGGAGATCGGGTACACGCCGAGGTCCAGGAGTGCCCCGCCGCCCAGCTCGGGGTCGTTCATGCGATGGGCGGGATCGGTGGGCATCGCCTGGCCGTGGTCGGCCGCGACCTCGACGATCTCGCCGAGGATCCCGCTGTCCAGCACCTGGCGGAGCACGTCGTACTGCGGCAGGAAACGCGCCCACATCGCCTCCATCGCGAAGACCCCGCGGTCCCGGGCGAGGTCCAGCAGGTCCCGCGCCTGCGGGGCGTTGAGGGTGAAGGCCTTCTCCACCAGCACCGGAACCCCGGCCTCGAGCACCGGGCGGGTCAGCTCGTGGTGCTGCGCGTGCGGCGAGGCGATGTAGACGGCGTCGATCCCGCCCGCCGCGAGCATCTCCCCGACGCTGTCGTAGGAGCTCTCCACGCCGTGCTCGGCGGCGAAGGCCGCGGCCCGCTCGGCGGAGCGGGAGACGACGGAGACGACGCGGGAGGCGGTCGCCCGTTGCGCGGTCTCGGTGAACTGGGTGCCGATGTGGCCCGGGGAGATCACGCCCCAGCGCAGGCCCGGCGCCGCCGCCGGATCGGGGACGGTGGATGCGGGCAGGACCAGGTCGGGAAGGGTCCCGCCCTCGCGGGTGTCATCGGCGCTCATGGGGTCCAATCTACCGAGCGTCCCCGACACCCGGGGGTGTCGAGGGCGCTCGGTGGACGACGGACCCCGGAGGAGGGGGATCAGCCCTTCACGGCGCCGGAGGTCATGCCGCGCACCAGGAAGCGCTGCAGGGAGAAGAACACGATCATCGGGATCACCATGGAGAGGAAGGCGCCCGCGGTGAGCAGCTCCGCTCCCTGGCCCTGGGTGCCGAGCATCTGCTGCAGGTCGACGATCACGGTGCGGTTCTCGCCGCCGCCGATGAACAGCCGCGCGATCAGCAGGTCGTTCCACACCCACAGGAACTGCAGCGTCGCGAAGGCCGCGATCGCCGGGGAGGACATCGGCGCGACCAGCTTCCAGAAGGTCTGGAAGTGGCTCGCCCCGTCGATCTTCGCGCTCTCCACGACGGAGCCGGGAAGGGTCGCCATGTAGTTCCGCAGGGTGTACACGGCCAGCGGCATGCCGAAGCCGGTGTGCAGCAGCCACACCGCCACGAACTGGCCGTTGATGCCCAGCCCGCGCGGACCCAGCAGGTCCAGCATCGGCTGGAAGGCCACCTGGATCGGCACCACCATCAGGGCGACGATGACGATGAACAGCACGTCCTTGCCACGGAACTCCATGAAGGTGAAGGCATAGGCCGCGAAAGCTGCGAACATGATCGGCAGCACCGTGGCCGGCACCGCGACCACCACGGAGTTGATGAGCGTGGTGCCCATCGAACCGTTCCCGAGCAGCTCCGCGTAGTTGTCGAAGGTCCAACCGCCCGTGGTGAGCGAGGTCCACCAGCCCGTCGTCGCCGCCGCCTCGCGAGTGCGCAGGCTCGTCACCAGCAGACCCAGGGTCGGGATGGTCCACAGGATCACCAGCAGGGGCATGACGATCATCGCGAGCGGTGACCGCTTGCGCCCGTCCTTCATCGTGCCGCTCATCGTCCCGCCTCCTGTGCTCGGAAGGCACGGACCTGATAGATCAGGATCGGCAGCACCAGGATCAGCAGCACCACCACGACCGCCGAGGCCTGCCCGGCCTGCTGGTCCGTGAACAGCTTGCGGAAGAACAGGTTGGCGATCACGTCGGTGTCGTACAGGCCGTTGGTGGTCACGTAGATGACGTCGAAGACCTTCAGCACCAGGATCAGCACCGTGATGAACACGGCCATGAGCGTCACCCGCACCTGCGGGAAGATAATCTGCCAGAAGATCCGGATCTCGCTCGCGCCGTCCATCCGGCCCGCCTCGATCGTGTCCTCCGGGACGGCCTTGATGGCCGAGCTCAGCAGCACCATCGCGAAGCCCGTCTGCAGCCAGATCAGGATCACCATCAGCACCAGCGAGTTCAGGCGAGCCGTCTCGATCTGGTACCAGGGCTGGGGTTCTCCGCCGAGGCCGACGACGATCGCGTTGAGCAGGCCGGTCTGGGCGGTGCTCGGATCGCTGTAGGCGTAGACCAGGCCCCAGATGGTCGCGGCGCCGACGAAGCTGATCGCCATCGGCAGGAAGATCAGCGACTTGGTGGTCTGCTCGCCGACGGGGGAGAGCTTGTCGGCCAGCACCGCGACGCCGAGCCCGAAGGCGACCGTCACGATCGGCACCACGAGGATCCACAGCAGGTTGTTCAGCAGCGCCGACCAGAAGGCGCCGCTGGAGAAGATCGCCTGGTAGTTCGCGAGGCGGACCCACTGCGTGGAGTCGTCGTTCGCGAAGGAGTACACGACGGTCTGCACCGTCGGGTACAGGAGCATCAGCGTGATCAGCGCGAATCCCGGCAGCAGGAAGGCGTAGGGGATCACGCCCTCGGAGAAGCGGCTCGGGAGCCCCTCCACGCACATGTTGAGGAATCGGAAGAAGAGCATCGAGCCGCCGATGCCGACGATCAGGCCGAGCAGCCCGATGAGGATCGAGGAGCTCGCGAACCACTGCGGGTAGTACGCGAAGGCGAGGAAGATGTTGCACGCCAGCCAGGCGGTGAGCACCATGCCGACGGCGCCGAGGACGAGGCGCAGGGGCCGGGCCGGGGATCCGCCGCGCTCCTGGCCGACGGGCTCCGCCGGAGCCGGTGCGGTGACGGCCGAGGTGCTCACGCCGGCCACCCCGCCTCGATCTCGTCGCACACCTGCTGGGCGGTCTTCGACCCGCGCAGCCACTCGACCATTCCGGTCCAGAAGGAGCCGCCGCCGACGGCCGCCGGCATCACGTCGGAGCCGTCGTAGCGGAACACCTGGGCGGCGCCGGCGATCTCGGCGACCCGGCGTGTGGTCTCATCGGCGTACTGCGAGGGGTCGAAGGTGGTGTGCGGGCTGAGCCAGCCGCCGGCCTGGGCCCACGGGCCGCCGAACTCGGGGGAGGTGAGGAAGCGCATCAGCGCGACCGAGTCGTCGTCGAGCGAGAACAGGGCCGCGAGGTCGCCGCCGCCGAGGATCGGCTGGCCCTCGAAGCCGCCCTCCCAGGGCGGCATGGCGAACACGCCCACCTGGTTGTCCATGTCCGCGAGCACCGCCTCGGGGAAGAAGCCGGTGACGAAGTTGCCCTGCCGCACGAGCATCGCCCGCGCCGGGTCCTCGAACAGCGGCAGCGGCGCCTCCGAGAAGGGGGTGTTGAGGATGGTCTCGCGACCGCCGAGCACGTTGCCCTCACCGAGCAGCAGCTCGCCGACCAGGTCGAAGACCTCCACGACCTCGGGGGCGTTGAAGGGGATGCGGTGGTAGATCCAGTCGTCGTAGACGTCCGGGCCGTGGACACGGAGCATGAACTCCTCGATCCAGTCCGTGCCCACCCAGCCCGTCGCCTGATCGGCGCCCCAGGCATCGGACCAGGGGGCGATGCCGGTGGCCTTGATGTCGTCGGCGATGTCGTAGAGCTCCTGCATCGTCGCGGGCTCCGTCGACCAGCCGCCCGCCTCGTAGGCGGGCTTCGGGTACCAGATCAGCGACTTGCAGGCCATGCGCATCGGCGCCCCGTAGACCCGCCCCTGCAGACGGGCGGAGTCCAGGAAGCCGGGCACGAGCGTGCCCTCGAGGGCGTCGTAGTCGAGGTAGACGTCGATCGGCACCACGGCTCCGGCGGCCGCCTGGTCGAACAGCCCGCCGGGCTGGGGGAACAGGGCGATGTCCGGGACGTCGCCCGCCCCGACCCGCTGCCGGATCGTGTTGGTGAAGTCGCTGTCCGGGGTGTACTGCACGGTGATGCCGCTCGAGGCGGTGAACTCCTCGAGGGAGGCCTCGAAGGCCTCCTGCTCCTGGCCGCCGAAGGCGCCGAGGACGGTGACGGTGCCGTCACCGGGGACGTCCCCGTCGGTGTAGCGGTCGACGGTGCCGAGGGCTCCGCCGCCGCTGTCGGGATTCTGCAGGCAGCCGGCCAGGCCGACGGTCGCGGCGGTCGCCGCGGCTCCGGCCAGGGCGGCGCGCCGAGTCAGGGATCGAGCCATGATCACTCCTTCGTGACGCAGGGGGACTGGTCCGTCGCCTCCGACCGTCACCGCAGGTCGACCGATGGGTCACACACTAGTCCTGCGGCCGCGCACCCGGCGGGCACCGCGGCCGGGTCGTGACGGTCGTGCGCGTTCCTGCCCGTCGTGAACCCTCCGTGCGCAGCGACGTGCAGAACGGGGCCCGGACCCGACGGTCCGGACCCCGTCCGGTGGTGCTGAGGGCGATGTGCGGGAACGCCCGGCCCGCTCAGCTCTTGGTGGTCGTCGACTTCTTCCGCGTCGTCGTGGTGCGGCGCGCGGCGGGCTTCTTCGCGGGGCCCTTCGCGCGCTTCTCGGCGAGTTTCTCGATCGCGACCTGCTCGGTGATCTCCTCGACCCGCTCGCTGGCCCGCAGCGACACGTTCGTGGTGCCGTCGGTGATGTACGGGCCGAAGCGGCCGTCCTTGATGACGATCGGCTTCTCGGAGGTGGGGTCCGTGCCGAGCTCCTTGAGCGGCGGCTTCGCGGCGGCGCGGCCACGGGTCTTCGGCTGCGCGTAGATCTTCTCCGCCTCCTCGAGGGTGACCGTGAAGATCTGCTCCTCGGACTCGAGCGAGCGGGAGTCGGTGCCCTTCTTCAGGTACGGGCCGTACCGGCCGTTCTGGGCGGTGATCTCGGTGCCGTCGGCGGCGGTGCCCACCACGCGGGGCAGGCTCAGCAGCGCGAGAGCCTGCTCGAGGGTGATCGAGGAGAGGTCCTGGGAGGACAGCAGCGAGCCGGTGCGGGGCTTCGGCTGTTTCGACTTCGGGACCTTCTTGCCGCCGGTCTCCTCCGGCTCGGGCAGCACCTCGGTGACATAGGGGCCGTAGCGGCCGTCCTTGGCGACGATCTCGTGGCCGGAGGCGGGGTCGGTGCCGAGCACGCGGCCGTCGTCCTTGGCGCGCTCGAGCAGCTCCTGCGCGGCCTGCACGGTCAGCTCGTCGGGCGCGATCTCGTCGGAGACGTTGGCGCGTTGCGGGTCGGCGCCCTCGATCACCTCGCCCTGCTCGTCGCGGGCGGCCCGCTCCACGTAGGCGCCGTAGCGGCCCACGCGCAGGGTGATGCCCTCGCCGATCTCGATGCTGTTGATCGCCCGGGCATCGATCTCGCCGAGATCGTCGACCATCGGCTTCAGGCCGATCGGGGTCTCCTCTCCGTCGGAGAGGTAGAAGTCCTTCAGGTAGCGGGAGCGGTCGAGATCGCCGCGCGCCATGCGGTCGAGCTGCTGCTCCATCTGCGCGGTGAAGTCGTAGTCGACGTAGGTCTCGAAGTGCTCCTCGAGCAGTCGCACCACCGCGAAGGCCGTCCAGGAGGGGACCAGGGCGGTGCCGCGGCGCAGCACGTAGCCTCGGTCCTGAACGGTCGCGACGGTCGAGGCGTAGGTCGAGGGGCGGCCGATGCCGCGCTCCTCGAGGGCCCGCACCAGCGATGCCTCGGTGTAGCGGGGCGGCGGGGTGGTGGTGTGCCCGTCGGGGGTCAGCTCGCGGGTGTCCAGCTGCTGGCCCTCCTGCATCTGCGGCAGACGCTTGTCGCCGCCCTCGTCCTCCTGGCCGTAGCGGGAGGCGTCACGGCCCTCCTCGTAGGCGGCGAGGAAGCCGCGGAAGGTGATCACGGTGCCCGCGGCGCGGAAGGTCGCGGTGCGGCCCTCCTGCGCGAGGGTCAGCTCGACGGTCGAGGTGGTGCCCTTCGCATCGGCCATCTGCGAGGCGACGGTGCGCTTCCAGATCAGCTCGTAGAGGCGGAACTCGTCGCCGGAGAGCTGCCCGGCGACCTCGGCCGGGGTGCGGAAGCGGTCGCCCGCGGGGCGGATCGCCTCGTGCGCCTCCTGCGCGGACTGCGAGCGGTTCTGGTAGAGCCGGGGCTTGTCGGGCACGTACTGGGCGCCGTACAGCTCGGCGGCCTGCGCGCGGGAGGCGGAGATCGCCTCGCGCGAGAGCGTCACCGAGTCGGTACGCATGTAGGTGATGTAGCCGTTCTCGTACAGCGCCTGCGCGACCCGCATCGCCTGGCGCGCGCCGAGGCGCAGCTTGCGGCTGGCTTCCTGCTGCAGCGAGGAGGTGGTGAAGGGAGCGGCGGGCCGACGGGTGTAGGGCTTGGACTCGAGAGCCGTGACCTCCGCGGGGGCGCCGGAGAGCGCCGTGACCAGGGCGCCGGCCGACTCCTCGGTGAGCACCGTCGCGGACTGCGAGCGGGGCTTCAGCTCGCCGGTGTCGGCGAAGTCGCTGCCGGTCGCGACGCGGGAGCCGTCGACGGTGGCGATCTTCGCGGAGAACTGCTCGCCGCCCTCGGCCTGCGGGCCGAACACGCCTGTCACGTCCCAGTAGTCGGAGGCCACGAAGGCCATCCGCTCGCGCTCCCGCTCGACCACGAGCCGGGTCGCGACGGACTGCACGCGCCCCGCGGAGAGCGAGGGCTTGATCTTGCGCCACAGCACCGGAGACAGCTCGAAGCCGACCAGTCGGTCGATGATGCGCCGGGTCTCCTGCGCGTCGACCAGGTGGGAGTCGATCTCGCGGGTGTTCTCGAGCGCGCCGAGGATGGCGTCCTTGGTGATCTCGTGGAACACCATCCGCTTGACCGGCAGGCCCTTCTTGGGCTTGAGCGTCTCGAGCAGGTGCCAGGCGATCGCCTCTCCCTCGCGGTCCTCATCGGTGGCGAGGTAGAGGGTGTCGGCGTCCTTGAGGGCCTTCTTGAGGTCCGCGACGGTCTTCTTCTTGTCGGGGCTGACGATGTAGTACGGGTCGAAGTCGCCCGCGACGTCGACGCCGAATTTCCCGTACGGCCCCTTCTTCATCTCGGCGGGGAGATCGCGGGGCACGGGGATGTCGCGGATGTGGCCCACCGAGGCGAGGACCGTGTAGTCCTCCCCGAGGTAGCGGCCGATCGTCCGGGCCTTCGCCGGGGACTCGACGATCACGAGATGCCGTCCGCCAGTCACGGTGCGCAGTCCTTCCCCGCCGCGATGTCGCGGCGCATGATCCCGGGCAGGGTGCCCAGGTCAGAGAGTATTCGGGGCGCTGAGGGCGCTCACCGAGAGTTCACGGTACACGGTCGCCCACTCAGGCCCGGTGTGAGATCGGCGTGCGCAGCAGCAGCACGAGCGCCATCCAGATCGCCGTGCCCCCGGCGATCAGCAGGGCCGTCGCGGTGAAGGCGGTGGACTGCTGGGCGGCGTCCTGGAGGTCGAGGGGCAGGCCGAGGGAGCCGAGGTCCAGGGCGCCGAGGGCGAGCCCCGCGAGGCCGAGGCCGCCGAGCAGCACGCCGATCAGCATGTCGATGGCTCGGGTGCGCTGCAGGGCGGAGGAGGTCGCGGCGCGGCGTCGCCCGCGCCCGGGGGCGGGGGCGGCGGGGCGGCGGGCGAGGCGCCGACGGGCGAGCAGCCCGTCCACGGCCAGCGCGAGGAAGGTCCAGGCGGCCACGACCACGATCGCCCCGACGACGTCGGAGGGACGGTGCCACCCCTCGACGAGGGTGCCGATCCCTGCGGCGGCGGTCCAGGCGGCGCCGAGCGGTGCGAGGACCACCCGGGCCCCGCCGCTCGCGAGGACCACGGCCACGAGGGCGGTCGCAGCGAGAGTGGTGTGCCCCGAGGGGAAGGAGTTCGGGGTGATCTCGATGCCGGGGCCGAGGGCCTCGCGCGTGATCACCAGGTGCTTCAGCACCTGGGTGGTGACGTTCGCGCCGAGCACGACGAGGCCGATCGGCAGCAGCAGGTCGCCGCGTCGGCGCAGCAGCACCAGCACGGCCGCGATCGCGAGCAGGGCGATGACGGCCGGGGCGCTCACGGAGAGGATCGCGATCTGCGCATACTCGGCGAGGCGGCCCTCGTGGGCCTGCGCCCCGGAGAGGATCAGCTGGTCCATCCGCTGCCCGCTCGCGGTGCCGACGGCGGCCCGGGCCAGCACCCAGACCGCCGCCGCGGAGGCGAGCGCCATGAGCAGCGAGAGCACGGCCCGCACGGGCGGGGCGAGGCGCGGCGGGGCCTGCTCGGCGGAGCCGGCGTCGACGGGGCTCGTCGGGGAGGTGGGGCTCGTGGTCACAGGGTCACCATCCGGGAGATCAGGAGGTCGCGGACGAGAGGGAGGATCCGGGAGCGCTCGGCGTCGGCGTCGGAGTCGGTCAGGGCGCACACCGCCCCGAGGACCTGACCGAGCGTGAGCGTGCCGTCGAGGGCCCCGACGGTCCCGGCGAGGATCTGGTCGGCCGGGACCACGCGCCCGAGGCCCGCACCCTGCACCAGCTCGATCAGCAGCGGATCCCACGCGCCGGGCGTGAGGTGGCGCCGCTCGACCACGTCGGCGGCCCGGACCGGACGGCTCGCCAGGAGGGCGTCGTCGTCGAGGTCCTCGAGCTCGCTCAGCATCCGCAGGCCCGCGGCGAGGTGCTCGCCGAGGGTGCCGCTGCCGCTGCCCACCTGGTGCTCGGTGCGCAGGACGCCCGGGCGCCGGGGCTCGTCGGAGGTGGGGCCTGCGGCGGGGGCGGACCCGATGCCCGCGGCGGTCCCCGGATCCCCGGGACGGCGCAGCAGGAGGTAACCGAAGCCGATCGCGGCGGTGTCGCGGGAGGCGAAGTCCTCGAGCCAGTCGCTGACGAGCGCGGTCCAGGCCGGGTCCCGGTCGGTGATTCCGCCGTCGCGTGCCCAGGTCTCCGCGTACTGCGCCGGATCCTCCTGCTCGCGCTGGATCACCCAGGCGTCCACCCCGTCGGCCCGGGCGGGCTCGAGCCAGGCGCGGGGATGGGTGTCCCAGTCGGCGCCGGCGGGGATCTCCCAGTTGCCGAGCAGCACGGCACGGCCGCCGGGGGAGAGGTGCGCGGGCAGGGCGGCGAGCAGCTCGGCGAGCAGGGTGTCGCCCGCGCGGCCGCCGTCGCGGTAGGTCCACCCGCCCGTGCTGCCGGCGGTGCGGTTCTCCGGCACCGGCTCCTGCCGGGGCGTGATCACGAAGGGGGGATTGGAGAAGATGAGGTCGAAGCGCTCGCCGGCGACGGGTTCGAGCAGCGAGCCGTGGCGCAGGTCGAGCTCGATCTGGTTGAGGGCGGCGTTGAAGGCCGCCATGGCGAGCGCGCGGTCGGACAGGTCGGTGGCGACCACGTGCTCGGCGTGCCGGGAGGCGTGGAGCGCTTGGATGCCGCCGCCGCAGCCGAGGTCCAGGACGCGGGAGACGCGCTCGCGCGGGGTGATCCGGGCGAGGGTGAGCGAGGCGCCGCCCACCCCGAGGACGTGCTCGGGGCGAAGGGGGTGCCCGGTCGCGAGCTCGGACGGGTCCGAGACGATCCACCAGGAGATCTCGCCGAGGTCGTCCTGGGCGGCGTAGGGGGCGAGGTCGATGAGGGCGCGCAGCGGCGGAGGCGCGGATCCGGGGCCGCCCGGGTCGAGGTCGGCGACCCCCAGGATCCCGAGCTCCTCCGCGCCGGAAGCGCCGAGCGAGGGCAGGGCCGCGTCGACCTCCGCGCGGGTCGCCGTACTGCCCAGGGTCAGCAGGGAGAAGAGCAGCGCCGCCGGGTCCGACGAGCCGGCCAGCGCCCGACGCGCGGGCAGCGGGTTCTCGCGGCGCAGCGCCGCCACGGCGACCTCGCCGAGCAGCTCCTCGGTCCGGGCCACGGTGTAGTCGGCGGCGCGGAGGTCGGTGCGCAGGGCGCTGATCAGCGCGGGCTGGACCTGGGGGACGTCGGTGGGCATGGCTACGATTGTGCCCCAGCCGTGAGGGGAGCTCGCGGTGACATTGTGGGGACCGCGCGCAGGGAATGAGGAGTCGATGAGGGCAGGCAGAGCGGCCGACCTCCTCACCGATCTCACGGCGCCCCTGACCCGCCGCAGCTGCCTCACGCACGTCGAGGTCCGTCCCGAGCGGGAGGGCCGACGCGGCGCCTTCCCGAGCTGGACCGATCCGCGCCTGCTCGCGCACCTCGCCGAGCGGGGGATCACGGCGCCGTGGATCCACCAGGAGGAGGCCGCGGAGCTGGCGCACGGGGGACAGGACGTGGTGCTCGCGACGGCGACCGCCTCGGGCAAGTCCCTCGCCTACCTGCTGCCGGTGCTCACGGCGGTGGGGGCGCGCGAGCTGGACGTGACGGCGCGCCGTGCGACCGCCCTGTACCTCTCGCCCACCAAGGCCCTCGCCGCCGATCAGCTGACGAACATCACCGCGCTCGCCGACGGGGCGGGGCTGCACGATGCGCGCGTCGCGGTGTACGACGGGGACACCCCCACCGAGCAGCGGCGCTGGGTGCGGCGCCACGCCACCGTGGTGCTCACCAATCCCGACATGCTGCACTTCGGGATCCTCCCGGGGCACGAGCAGTGGGCGAGCTTCTTCCGGGCCCTGCGCTATGTGGTGATCGACGAGTGCCACACCTATCGGGGTGTGTTCGGCAGCCACGTGGCGATGGTGATGCGGCGGCTGCGGCGCATCGCGGAGCACTACCGTGCCGAGCCCACGTTCGTGCTCGCCTCCGCGACGACCGCGAACCCCGAGCTGTCCGCCTCGCGGCTGATCGGTCGGGACGTGCAGGCGGTCACCGAGGACGGGTCCCCGCGGTCGGGGCTCACGATCGGGCTGTGGGAACCCGGGACCCGCGCCCGGGTGGACGGACGCGGCCCCGGGGCGACGGCGGACGGTACTGCGACGGACGGTGCAGTGGGGACTCGGGCCGCGGCGGACGGCGCGGAGCTGCTCGATGCCGAGCTCGAGCAGTCGGGGGAGCACGCCGACGGCCGCGACGGCGGACGCGAGGCGCCCCTGCGCCGCTCGGCGACGAGCGAGGCGGCCGCCCTGCTCGCGGATCTGGTCGAGCGGGATGTGCAGACGCTCGTCTTCGCCCGCTCGCGGCGCGGGGCGGAGCTCGTCGCCTCGGGCTCGCGTCGGCTGTTGGACCAGAAGGCGGAGCACATGCTCGCGCCGGCGCTCGCCGACCGTGCCCGTCGCATCGCGGCCTACCGCGGCGGGTACCTGGCGCGCGAGCGCCGCGCCCTCGAGGACTCCCTGCGTTCGGGCGAGCTGCGCGCCCTCGCCTCGACCAACGCCCTCGAGCTGGGGATCGACATCGCGGGCCTCGACGCGGTGGTGGTCGCGGGATGGCCGGGGACCCGGGCCTCCCTGTGGCAGCAGTTCGGCCGCGCCGGTCGACGGCAGGACGGGGGCGGGGGAGCCCTCGCCCTGTTCGTCGCGCGGGAGGACCCGCTGGACACCTATGTGGTCCACCATCCCGAGACGGTGTTCCAGGCCCCTGTGGAGGCGGCGGTCTTCGATCCCGCGAACCCGTATGTGATGACCCCGCACCTGTGCGCGGCGGCCAGCGAGCTGGCGATCCGCGACGGCGAGGAGGACATCTTCGGGCCGACGGCGCGGGAGCTGCTGGACACCCTCGCCGGCCGCGGGGTGCTGCGGCGCCGTCCGCACGGCTGGTACTGGACGATGACGGAGTCGGCGCACGACCTGACCGACCTGCGGGGAAGCGGCGGGGAGCCGGTGCGGATCGTGGAGGAGGCGAGCGGTGCGCTGCTGGGCACGGTCGACGCGGCGAGCGCCCACAGCCAGGTCCATGACGGGGCGGTCTACCTCCACCAGGGCACCAGCTTCGTGGTGAATCACCTCGACGTCGAGCGGGCCGTCGCCTTCGTGCACCGGGAGGATCCGCTGCACTCGACGCATCCGCAGTCGACCTCGACCATCCGTATCCGGCAGATCGACCGGGAGGTGCCGTGGGCGGGCGGGGTGCAGCTCTGCTTCGGCACCGTGGACGTCACCGACCAGGTCACGGGATACCAGGTGCGGGACGTGTACACGCAGGTCGTGCTCGGCCAGCACCCGCTGGACCTGCCGCCGCGCACGCTCACCACGAAGGCGGTGTGGTGGGTGATGCCGCGGTCCACGACGGACGCCGCCGACATCCCCGGCGAGGAGCTGCCCGGGGCGCTGCACGCCGCCGAGCATGCGGCGATCTCGATGCTGCCGCTGCTGGCCACGTGCGACCGCTGGGACATCGGCGGAGTCTCCACGGCGCAGCACGAGGACACCGGCGAGCCGACGATCTTCGTGTACGACGGCGCGCCCGGCGGCGCGGGCTTCGCCGAGCGCGGGGCCGACGACGCCGCGGCCTGGGTGCGGGCGACCGCGGACATGATCGGCGAGTGCGGCTGCGAGTCGGGCTGCCCGGCCTGCGTGGTCTCGCCCAAGTGCGGCAACGGCAACGAGCCGCTCTCGAAGGCGCAGGCCGAGGTGCTGCTCGGGCTGCTGCATCCCTGAGGCGTCCCGGGCCGTCGGTCGCCCCGGGCGTCCCGCCGTCATGGACGGGTCACCGTCTGCTGATCGCGGGGGTCAGGACCGGCACGGGCCCGCGCGGTCCGCTCTGGCAGCGGTGCGGCCACGACCTCGACGGTCACCAGCACGTCCCACTCCCGCAGCTCGCAGGCGGTGAGACGGGCGTCGTTGCGGGAGGCGACTTCGGCGGCGACGCCGCAGGGGTCGCCGTGGGCGACGGCGAGGGCGTCGGCCCCGGCGAGAGCGGCGAGGTCCGCTGCGGTCGCGGCGCGCGCCTGGGCGAGGGTGCCGCCGCCCAGCAGCGACAGCCCCGCGATCAGCAGTGTGCTCGCCCCGGTCCAGGCCAGCACCCCCGCGGCCCCGGTGCTCATGGTCCGGCCCCCTCGATCAGCTGCGGCTCGCGGCGGGCCTCGGCGTCGGCGCTGATCTCCCAGGCGGCGCCCGCGAGCGGACCGGAGCCGGCGCGCAGGGTGCGGCGCACCTCGACCCGCACCCAGGCGCCCTCGCCGCTGATCGACACGACCGCGCCGGGCCCGCCGATGCGCTCGGCGGTCGCGATCGCGGCGGCGGGGTCCTCGCCGCGGGCGAGCTCGCGGACGGCGCCCCGGGCCGCGCTCTCGAGTCGCACCTGGGCGCCGAGGCCGAGGCCGACGAGCAGCAGCACGAGCACCATCATCACCACCACCGGGAGCACGATCGCGGTCTCGGCGGTGGCGGAGCCCCGGTCGTCCCGCAGCGGGGACGACCGGGGACGCCGAGGCATCACGACCCCTTGGACAGTGCCGAGGTGATGATGCCGAAGAGGATCTCGCGGACCTCTCCGGAGGCCAGCAGGGCGACCAGCACCGCGGCGAAACCGCAGGCCGCGAGCACTGTGATGGCGTACTCGGCGGTCGAGGCGCCGGTCTCGTCGCGCAGCGCGCGGGAGAGGCCCCGGCGCATCCTTGTGAGAGTGAGGGACATGTCGTGCTCCTTCGGGTCGTGGACGGGGGAGGCCGTCCGGGACCGGTCGACGGGAGTCGGCCGGGTGGGGCGGCGCGAGCCGCCCCCGCCGGGAATCCCCGGCGGGTCCTGGAGGGTCCGGAGGACCGGTGGGGAGGACGCGGAGGGAGGGCGCGCTCATGGCGTCGCCCCGGGCGCCCCGAGCTGGAGGATGCCGCCCAGCAGGGAGATGACGGTGGGGATGATGCCGAGCGCGACGAAGGCGGGGAGGAGCGCGATGCCGGTGGGCAGCACCAGGCGCACCGCGAGCTGGGCGGCACGCACCTCGGCGTCCCGTGCCTTCCCGCGGCGGGCGTCGAGTGCGGCCGAGCGCAGCACTCGGGCGAGGTCCGCCCCGGAGGTCTCGGCGAGCACCGCGGAGCGGCCCAGCGCCGCGAACCGCTCGGGCAGGTCGGCGACGGCGAGGGCGGCCGGTACGCCACCGCGCAGGGCCGTGCCGAGGCGGGCGAGACCGCGGGCGTCCGGGCCGTCGGGCAGCGACTCCGCCACGGCGGTGACGGCGTGGGCGAGGGGAGAGCCCGCCTCGAGCACCCCGGCGATCAGCTCGAGCGCCACCGAGGGATCGACCTCGTCGTCCGTCGGCGGATCGGCGCGGTCCAGCAGGCGGCGCATCCACCACCAGCCGAGGCCCGTGAGGGCGAGGCCGGTCGCGCCGAGGAGGTTCCCGGCGGGGGAGGCCAGCAGCAGCCGCAGCGGGTCCCCGCCGAGCAAAATGCCCAGGCCGAGTCCGGCGAGCGGCAGCACCAGCAGGATCCGGGCGGTCGAGCGGGGCCCGGCGAAGGCCGAGCGGCGGGCGAGGGCCGCGTCGTGGAGGTCCCGCTGCGCATCGGCGAGGCCCTGCAGCATCCCGGCGGTCGGGGCACCGGTCCGCTCGCACACCGCGAGCGCGGCGCCGAGGCTGCCGATCCGCGCGCTCCGGGCCAGCGCCCCGGTGGCGGCCCGCCGGGGATCCGCCCCCGCCGCCCCGGCCCGCGCGACCTCAGCGAGATCGCCGGCAGGGAGAGTGCGGGCGAGGGCGGCCCAGGCCTGGCGGAGCCCTGCCCCGGAGGCGATCACGGTCGCCAGCTGCTCGATCATCCGAGCCGTCTCGAGGGGGCCGGATGCGGAACGGCGGATCCGGGTCCGCGGACCGGGCTCTCCGGTCCTGTCCCGTGCGGGGGCCGGCGCCCAGAGGACGACGAGTCCGAGGACGAGGGGTAGGAGCAGCAGCGCTGTGCTCGGCGCCTCGAGTCGGGGCAGCCCCAGCGGGAGGAGGGTGTCGAGGCTCATGCCGCTCGCCGCCCCGGGGTCGAGATCGTCAGGGACCGCTCGGAGCGCGCGGCCGGCGGCTCCGCGGGGTTTTCGCGCCGCGGGGCCTCGGCGGCGGGGCGCAGCCGTTCGGCGAGGTGCCCGGCGGCCGGGCCTTCGAGGAGGCGTCCGTCGACGGGGCGCAGCGCGGTGCTCGCGCGGAGCAGGCCGTCCTCGCCGCGGTCCAGGACCGCGATCTCCTCGAGCACGCGGCGGCCGTGGTGCCGTCCGAGCTGGATGACGACCTCCAGGGCGCTCGCGACCTGGGCCGCGAGGGCTCCGCGGTCGAGCCCGCCGAGGGCGCCGAGGGCCTCGAGCCGGGCGGGCACGTCCGCGGCGGTGTTCGCGTGGACCGTGCCGCAGCCGCCTTCATGCCCCGTGTTGAGCGCCTGCAGCAGCTCGCGGATCTCGGCGCCGCGGCACTCGCCGAGCACCAGCCGGTCAGGGCGCATGCGCAGGCTCTGCCGCACGAGCGCGGTGAGGTCCACGGCACCGGCACCCTCGGAGTTGGCGTGCCGGGACTGCAGGTGCACGACGTGCGGATGGTCCACCGCGAGCTCGAGGACATCCTCGACGACGACGATCCGTTCGGTCTCCGGGACCGAGGCGAGCATCGCCGCCAGCAGGGTCGACTTCCCGGTGCCCGTCCCGCCGGTGACCAGGAAGGGGACCCGGGCGGCCACGACCGCGCGCAGCACCTCCGCCGTCTCGGGGCCGAAGGCGCCGCGGGCCTGCAGCGCCGCGAGGTCCAGATGTTCCCTCGCCGGCAGGCGTAGGGACAGGATCGCCCCGCCCGGGGAGAGCGGAGGCAGCACGGCATGGAAGCGGATGCCGCTCGGGAGGTGGGCGTCCGCCCAGGGCATGGCGTCGTCGAGGCGTCGCCCGCCGCTGGTCGCCAGGCGCACGGCGAGGTCGCGCGCCTCCTCGGGCGACAGACGGACCCCGCTGCGGTGCAGGCCCGTGCCGTCGTCGGCCCAGACCGTGCCGTCGTCGTTGACCAGCAGGTCGGTGACGCCCGGGGCGATCAGCGCCTGGAGCGGCCCGAGCCCGTCGACGTGGTCCCGTACCCGAGCGGTCAGCTCGAGGGTCGCGGCCGCGCCCAGCACCCGGCCCTGCTCCCGGAGCAGGCCCGCGATCCGGGTGACGTCCACGGGCCCCGGCCGGCGCACGAGATCCGCGCGGACCCGGTGCAGCAGCTCCCCGAGACCGGCGGGATCCGCACCGGCGCCCGCGGCAGGGAGCGGGGTCGCCGCGGTGCTCATCGCCGTGCCTCCTCGCGCAGCCGCGACACCAGCTCGCGGGCGGTGCGGTCGGCGCCGCCCCGTCGCACATCGAGGAGCGGAACGTCCCCCCGCGGCCCGTCGCGGAAAGTTCCGAGGAGGGGCAGGCCGAGGGCCGCGACGACCTCGCGGGCGCTCGGACCACGGTCCCGACGCACGACCGCACCGACCCGGCCCGCGGCCGGGGCCCAGTCCCGCAGCCGCCGTTCCGCAGCCCGGACCGCGTCCTCCCGCCCCGGCACGACCAGCACGAGGTGGTCCAGGAGATCCAGGGCGGGCCGGACCAGCGACGGGGCGAGGTCCACGACGACGGTCCCCGCGAGCGGGGCGAGGGAGGAGAGCGCCCGGCGCAGGGCCTCCGCGCCGGGACCCCCGTCCTCCCCGGCCACGAGCAGACGGACGTCGTCCACGAGCGGCAGTCCCGTGCGCAGGGCCTCGCCGTCATCCGGTCCCAGCCGTGTCGCCTCCTGCCAGGTGATGCCGCTGATCGGGGGAGCCTCGACGAGCAGGTCCAGACCGCCGCCGAGAGGATCCGCATCGATCAGCACCACCGGGCCGTCGGCACGTGCCGCGGCGGCCAGCCGCGCGGCGAGGCTCGAGGCCCCCGCACCACCGCAGCCCCCGGCGACCCCGAGGAGGAGGGCGGAGCCGCGGGGCCGGGAGAGCTCGGCGAGATGGGCGAGCAGCGACTCCGAGTCCCGCGGGAGCCGCAGCACGGCCCGCGCCTGTTCCGCGAGGGCGACCCTCCAGACCTCCGGCGCGATCTCCTCGTCCCCGGTGAGGACGAGCAGCGGCGGGGCATCCCGCGCGAGCGGGGATCCGAGGGTGACGCCGGCCTCCGTGACCACCGCGCAGGCGGCGCCCACACCGGCGGCGCCCTCGCTCGCGGCGTCGGCGTCGACGAGCGCCAACCCCACGGCGGCGGTATGGTCCGCCAGCTGCTCGCGGAGACCCTCCGAGCGGCCTCTCCAGAGCACCGCGGAGCCTCGCGGCGGCGGGCCGGCGACCCGCGGCAGCGGGAGCTCCGGGAACCGGGAGCGGCGGCGGCGCGAGGAGCCGTCCCCGAGGGGATCGGGCTCGGTCGGCACAGGGCGCAGATCCGTGGCGTCGGCGAGAGAAGTGCTGGTCATGCCGCCATCGTGGCGACACGAACGCGACCTGCGCGCCCCCATCGGCCCCACGGTGGATAACCCGCACCTGGGGAGGAACGGTCAGACACTCACCCCCGTTGCACACCCCGGGGCCCGGGTGTACTGTGATCTGGACAACGACGAATACCGGCATCGGAACCCACGTTCGACTGGTCCCCGCAATGGACCGGCTGTGAGGCGTCGACAGCGCCACCGCAGCCACACCCCGTGAACGCCTGATCCCGATGCAGACGGCTCGTCAGGAGCGGCGCCACGATGATCGTGACGCCGCTCCGCCATGTCCGGGCCCGTGATGCCCCGGCCCGTGATGTCCGGACCCGTGCCGGAATCGGACGCGCCCCCTGCCTCCGCTCAGAGCTCCAGGTCCACCACGACCGGCGCGTGGTCCGAGGCGCCCTTGCCCTTGCGCTCCTCGCGGTCGATGAAGGTGCCCGTCACGGCCTGCTGCACGGCGGGGGAGCCGAGCACGAAGTCGATGCGCATGCCCTCCTTCTTCGGGAAGCGCAGCGCCTGGTAGTCCCAGTAGGTGTAGACGCCGGGGCCGGGGTGCTCGGGCCGGACCACATCGGCGAAGCCCTCGTCCACGACGGCGCGGAAGGCGGCCCGCTCCGGTTCGGTGACGTGGGTCTTGCCGTCGAAGAAGCCCATGTCCCACACGTCGTCGTCCTGCGGGGCGACGTTGAAGTCGCCGACCAGCACGGCCCGCGCCGCGGGGTCCGCCGCGAGCTCGCGGGCGCCCTCCGCGCGCAGCGCCTCCAGCCAGCGCAGCTTGTAGCCGTAGTGGGGGTGGTCCAGCTCGCGCCCGTTGGGGACGTACAACGACCAGATCCGCAGGTCGGCGCCCTCCGCGCCGACGGTGCCGCCGAGCGCCCGCGCCTCCACGACGCCGGTTCCGTCCTCGGGCCAGGTGGGCACGGCCGGCAGCTCGGTCTGCACGTCCCGCAGGCCGACGCGCGAGATCAGCGCGACGCCGTTCCATTGGTTCAGGCCGTGGGCGGCGACCTCGTAGCCGGCCGCCTCGAGCGCGGCAAGGTCGAGCTGGGCGGGCTTGGCCTTGATCTCCTGCAGGGCCAGGACGTCCACCTGGTGGCGGTCCAGGAAGGCGAGGACGCGGTCCATCCGGGCCCGCAGGGAGTTGATGTTCCAGGTCGCGATGCGCATGGTGTCGATCCTACGGGGGAGCGCAGTCGCCAGCGGGAGGAGTCGAGCGCTCGTAGACTCTCCCTCATGGCGCGCGCTCTCGTCACCGGATCCACCTCGGGCCTCGGCCTCGAGTTCGCCTGGCAGCTCGCGGGCACCGGGCACCACCTCGTGCTGGTCGCCCGGGACGAGAGCAGGCTGCGTACGATCGCCGAGCAGATCCGGGACGTGCATCCCGTGCAGGTCGAGGTGATCGCGGCGGACCTCGCCGACCGTGAGGAGCTCGACCGGGTCGCGATCCGGCTCACCGATCCCGTGGAGCGCATCGACCTGCTCGTCAACAACGCCGGGTACGGACTGAGGGGCGGCTTCCTCGAGATCGGCGTCGAGGACCACGAGCGGCAGATGGACACCCTCATGCGCGCAGTGCTGGTGCTCTCCCATGCCGCCGCCCGAAGCATGGTCCAGCGGCGCAAGGGCGCGATCATCAACGTCAGCTCGCTCGCCGGCTACACCGCCGCCGGACCCTACGCGGCCTCGAAGGGCTGGGTCACGGTGTTCACCGAGTCCCTCGCCATGGAGCTCAAGGGCACGGGCGTGACCGCGACCGCGCTCCTGCCCGGTTTCGTGCAGACCGAGCTGCACGAGGGCGCCTCCCGCCACCGGGACGGACTACCCCGCGTCACCTGGCTGCGGGCCCCGTTCGTCGTCGAGCACGCCCTCAAGGACGCCGCGAAGGGCGTGGTGCTGTCCATCCCGTCGGTCGGCTATCGCACCGCCGGCGAGGTCTCCCGGGTCGCTCCCCGTTCGGTGCTGCGGGCGCTGTCTTCCCCGTCCTGGTACGCCCGGATCACGGCGCGGGCCGTGGACCGCTCCCGCAAACGGGCCTCCCGCCGGAACCTCCATGCGCACTGGCAGCGCGACGAGGACTGATCCTGCCCGGGTGCCCCGGATGCGTCCCGGGTCGGGAGGGTACGGTCCATTACGCTGACCGCATGCCCGAGACAAGCGCCTCCGCCTCCGCCCGTCCGATCGTCGATCCCGCTCTCGCCGCCGACCGCGAGCGCCTGCGCGAGCTGATCCGCGACCTCGCCGTCGTGCGCGGGAAGGTCACGCTCTCCTCGGGCGTCGAGGCGGACCACTACGTCGACCTGCGGCGCATCACCCTCCACCACGAGGCCTCGCCGCTCGTCGGCCGGGTCATGCTGGACCTGCTGCGGCGCGAGGGCCTGGTGCCCGGGGTCGAGGCCGTCGGCGGGCTGACCCTCGGCGCGGACCCGGTCGCGACCTCGATCCTGCACGCCTCCGCCGCCGACGCGGACTCGCCTGCGCTCGACGCCTTCGTGGTGCGCAAGGCGCAGAAGTCCCACGGCCTGCAGCGCCGCATCGAGGGCCCCGAGGTCGCTGGCCGACGCGTGGTCGCCGTCGAGGACACCTCCACCACCGGCGGCAGCGTGCTGACCGCCTGCGAGGCGCTCACCGAGGCGGGGGCGGAGATCGCCGCGGTCGCCGTGATCGTGCACCGCGCCGACGCCTCCCGCGAGGCCGTCGAGCAGGCCGGCTACCGCTACCTCGCCGCGTACGACATCTCCGAGCTCGAGATCTGAGCCGCCCGCACGGGCGGGGCGGAGCGGCGAGCCGGTCCCGCCGTCGCGATCAGACCTCGTCGACCGCGAAGGTGTCGCAGGCCTGGACGGTGCCCTCGGAGTAGCCGACGGTGAACCAGTGCTGGCGCTGCTCGGAGGAGCCGTGGGTCCAGGACTCGGGGTTGACCTGGCCGCCGGCGACGTCGCCCTGGATGTGGTCGTCACCCACGGCGCTCGCGGCGGACAGCGCCGAGGCGATGTCCTCGTCGGTGAGCGGGGCGAGCATCGGCTGGCCCTGGTCGTCGGTCGTGGCCGAGGCGTGGTGGGCCCACACCCCCGCGTAGCAGTCGGCCTGCAGCTCGAGCCGCACGGCGTCGGACTGCGGGCCGGTGCCGCTGCGGTCCGCGGACTGCATCGCCCCGGAGAGGTACTGGACGTGGTGCCCGTACTCGTGCGCGACCACGTACATCTTCGCGAGCTGTCCGCCGTCGGCCCCGAAGCGGGACGTGAGGGAGTCGAAGAAGTCGACGTCCACGTAGATCGTGGAGTCGGCGGGGCAGTAGAACGGGCCGACGTCGGCCGTCGCCGCGCCGCATCCGGTCTGCACCGACTGCGAGAAGACGATGCCCTGCGGCTCGACGAACTCCCAGCCCGCCTCGGGCGCGAGCTGCGCCCACAGCGAGTCGCCGGACTCGATCGTGGCCTGGACGAGGCACTCGTCGTCGGCGTTCGCATCGGCCCCGCTGGTGCACTGCTCGAGCACCCCGCCCTGGCCGCTCTGCCCCTGGGAGGTGCCGCCGCCCGCGACGAGGTCCATCACCTGGCCGGGGGAGAGGATCCCGGTCATCATCAGCACGAGCAGCACCACGAGGATCACGCAGCCTCCGGCACCGCCGACCTTGAGCCCGCCGCCGCCGGGCCGGAAGCCGCCGCCGGTGCCGCCCCCGCCGGAGCGCGCCACGTTGTCCGATCGGATCTCGGCGTTGGGATTGAAGCTCATGCGCACAGGGTAAGCCCAGGAACTCCTGCGACAGGGCGGAACGATCCAGGTGATCCGGGGGTGCCGTGAGGCGGTCACGGGGACGATCCGTGAACATGCTGGGGAGCTTCCCCCGCGGTGAGGAATCGCCGGGGCGCGGATCCCTAGGATGGAGGGGCCGGTCCCCGGCGCCCCGACCCCGCCGACCGACCCCCGGGAGAACACCGTGAACATCGTCGACTGGGCGATCTCGACCATGGACGCCCTCGGACCGATCGGCGTGTTCCTGCTGATCTTCCTCGAGAACATCTTCCCGCCGATCCCCTCCGAGGTGATCCTGCCGCTCGCGGGCGTGGCCTCCGCCGGGCCGAGCCAGTCGTACTGGCTGATGCTGCTGGCCTCGATCGCCGGTTCCGTCACCGGAGCCTGGCTGCTCTACGGGATCGGGCGCCTGCTGGGCCCCGAGCGGCTGCGGGTGATCTTCATCCGCCTCCCCCTCGTGCACGTCGAGGACTACGACAAGACCGTCGCCTTCATGGACCGCCACGGCTACAAGGCCATCTTCTTCGGCCGCTTCGTGCCCGGCATCCGCTCCCTGATCTCGATCCCCGCGGGCCTGTACGCGATGCCGCTGGGCATGTTCACGCTGCTGACCGCGCTGGGCAGCGGGATCTGGAACACGATCTTCATGACCATCGGGTATTTCATGGGCTCGAACTGGACCGTGATCGAGCCCTACACCGATGTCTTCTCGAACGTCGTCTACGTGATCATCCTGCTGGTCGCGGCCTGGTTCGGGATCAGGCTCCTGCTGCGCGAGCGGAAGCGCCGCGCGGCGGGTCTGCCCGATCCGGACGCGGAGGAGCTCGCCGAGCTCGAGGAGGAGAAGGCCGAGGGACGATGACGGAGGCGTCCCCCGCGACGGAGGAGCCGCGCGAGGTCGGCGTCGGACCCCACCCCGAGCCCTGGCCCGAGGACTCGCGGCTCGACCCTGAGCTGCTCGAGAACGGCGACCGCCGCAACGTCGAGGACCGCTTCCGCTACTGGCGGCGCGACGCGATCATCGCCGAGCTCGACACCCACCGCCACGACCTCCACGTCGCGATCGAGAACCTCGAGCACGACGCGAACATCGGCTCGGTCGTGCGCACCGCCAACGCCTTCGCCGTCGGCGCCTTCCACATCGTCGGCCGACGCCGCTGGAACCGGCGCGGCGCCATGGTCACCGACCGCTACCAGCACGAGATCCACCACGCCGACGCCGACGGACTGATCGCCTGGGCGCGCGCGGAGGGGCGGCCGCTGGTCGCGATCGACCTCGTGCCCGGCGCGCTGCCGCTCGAGCGCACCCGACTGCCGCGGAATGCCGTGCTCGTGGTCGGCCAGGAGGGACCGGGCGTGAGTCCCGAGATCCTCGCCGCCGCCGACCTCGTCGTGGGCATCACCCAGTTCGGCTCGACCCGCTCGATCAACGTCGCCGCCGCGGCCGCGATCGCGATGCACGTCTGGATCCTGCAGCACGCCGACATCCCCGAGGGCCCGCTGCGCTGAGAGGGTCCGGGAGGCCGCCGGCGCAGCACGAGGGGCGACTGTCCATGCGGGACCTCGGCCCGGGGAGGGTCAGGCGCGCTGTGGAACAATGAGCCCGATCGGACGACCCGCGCCCTCTGGCGCGCGGAGGTCGTCACGGACTCCCATCGACGAAGGAGAACCCCCATGGCAGTCGCCACCCCGGATCAGTACGCAGAGATGATCGACCGCGCCAAGGCGGGCAAGTTCGCCTACCCGGCCGTGAACGTCTCGAGCTCCCAGACCGCCACCGCCGCGTTGCAGGGCTTCGCCGAGGCGAACTCCGACGGCATCATCCAGGTGTCCTTCGGCGGCGCCGAGTACCTCTCCGGCTCGACCATCAAGGACCGCGTCGCCGGCTCCATCGCGCTCGCTGAGTACGTGCACGCGGTCGCCAAGAACTACCCGATCAACGTCGCGCTGCACACCGACCACTGCGCCAAGGAGGTCCTGCCCACCTGGGTCGAGCCCCTCATCGAGTGGGACCTCGAGAACCGCGTGAACAAGGGCCTGGACCCGCTGTTCCAGTCGCACATGTGGGACGGCTCGGCCGTGCCGGTCGACGAGAACCTCGAGATCGCCGAGAAGCTGCTCGCCAAGACCACCGCCGCCAAGAAGATCCTCGAGATCGAGGTCGGCGTCGTGGGCGGCGAGGAGGACGGCGTCTCCGCGGACGTCGACGAGTCCAAGCTCTTCTCCACCCCGGAGGACGGCCTGAAGACCGCCGCCGCGCTGGGCCTCGGCGAGAACGGCCGCTACCTGACCGCGCTCACCTTCGGCAACGTGCACGGCGTGTACAAGCCCGGCAACGTGAAGCTCACCCCCTCGATCCTGCTGGACATCCAGAAGGCCGTGGGCGAGAAGTACGGCAAGGAGATGCCCTTCGACCTGGTGATGCACGGCGGCTCCGGCTCGACCCTCGAGGAGATCCGGACCGCGGTCGACAACGGCGTCATCAAGATGAACATCGACACCGACACCCAGTACGCCTTCACCCGCCCCGTCGTCTCGCACATGTTCGAGAACTACGACGGCGTGCTGAAGATCGACGGCGAGGTCGGCAACAAGAAGGCCTACGACCCCCGTGCCTGGGGCAAGAAGGCCGAGGCCGGCATGGCCGCCCGCATCGTCGAGGCCTGCGAGAACCTCCGCTCGGCGGGTACTCACGCCTGATCGACGAGCTGTGAGCCCGCAGTCGTCGGCGAGGTACGAGTCGGCGGCGCAGGGCGAACGGGAGGGGATCAGGCAGCTGGACACCGCCTGATCGACCCTAACGACCGAGGCCCCCGGAGCGCTGCTCCGGGGGCCTCGTGCTGTCCGTCGGCCGTGCTCACCAGCGGCGGCGCGGCCCCTGGGCGCGACCCATCACGCGGCGCAGCGCGGGCAGCACGTCGGCGAGGAAGACCCCGGCGATGACGATGCCGATGAGCATGAACAGCATCGAGGCGCCGCCGTTGCCGATCGGGTAGGGGAGCGACAGGAAGCCGAGCAGCATCGCGACCCCGGTCAGCACGCACCAGAACACCTTCGAGCGCTTGTCCGCCGCGGTGTACGCGTCGGGGCGGAAGCGCAGGGCGTTCACGAAGGCCCACACCTCGACGGCGAGCAGGACGAGGGCGAGCACGGCGAGGATCCACATCTGGATGAGGGCGATCATCGCCTCAGGATACGGTCGCGTGCTGAAGGCCCTTCGAGGGCGGACCGCCTGGGGCCTGTGTGGGGGAGGGACGCCTCAGCGGGAGCGATCCGGGTCCGAGCGGTCGGTGATCAGCAGCTCGAGCGCCTCGGTGGTGGCGGGCGGCTCGAGCGCCCGCATCTCCCGGGTGAGGGGGCGCGGCCCGATCGCCTCGCCGTCTGCCGCGACCACCAGGCTGGGCAGGAACCTCTTGGCCTCGACGGCGCTCAGACCGGTCGACTGCAGCAGGTCGATCGCGAGGGAGCGCAGCTGGATGGTGAGGGTCACGCCCTCGAAGTGCCCGGCCCGCCCGGGCCGGGTTCCCTCGTCGTTCTGCAGCAGCATCTCGGGGGTGAGATAGGAGCAGAACAGCCGCAGCCGACGCCGCGCCTCGGTGAAGTCGACCTCGTCGCGCTGCACGGCCTCCCGCAGGGCACCGACCGCGTCCCGCGCGGCGAGCAGCGCGTCGGCGAGCCGCGAGTGGGCATCGCCGTGGACCGCCTCGAGGAACTCGACCTCGCGCCGGGCGATGACGCGCATATTCCGCATCGCCCGGTCCGAGCCGATCAGGAGGTGCTGCAGCCGCTCGACCTGGTGGGCGTGGCGAACCCCGGTGGGGGAGAAGGTCGCCATCTCGTTGGCGACGTCGTTGGCGAGGGTCCACTCGTCGGTGTACTTCTGGGAGCTGGAGCGCAGGCTCACGAGGGCCGCCCGCGCGACGCCGTGATCGCCGCTGCGGGCGGCGAGGGCGAGGGCCACGAGCGTGTCGTCGAGCTCGCCGAAGAACGAGCAGGCGGCGCGGGCCTGCAGGCGCAGCGGGTTCCCCGACAGCAGCAGGTGCACGACGATCGCGACGGTCACGCCGGTCAGGGCGTCGAGCACCCGCCCGCCCGGGGTCATCCCCGGGGTGACCGGCATGATCATCACCAGCAGCGACTGGATCGCGGTCTGGAAGCCGAACAGCGAGGACTTGTCGATGAAGCGGGCCAGCAGCCCGGCGACCAGCACCACCACGAAGATCTGCCAGGTGCCGGAGCCGAGCAGGGAGCGGGCCAGCTCGCCGAGGAGCACGCCGAGCATGACGCCCGACGCCAGCTCGACGACCTTGCGCATCTTCTTCTCGATGCCGAAGCCGATGATGATGAAGGCGACGATCGAGGAGAAGAAGGGATGCTCGTGGTTCCACAGGAATCCCGAGACGAGATAGGCGAGGGACGCGGCGAGGGCGGCGCGGGCGACGGTCAGGGCGTCGGAGCGCCCGCGGGAGAACCCGGTGGTGAACCAGCCGGTGATCGCACCGCGGGCCCGCTCGGGCCAGGGGGCGGGGGAGGAGAGCGGGCTCATGGGCGGACCGGGTCCTCTCGCCGCAGGCGCAGCAGCTCGGTGAGCTCGAAGGTGTCGCCGTCGCGCGCACCGCGCCCGACGACCAGCGGGGCCGGGGAGGGCCCCGGGTCCGCGCCGCGCAGCCGGGCCAGCAGCCCGCCCTCGACCCGCATCACGTAGTAGTTGCCCGCGGCGTCCACGGCCAGGGACCGGTCCTGCTTGAGATACCAGCCCTGCAGGGATGTGCGCAGCGTGCCGCTCCCCGTGTACGGACGGGCCCGCAGGGGGATCGGGTCGATCCCGGCGGCGGCGTACCCGGCGACGGCCTCCCGGATGAGGGCGGTGGCCCGCTCGTGCTCGTCCTGGCGGGCGGCGCGCAGGGCCTGCTCCTTGGCCTCGACCACCTCGCGGCGGTGCCGGATCCACTCGGCCTGATCGTCCTGCGCGCTCATGGCGTCCATTGTTCCAGGTGGGCGGGCGCACCGTCCGGGAGACGGCGTGGGAGGTGCGTGAAGGTGCCGCGCAGGTGGGCCCGGGCTTGCCGGCGCGGGCACCGGCGCAGTCGAGGGCTCAGAGGCCGGCGCAGGCGCCGCCGCGGGCTCAGAGCTTCGCGGTCGCGGGGCGCTCGCCGTGGTCGCGGGCCACGACGATCGGCTCCTGGGCGGCGTCCACCCAGGTCACGCGATCCTCGCCGGCCGAGTCGGCGACCGCGACCCCCACGCTCAGCGGGGCGTCGAGCGGCACGGCGCGGCGCACCACGGCGAGGGCGATCGGCCCCAGATCCGCGTGCAGCGCGGAGGAGGTGACGGTGCCGACTGCTTTCCCGTCGGCCCCTCCGAGGCGCACCTCACCGCCCACCCCGACCGGGAGGTCCTGCGAGCCGTCGAGGTGCAGCATGACCAGCCGGCGCGGCGGCTGACCGAGGTTGAGCACCTTCGCGACCGTCTCCTGGCCGCGGTAGCAGCCCTTCGCCGTGTGCACCGCGGTGCGCAGCAGGTCGAGCTCGTGCGGGATGGTGCGCTCGTCGATCTCGCGGGCGGCGCGAGCCCGATGGTCCGCGATCCGCAGCGCCTCCCAGGAGGACATGCCAGCCAGCTGCTCCCCGGCCCAGGGGAGGCCGCCGAGGGCCGCCGCGTCGAGCACGGTGAGGACGGCGCCGACGGGATCCTCCGGATCCGGCCCGTAGGCCACGCCGCCGAGGGCGACCTGCGGCCAGGGCTCGGCCCAGACGGCCACCGGATCGGGCAGGCCGAGACCGGGGAGCACCTCGGCCGCGGGTGCGAGAGCGCCGAGGACCCGCAGGTCGTCGCGGTCGATCAGCTCGACGCGGGCGGCGAAGCGCATCATCTCGAGGTAACGCCGCAGGCCGGCCCGCGCTCCCGCGTCCAGGATCAGCAGCAGCGCCTCCTCCTCGAGGACCACCGAGGAGGCGAGATGCTCGACGCGACCCTGCGGAGAGAGCACGGCGAGGCTCGCCGAGGAGCCGACGGGGGTGCCGGCGAGGACCTGGCTGGTGATGGTGGTCATCCAGGTGCGGGCGTCGGTGCCGCGCACCTCGAGCAGCTCGAGCTGGCCGAGGTCGACGACCGCGCGCCGGTCCAGGAGCCGACGCTGCTCGCGCAGCGGGGCGCCATAGTGCACGGGCACCGCGGCGTCGGGGCCCTCGCCGAGCACCGCCCCGGTGACGAACAGCCGACGATGGGCGCCGACGGGCTCAGGCACGATGCAGCTCCAGGGAGACGAAGGGGGCGAGATCCGGGTGGGGATCCGCGGCGGTGACGGGCAGGCGCCGCTCCCACAGCCACATCATCCGCCCGGCGATGTAGCCGAACATGCGGGTGTCGGTGACCAGCGGACGACCGTCGGCCGCGCTCTCACCCAGGGCGAGCTGGACCCGCGGTCCGCGGACCTCGCCGCGCCAGGTCTCGGAGTGCTCCTGCCCGGTCTCCCCGTCCCGGCGCGTGACCTGCGCGGTCAGGGCGTGAGAGAGGAAGGCGGCGGGGTCGCCGGGGCGGGCGGCGCGCGCCGCGGCGAGGTCCTGTCCCGGCAGCGGATCGCCGACGGTCCACACGCCGTCCTCGCGCAGCAGCAGACGGCGCGAGGCCTCGGCGGCGACGGGCTGCGTGGCGGCGAAGGCGCTCGTGGGAGGCAGGGGGGCGGAGTCGTCCAGCTCGTGGATCACCGAGCGCCAGGCGAGGGTGCCGTCCGGGCGGGCGGTGGTGGTGAGGGTCTGCTCGATCCGTCGGTCGGGGACGTCGGCGTCTCCCGCACGATGGACCGCGCCCGAGCCCGACCACGACCCGACCAGCCAGGCCAGGGGGTAGAGCGACGGGGGGAGGCTGGGGTCCAGCTCGATCGGCATGGTGCCGCTCAGCGGGAGAAGAGACGGAGCAGCACCAGGATCGTGAAGGCGAGGGTGCCGAGGCCCACGAGGACCACGAGCGCGATGAAGAACAGGCTGAGCGCGGACATGCCCGCGAGTCTACCGGGGAACCGCGGCCCCGAGGCCTCAGGAGACGAGGACCACCGCGAGGTGCGCGAGCACGCCCACGGTCGCCACCGGCACCGCCGCCACGGCGATCGAGGGCACGGGCTCCCGGGCCACGAGCGAGGAGCCGACGAGCAGGTGGGCGCTCGAGGAGCCGACGGCGCTGACCAGGCCGAGCACGATGGCCATGGGCAGCGACACCGCCGCCAGGGAGACCGCGATCGCGGCGGTCAACGCGGCGCCGGCCGCCCCCGAGAGCAGGAACCGCAGCGTCGAGGGGAGCATCGTGGCGTTCAGCAGCAGGGTCGCCGCGAGGCCCGTCGCCACCGCCGTCACCACGCCGGTGGGCCCGCCGGTCTCGGCCTGCTGCTGGGCGAGGACCCACGTCGCCGCGAGTCCGGAGACGAACGCCCCGGCCACCGTGCCGGTCAGCGAGGCGGTCAGGTCGCGGCGGTCGCGCCGCAGCATCTGGTGGAGGAAGGCGGCGAGCACGCCGAGGGCGGAGACCATGAGCACTCCGCCGACGGGATCGACCCTCTCGCCCCCGAAGGCCGTGACGAGGGAGGCGGCGAGGCCCACGAGGATGATCACCGTGCGGGTCCCGGCGCGGGAGGGGAGCTCAAGCAGCTCCGACCAGGAGAGGCCGATCAGCACCCCGAGCAGCGCCGCGGTCCCCGCCATGAGCAGCGGCGAGATCGGTCCGGTCAGGGAGACCAGCGCCACCAGCAGGGCGAGCGCGGCACCGAGAGGGGCTCGCTCGGGAGCGGACATGAGGCCTCCCTCGCGGTCGATTCCGATGGTCAGTCCCGTGCCGCGGACGGGGCCGGGCGGGCGCTACAGTGGCAGTCTACGAGCGACCGCCGTGAGCGGTGCGCACCCTCCCCGCATCCTCGTCCGGAAGGTCCCCATGATCACGTCGTCCGTCCTCGCCCCCGCGGTGCGAACGACGGTCGAGGATCTGTTGGCGCGGACCACCGCGCACGACGGCGTCGCCCCGCTCGACGAGGCCGCGCGCCTCTCCCTCACCGGGGACTCCGCCCAGCACCTGCTGCTGACCGCCGACGCGACGGAGCCGGTGGACGGCGCGGACCGCGCCGGGGCTCTGATCGGATACGCGAACCTGCTGCCCGACGGCACCGTGCAGGGGATGGTCGACCCCGCGCACCGCCGTGCGGGGCACGGCACGGTGCTGCTGCGCGCCGCGCTCGCCGCACGGCCCGACGCCGGGGTGTGGGCGCACGGCGCCCTCGACGGAGCCCTCGCCCTCCTCACCGGGGAGGGCCTGGTCGAGACCCGACGCCTGCTGACCCTTCACCGCCCCCTCGGCGAGGCCGCGCCGCTCCCCGCACTGCGCCCCTCGGACCTGCCCGGTCTGCAGCTCGGGCCCTTCGACGCACAGCGCGACGCCGAGGACTGGGTGCGGGTGAACGCCGCCGCCTTCGCCGCGCACCCCGAGCAGGGCGCGATGACCCTCGAGGACCTCCGGCTCCGCCTCGCCGAGCCGTGGTTCGACGCCGAGGACCTGCTGGTCGCCCGCCAGGACGGCCGGATGGTCGGCTTCGTCTGGGTGAAGCGCGAGGACCGCTCCGCGGGGGCCGACGCCGAGATCTACGTCGTCGGCACCGACCCGTCGGTCCAGGGCCACGGGGTCGCCGGGCACCTGCTGGGCGCCTCGCTCGCGCGCCTCGCGACGACGGGGGCCGGCGGGGTCGAGCTCTACGTGGAGGCGGACAACACCGCTGCCCTCTCCCTCTACGAGCGCTGGGGCTTCACGGTTGCGGGCCGGGACGTGCAGTTGCGCGCCCGGGCCGAGGCGCCGGGATCCGCGGGGACGGGCGGGGCCTGATCATGCGCGTCGCCCCCGGCATGCCGCAGCCCGTCCTCGCCGCCGGCGCCCTCACCTGGCGCGAGGGCGCCGACGGTCTCGAGGTGATGCTCGTGCACCGTCCCCGCTACGACGACTGGTCCGTGCCCAAGGGCAAGCTGGATCCGGGGGAGACCTTCCCCGCCGCTGCCGTGCGCGAGGTGGCCGAGGAGACGGGCTTCCGGGTGCGCCTGCACCGCCCGTTGCCCGCCTCGGTCTACCTGCTGCCGGACGGCCGCACCAAGATCGTCCAGTTCTGGATCGGGACCGTCCGCGCGCAGATCGCCCCGGGGCCGAAGAACCCCGCCGAGATCGACGAGGTGCGTTGGACCTCCCTCGACGAGGCGGAGCGGCTGGTCACCCGGCAGGGGGACCAGGTCGCCCTCGCGGCGCTGCGGCGCTTCCTCGACGCCGACGAGCTGGACACGGTGCCGATCATCATCCAGCGGCACGGCGCGGCGGTGTCCCGGGCGAAGTGGCGCAAGGGTGAGGCCAGCAGGCCGCTCAACAGCAAGGGGAAGAAGCAGGCGAAGGCGCTGCCGACCCTGATCGATGCCTTCGACCCGGCGAGCGTGCTGAGCAGCCCGTGGGAGCGCTGCCTGGCGACCGTGACCCCGCTCGCCTCGCTCGAGGGTCTGCGCGTGCGCACCAAGGAGCAGCTCACCGAGGACGGGACCCGGCGCCAGCCCGCCCGCACGGCCGCGGTGATCCATCGCGTGCTGCAGGAGGCTCGCGGCACCGTCGTGTGCACGCACCGCCCGGTGCTGCCGACGGTGATCGAGGTGATCCGCGAGGTCGCGGATCCGGGGGCCGCGCTCGAGCTGCCGCGCGAGGACCCGTTCCTCGCGGCGGGAGAGGCGCTGCTGCTGCACACCACGAGCTCTGGCAGAGTGGTCGCGATCGAACGACACCTGCCGAACATCGGCGGATGACCCATGACGGGTGAAGGGGGAACGACATGAACGCATCGGACAACTGGTCGGGTGGAGGCCAGGGCGGCTACGGCGGGCAGGACCCGTACGCCGGCGGGCACGACCCGTACGCCGCGGGGCAGTCCTCGGCATCGGGTGGGGGCCCGTACGCCGGGGGCCAGGACCCCTATGCCGTCGGCAGCGATCCGTACGGATCGTCCTCGGATCCGTACGCGACGAACTCGGACCCGCTCGCGGCCCCCGTCGGCTTCGCGCCCGAGTTCGGGCAGGGCCCCGCGTACATCGGGCAGCCGGGACCGTATGCGCCGTCGCCGCCGAGCTCCGGGACGGCGATCGCCGGCTTCGTGGTCGGCCTCGTCGGGTACCTGATGTGCGCGGGCGTCCTGTCGCCGGTGGGCCTGCTCCTCTCGATCCTGGGGATGAGGGACACCTCGCCGCAGGCCATGCCCCCCAAGGGCGGCCGGGGCCTCGCGATCTCGGGCCTGGTGATCAACATCCTCGGCCTGCTGACCCTGATCGGCCTCGTGCTCTACGTCGTGTTCATCGTCGGGCTCGTCGCCGTCTCCGAGTCGTCCTGAGGGCCGCCGCGCCGACTCCGGTCCGAGGACCCGTTACTGCTTCGTGACCAGAAGTGTGACCCATCCCTATCTCTCGCTGACCTGTGGGTTCATGTGTCCGGAGGGGCTGTTCACCTGCTGTTCACATGGGAAGGGTCGTGCGGACACCTGCGCTCCTTAGCGTCCCTGACGTCAGACTTCAGACGCCATTCCCGGGCCGCCCCGGCCCCGAAAGGACTCGCAGTGAACGTTCGTAAGAACAAGCTCGTCTCCCTCGCCGCCCTCGGCCTCGTCGGCGGACTCGCCCTCACCGCGTGCGGCGGCGGCTCGGAGACCACCGATGGCGGCTCCGGTTCCTCCGACAACGGCGGCGGCGCGGCGGCTGCGGGCGGCTACGCCGAGCTGACCGGCAACCTCGCCGGCTCGGGCGCTTCCTCGCAGCAGAACGCCCAGACCGCGTGGACCGAGACCTTCATGGGCCTCGCCGGCGCCGAGGGCTCCGACCTCACGATCACCTACGACCCCACCGGGTCCGGCACCGGGCGTGAGCAGTTCCTCGCGGGCCAGGTCCAGTTCGCGGGCACCGACGCCGCCCTCGACGAGGAGGAGCTCGCTGCCTCCGCCGAGGTGTGCAACGGTGAGCAGGCCTTCGACCTGCCCGTCTACATCTCCCCGATCGCGGTCGTCTTCAACATCGAGGGCGTCGACTCCCTCAACCTGAGCCCCGCGGTCATCGGTGAGATCTTCGCCGGCACCATCACCAACTGGAACGACCCGAAGATCGCCGAGCTCAACGAGGGTGTCACCCTCCCCGACCTCGCCGTCGTCCCGGTCCACCGCTCCGACGACTCGGGCACCACCGAGAACTTCACCGAGTACCTCTCGGCGAACGCCCCCGAGGCGTGGACCCACGGCCCGATCGAGACCTGGCCGATCGACGGTGGCCAGTCCGGTGACGGCACCTCCGGCATGATCTCCACCGTCGAGGGCGGCAACGGCACCATCGGCTACGCCGACGCCTCGCAGGCCGGCAACCTCGGCACCGCCGCCATCCAGGTCGGCGAGGAGTTCGTGGAGTACTCGCCCGAGGCCGCCGCGAAGGCCGTCGACGTCTCCCCGCGCGCCGAGGGCCGTGCGGAGAACGACATCGTCGTGGAGCTCGACCGCACCACCACCGAGGCCGGCGTGTACCCGATCGTCCTCGTCTCCTACCTGGCGCTGTGCGGTTCCTACGCCGACTCCGCCCAGGGCGAGGCCGTGAAGGCCTACGCGTCCTACATCGTCTCCGAGGAGGGTCAGCAGACCGGTCTCGAGAACGCGGGCTCGGCTCCCCTCTCCGATGAGCTCCGCACCGAGGCGCAGGCCGCCATCGACGCGATCGCCGTCGGCTGATCACCTGCGTCGAGCGCACATCGTCGTGCCGCCGGGTCAGCTTTCTTGGCCCGGCGGCATCGGCGTGTCCCCCTCCCCGTCCCCGCACGTTCTGAGGAAGGCCCCACGTGAGCAGCACTGACGCCGCCCCGGAGACTCCGCAGGCGCCCGCCGCTTCCTCCTCCATGAAGCGCAGCGGTCGTCGCCTCGGTGACTCCGTCTTCTCCATCCTGAGCATCGGCTCGGGTGTCCTCATCTTCGTCACCCTCGCCCTGGTCGCCATCTTCCTCACGAGCGAGTCGATGCCGGCGATCCGCCGGAGCAAGGAGCTCGGCTTCCTCTTCGGCTCGGAGGATCGATCCTTCGAGCTGCTCGCGGGGGTCGGCCCCTTCGTGTACGGCACGATCCTCGCGGCGCTCATCGCGCTCGTGGTCGCGATCCCGATCTCGCTCGGCATCGCCCTGTTCATCTCGCACTACGCGCCGCGGCGCATGGCGGCGGGCCTCGGCTACGCTATCGATCTGCTGGCCGCGGTCCCTTCCGTGGTCTACGGCCTGTGGGGCGGTCTCTGGCTCGTGCCCCGCCTCGAGCCGCTGTACGTCTTCCTCAACTCCACCCTCGTGTGGCCCTCGTGGGTGCCCCTCGTGCCCGCGGGCGAGGCGATCATCCCGCTGTTCGCCGGGGACCCCACCGCCCCCATGCGCAACCTGGCCTCGGCCTCCGTGGTCCTCGCGGTGATGATCCTGCCGATCATCACCGCGATGTCCCGTGAGGTCTTCCTGCAGGTGCCGCGGCTCCAGGAGGAGGCGGCGCTCGCCCTCGGCGCGACCCGTTTCGAGGTCGTCAAGACGGTCGTGCTGCCCTTCGGGCGCTCGGGCGTCGTGGCCGCCTCGATGCTCGGCCTCGGCCGCGCGCTCGGCGAGACCATGGCCGTGCTGATGATCCTCGCGCCCGGCGCGACGTACTCCTGGCACATCCTGGTCGTCGGCCAGCACAACACGATCGCCTCCAACATCGCGGGCAAGCAGGCCGAGGCCTCCGGTCCGGACATGGCCTACCTGATCTACACGGGTCTGGTGCTGTTCGTGCTGACCTTCCTGATCAACGCCCTCGCCCGCTGGATCGTCTCCCGCACGACTGTGAAGGCATGACGCCATGAGCACTGCAACCACCACTGCGAAGACCCCGATCTCGGGGGCGCGCGCCTCCGAGCGCCACCTCCCCGCCTGGCACCTGCTGCTCACCGGCGCGATCGCGATCGTCGTGTCCGTCGTGCTGCTGTCCGTCTTCGGGGCGCTCGGCCTCGTCAACGTCATCCTGCTGGGCTACGTGCTGCACCTGGTGATCACCTACATCTACTCGCGCGTGCGCGAGGGGCGTCGGTGGGCCGCGGACCGCGTGATGACCCTCCTGGTGATCGGCGCCTTCGCGATCGCCCTGTTCCCGCTGGTCTCGCTGCTGTGGCAGGTGATCATCGAGGGCGGCTCGCGCCTGCTCAAGGCGGCGCCGACCCCCCTCGCCTTCTGGACCAGCGACATGTCCGGGGTCATCGGCGGCGCGGATGCGGGCGGCGTGGTCCATGCGACCGTCGGCACCCTGCTGATCACCTTCTGGGCCTCCCTGATCTCGATCCCGGTGGGCCTGTTCACCGCGATCTTCCTCGTGGAGTACGCGAGCACCGGGTGGAAGAAGACCCTCGCCAAGGGCGTCACCTTCCTGGTCGACGTGATGACCGGCATCCCCTCGATCGTCGCCGGTCTCTTCGGCCTCGCGCTGTTCATCGCCTTCATGCCGGACCAGAGCGTGCGCATGGGCATCATGGGCTCGGTCGCCCTGTCGCTGCTGATGATCCCCACCGTGGTCCGCTCGAGCGAGGAGATGCTGCGCCTGGTCCCGCTGGACCTGCGCGAGGCGGCCTACGCCCTGGGCGTGCCGAAGTGGCTGACCATCGTGCGGGTCGTGCTGCGCACCTCGATCGCGGGCCTCGCCACCGGCGTGACCCTCGCGATCGCCCGTGTCATCGGTGAGACGGCCCCGCTGCTGCTCACGGTCGGCATGGTCACCTCCGTCAACTGGAACATGTTCGACGGCCGCATGGCCACGCTGCCGACCTTCATCAACCAGCAGTACCGTGCCGGCAGGGCCAACTGCATGAGCGAGACGGTGTCCAACCCGGTCTCCGGTGCGGAGTACGCCTGCTCGGTCTCGACCAACATCGATCGCGCCTGGGCCGCGGCCCTCACGCTGATCGTGATCGTCATGGTCCTGAACCTGGTCGCCCGCCTCATCAGCCACTACTTCTCCCCGAAGCTCAGCCGCTGAGCTGACGACCCCCGCGAAAGGACTTCCGATGGCAGCCCCCCAGCCCATCACCGTCGAGGACCTCAACATCTACTACGGCGACTTCCTCGCCGTGGAGGACGTCAACGTCCAGATCCTGCCCCGCTCGGTCACCGCGCTCATCGGCCCCTCGGGCTGCGGCAAGTCGACCTTCCTGCGGACCCTGAACCGGATGCACGAGGTCATCCCCGGCGCGTACGCGAAGGGCACCGTGCAGATCGACGGCCAGGACATCTACGCCCAGGGCGTGGACCCGGTGAACGTGCGCCGCCGCGTTGGCATGGTGTTCCAGAAGGCCAACCCCTTCCCGACCATGTCGATCCGCGACAACGTGCTCGCCGGCGTCAAGCTCAACAACCGTCGCATCTCCAAGTCCGCGGCCGACGAGCTGGTCGAGAGCTCGCTCAAGGGTGCGAACCTGTGGAACGAGGTCAAGGACCGTCTGGACAAGCCCGGCATGGGCCTCTCCGGTGGTCAGCAGCAGCGTCTCTGCATCGCCCGCACCATCGCGGTCAAGCCCGAGGTCGTCCTCATGGACGAGCCCTGCTCGGCGCTCGACCCCATCTCCACGCTCGCGATCGAGGATCTGATCCACGAGCTCAAGGAGGAGTACACGATCGTGATCGTGACGCACAACATGCAGCAGGCGTCGCGCGTCTCGGACCGCACCGGCTTCTTCAACATCGCCGGCACCGGCAAGCCCGGTCATCTCATCGAGATGGACGATACCGAGAAGATGTTCACCAACCCCTCGAACAAGCAGACCGAGGACTACATCTCCGGTCGCTTCGGCTGATCGACGAACTGGCGAGGAACGAGCCGGGAGGAGATCAGCTGTCAGGCAGGGCCTGATCGACGAACTGGCGAGGAACGAGCCGGGAGGAGATCAGCTGTCAGGCAGGGCCTGATCGACGTGCTGGCGAGGGACGAGCCGGGAGGAGATCAGCTGTCAGGCAGGGCCTGATCGACGTGTACTGGCGAAAACGGACTCCCTGGAGCGCGCCGGGTCACGGGCAGCGAGCCCGGGCCCGGCGCTCCGTCGTCCCTGCCCCATGCCCGGCCGGTGGTCGCACGGTCGCGTCATCCCACGGTCTGACCCCGCGGGCGCGGAACCGCTCCGCGGGCTGACGCGCGGGGAGGGGCCGCGACGGATCGTGGAGCCATGAACGTCTCGCCCCCTGCATTCCGATCCGTCGGCGACCCCCTGGCCGCCGCCCACCCCACCCCGATCCTCGCGGCGCGCGGCCTGGTCCGCACCTACGGCCGCGATTCGGCCGCGACCCGCGCCCTCGACGGCGTCGATCTCGACGTCGCCCGGGCCGACTCCCTCGCCGTAATGGGCCCCTCCGGCTGCGGCAAGACCACCCTGCTGCACGTCCTCGCCGGCATCCTCGCCCCGACCGCCGGCACCGTGCACCTGGATGGCCAGGACCTCGCGGGGCTCGGCGACTCCCGGCGCACGCTGCTGCGCCGCAGCCGGTTCGGCTTCGTCTTCCAGGACGGGCAGCTGCTCCCGGAGCTCACCGCGCTGGAGAACGTCATCCTGCCGCGCATGCTCGGCGGCACCTCGCGCCGCGCCGCGACCGCGGAGGCGCGCGCCTGGCTGGACCGCCTGGGTCTGGCCGGGATGCACGACCGTCGGCCCACCCAGCTCTCCGGCGGTCAGGCCCAGCGCGTCGCCGTCGCCCGAGCGCTCGCCGGCCGACCCGCGGTGGTCTTCGCCGACGAGCCGACGGGTGCCCTGGACCAGGAGACCGGGCGGTCCGTGCTGCGCACCCTTGTCGACTCCTGCACGGAGACCGGGGCGAGCCTGGTGATGGTCACGCACGACGCCCAGATCGCCGCGGCCTGCCGCCGCACGGTAGCGATGCGCGACGGCCGCATCGCCCGGGAGTTCGTGCGGCCGGAGGCCGCGATCGAGGGTGCGGCCCGATGAGTGCCCTGCTCGCCTCCGCCCCGCTGCTGCTGCGCCGCCGCGGCGCGCTCGCGGACTTGCTGCCCGTCATCGCCTTCGCCGCCGCCACCGGGATCACCCTGACCGTGCTCGGCGGGGCGGCCGCCTTCGTCGGCCGGCTCCCCGACGGGGGCGAGGTCGTCCACACCGGCGAAGCCTCCGTCATCCCCTTCCTGGTCACCTGCGCGATGGTCGCCTCCGTGCTGCTGATCCCGAGCGCCGTCGGCCTCGGCGGCTCCGCGGCACGGCTTTCGCTCGCCCGGCGCGAGCAGGACCTCGCCGCGATACGCCTCGTGGGCGGCACCGCCACGCAGGTGGGCGCCGTCGCGGTCCTCGACGTCGCCGCGCAGGCGCTGCTCGGCGGGCTGCTCGGCGTGGTGCTGCACCTGGTCGCGACGCCGCCGCTGACCGCTCTCGACTTCGGGATCACTCCCTTCACCACTGCGGATCTGCTCATGCCCTGGTGGGCCTACCCGCTGCTCGTGATCGGGATGGTGCTCCTCGCGGCGGGCTCCGCGACCGTGTCCCTCACCGGGGTGGTGCTCAGCCCCCTCGGTGTCGCGCGGAACTCCCGCACGGTGCGGATGTCGGTGGTGCGCCTGGCGATCTGGGCGACGCTGGTCGTCGGCTTCCTGGTCTTCGCGCAGATCGGCTCGATGGTGCTGGGCCCGATCGCCGGCGAGGCGGTGGTCATCGCGGTGATGGTCGCGCTCATCGGCGCCGTGGTCGCGGGGGTCAACCTCGTGGGTCCCTATCTGGTGTGGCTCGTGGCGCTGCTGGTGGCGCGCCTCGCGCCGACTCCCTCGCTGCTGGTCGGGGCGCGGCGGCTCGCCGCGGACCCGAAGGCCGGGTGGCGGGCCGTCTCCGGGATCACCTTCGCGCTGGTGATCGCGGGCTTCCTCACCGTGATCTCGCTGATGACCCGCGGCGACGGGTTCCGTGGCGCGGAGGACCTGATGATGGCGACGGCCATGTCCACCGGCGGACTGCTGACGCTCGGGATCGCGGCCGTGCTCGCCGCGGTGAGCACCGGCGTCACCCAGACCGCCCGGGTCATCGATCAGGCCCCGCTGCTGCGCTCCCAGCACGTCGCCGGGGCACAGGTGGGACAGCTGCACCGGTCGCGGATCGCGGAGATCGTGCTCCCGGTACTGCTCAGCTCCGTCCTCGCCACCTTCACCGCGCTGCTGGTGGTGATGGCGGTGCTGGGCGGCGCCCCGCAGGATCCGCTGGTCGCGCTCCAGTACATCGCGAGCGTCCTCGGGGCGTACGCGCTGGTGATCGCGGCGGTGCTGGTCGGCTCCCCGCTGGCGCGCCGGTTCGCGCTGCGGGGCGCCTGATCCGCGGCGGAGGGTGGAGGGAGCAGGGGAACCTGTCGGTTACTGGCGCGTAGCGTAGGGCTACGGATATATGACCGTAGTGGAACGCTACGCGTCAGTAACTGACCACGACTCCGATCACCCGCCTGCTGTCCCGCGGGGCGGACCGCGGCCGTTAGGGTGGATGCATGACGGAACTGCGGAATGTGGCCCCGACCGAGGTGCCCGAGGGCGCCCACCTGATCGACGTGCGCGAGCAGTCCGAGTGGGATGCGGGCCATGCGCCGACCGCTCGCCACCTCGCCGCCAGCAGCCTGCTGGAGAAGCTCGACGAGCTCCCGGAGGACGGCGACCTCTACATCGTCTGCCGCAGCGGCGGTCGCAGCTTCCAGGTGTCGCAGTGGCTGAACGCCAACGGCTACGACGCGATCAACGTCGCCGGCGGCATGGACCAGTGGTTCGAGTCCGGTCTGCCGATGGTCTCCGACGGCGAGGCCGAGCCCTTCGTGCTCTGAGCCGGACCCCTTCGGAGTCCCGCCCCGGCAGCTCCTGCCTCGACGGGCCGGCTCACAGCGGCAGCAGGTCCTTCACCAACGCGTAGCCGACGAAGGCGACCACGTCGATGAGGGCGTGAGCCACGATCAGCGGGCCGGTGCGCCGGGTGCGTCGGAACCACTCGCCGAACACCAGCCCCATGACCAGGTTCGCGAGGCCCGGGCCGACCCCCTGATAGGTGTGGTATGCGCCGCGCACGATCGCGGAGGCGATCACGGCACGTCGACCGCTCCAGCCGAGCCGCTCGAGCCGCTGGATCAGATAGCCCACCACGATCACCTCCTCGAGCAGCGCGTTCTTCACGGCGTGCAGGATGAGCACGGGCACCGTCCACCAGTGCTCGCCGAGCGCTGCGGGCACCACCTCGACGGTGAGGCCCACGGCGCGGCCCAGCAGGTAGACGGCGAGCCCGGGCACACCGATCGCCGCGGCGAGGGCGAGGCCCTGCCAGAGGTCCCGGCCCAGGCGGCGACGCTCGAGGCCGAGGTCCCCGAGGGCCTGGGCGATGCTTCCGGCCGTGACGGCGAGGAGCAGGATCACGAGGGCCACCGGCACCAGGGTGAAGGTGATCGAGAGCAGCTGGCGCAGCAGATCCATCCATGGATCGGTGTCCTGAGAAGTGTTCAGCGAGGTGGACTGGCCGGCGAGCGGACCCGCGGCGAGGGCCTGGGCGAGGGCGATCAGCGAGTAGACCGCGCTGCGACCGAGCGACAGGCCCAGCACCACCAGCACCTCGGCCCGCAGCCAGTCGCGGCTCGGGGTGAACGGCTGCATCAGCGTCCTCCTCTCGACATGCGACATGCTCTCACCGCGCGCGGGGCCGGGCGGCACGCTCGGCGTCCCGTGCCAGACTCGGCCCCATGACCGACCCCGCTCTCGCCCCGTCTTCCCCCGCCGATGCCGCCGCTGGCGCCGCGCACCGTCCGACCGTCCTCGTCACCGGCGCGACGCGGGGCATCGGCCGTGCGGTCCTCGAGGAGCTCGCCGCGGATCACCACCTGATCGTGGGAGGTCGCGACGCCGAGGCGGTCGCCGCCGTGGTCGTCGAGCTGCCCTCGGCCCAGCCCTTCGTCGCCGAGCTCACCGACGCCGAGCAGATCGCTGCGGCGGTGGAGGCCCTCCGCCTGCCCCGCGGGCTCGACGGGCTGGTCCACTCCGCCGGGGTACTGGTCAGCGGGAGGCTCGAGGATCTCGAGCCCGCCGCCTGGGAGCGCTCCTTCGCGATCAACGTGACCGCCGTCGCCGCGCTCACCAGGCTGCTGCTGCCCGCTCTGCGCACCGCGCGCGGCACCGTCGTGACGATCAACTCCGGCAACGGGTTCACCGCCAAGGCCGGCGGCGGTGCCTATGCCGCCTCGAAGTTCGCGCTGCGCGCCCTCACCGATGCGCTGCGCGAGGAGGAGCGGGCCGCCGGGGTGCGCGTCACCTCGGTCCATCCGGGGCGCGTCGCGACCGACATGCAGCGCGAGCTGCGGGACTTCGAGCAGGGCGAGTACCGCGAGCAGGACTACGTCGCCCCCTCGACGGTCGCCGCGACCGTCGGCCTCGCCCTCCGTCTCGGCGACGAGGCGAGCCTCGACGTGCTCAGCGTCCGCCCGCGCTGAGCCCACGGCGACCGCACAGAGCCTCCGTCGACGCCGCCCGGCGACCGCCCGGAGCGCCCCCGGGCGCCGCCCGTCAACCGACTGGTCAGCTCACTTCATCAGCCGCTTGACCGCCTGCATGATCTCGTCCATCTTGCGCTCGAGCTCCTCGGAGTCGCCGGAGCGGGCGGCATCGTGCACGCAGTGATGAATGTGGTCGTCGACCAGACCCGTCGCGACCGACTGCAGGGCCTTGGTGACCGCGGAGATCTGCGTGAGCACGTCGATGCAGTACGCGTCCTCCTCGACCATCCGGTGCACCCCGCGGACCTGCCCCTCGATGAGCTTGAGGCGTCGGAGGTACGGCGACTTGGTCTCCCGGTAGCCGGGATCGCCCTGTGTGCCGTGATCTCCGTGCACGCCGTGGTCTCCGTGCCCGGGGTGCCCGCCGTGCTTGGCGGTATCAGCGCCCGTCGTCGTCACGTCCTCGGACATGGCGCTCAGGCCTTCCCGTCCTCGAGGCGCTCCACGAGCCGTGCGGCGTAGCCGGTGTAGGTCGCGGGGGAGAGGGCCAGCAGCCGGTCCCGCTCCGCCTCCGGCAGGCCGAGTCCCTCGATGAAGGCGCGCATGCCCGCGCCGTCCACGCGCTGACCGCGGGTGAGGTCCTTGAGCCGCTCGTAGGGGTTGTCCAGGCCCGGCACGCCCTGCACGCCGAGGGTGCGCATCACCGACTGCACCGCCTCGCCGAGCACCTCCCAGTTCGCCTCGAGGTCCGCGGCCATCGCGTCGGGATCCACGTCGAGACCGGCGAGGCCCTTGCGCAGGTTCGAGATCGCGAGCAGCGAGTGGCCGAAGGCCATGCCCACGTTGCGCTGGCTCGAGGAATCGGTGAGGTCCCGCTGCAGGCGGGTGGTGACCAGGGTCTGCGCGAGCACGTCCAGCAGCGCCCCGGAGATCTCGAGGTTCGCCTCCGCGTTCTCGAAGCGGATGGGGTTGACCTTGTGCGGCATGGTCGAGGACCCGGTGCCGCCCTGTGCGGAGAGCCGCTGGCGGAAGTAGCCCAGCGAGATGTAGGTCCACACGTCGGTCGCGAGGTTGTGCATGATCCGCCCGGCGCGGGCGACGTCCGCGTAGACCTCGGCCTGCCAGTCGTGCGACTCGATCTGCGTGGTCAGCGGGTTCCAGGTCAGGCCGAGGTGCTCGACGAAGGTGCGCGCGACCTCCTCCCAGTCCGCGGTCGGGACGGCGACGGCGTGCGCGGCGTAGGTGCCGGTCGCGCCGTTGATCTTGCCGAGGGTCTGGTTCGCGGGGATGCGCCGGGCCTGGCGGCCCAGTCGGTGCGCGAAGACCGCGATCTCCTTGCCGAGGGTGGTCGGGGTCGCGGGCTGGCCGTGGGTGCGGGAGAGCATCGGCACCTCGGCGGTGTCCCGGGCGAGGGCCTCGAGATCGTCGACCAGCGCCTGGAAGGCGGGCAGCCACACGTCGTGCACGGCGCCGCGGATCATCAGCGCGTAGGAGAGGTTGTTGACGTCCTCGCTGGTGCAGTAGATGTGCACGACCTCGGAGAGCGGCTCGAGGCTCGTCCCCGCGAGGCGGCGCTTGATGTAGTACTCGATCGCCTTGACGTCGTGGACGGTCTCCCGCTCGATCTCGGCGTGCTCGGCGATGCCCTCGGCCCCGAAGTCCTCCGGGATCGCGCGCAGCAGGGCGCGCTCCTCGTCGGTCAGGGTGCGCAGGCCCGGGATCACGCCGCCGTCGAGCAGGTGGATCATCCACTCGGTCTCGACCACGAGGCGGCAGCGGTTCAGCGCCGCCTCGGAGAGATGGTCGACCAGCGGCGCGGCCTGGGCGCGGTAGCGACCGTCGAGCGGGGTGAGGGCGATCGGGGGAGTGATGTCCGCGAAGGAGTGAGCCATGACGGCCATTCTCCCAGAACCCCGCGCGGCCGCGGGGGCGGGGCCGACGGGCGGGCGCGGGGCGGGGCCGACGGGGGCCGACGGGCGGGAACGGTGGACGGCCGACGGGTGGCCGCGGTGGCGGGGCCGACGGGCGGGTGCCGGGCCGACCGTCGGCCGAGGGGGCCAGACTCAGGCGCGCTCGCGGTCGCTCTCACCGAGGCCCGTGACGCCCTCGACGATCGCCGAGAGGACTCCGATAATCACGCCCGCCAGCAGCGCCCACCAGAAGGTGTCGAACTGCAGGGTGAGGCCCACCAGACCCGACACCCAGCCGGCCAGCAGCAGCATGAGCGTGTTGATCACCAGCTGGAACAACCCCAGCGTGAGGCAGGTGATGGGGAGGGCGAGGAGGGAGAGCAGCGGCTTCACGAGGGTGTTGATCACCGCGAGGATCAGCGCGATCGCACCGATCGTGAGGACCTGCGTGAGCAGGGGCGCGCTGTCGTCGCCCAGATGCATGCCGGGCAGGATCAGCGCCGTGATCCACAGCGCGAGGCCGGTGACGATGATGTGTCCGAGGAACCGCATGCCCCCATTGTCCCCGTCCGGTACTGGGAGCGCATGGGGGAGAACCCCCGGGGGCGGCCGGGGCAGAGGCGGGGTGCCCGGCTGTCGCCCCGGCCGGCGGACGCGCGAGGGACGAGACCCCCGTCGCGTCCTACCCTGGGGGCATGCCCGACCCCTCCGCCCGCCCCGACCAGCCCGAGGAGCGCATCCGCCTGCGCCCCGCCCTCGAGGCCCTGCCCGCGTACGTCGCCGGCAAACCCGCCGCCGATGACGGGATCCACCGCTTCAAGGTCTCTTCGAACGAGTCGCACCTGCCGCCGGTGTCTGAGGTGCTCGAGGCGGCGACCGCGGCGATGACGGGCGCGAACCGCTACCCGGACGCGGCCGCGCAGGAGCTGCGCGCCGCTCTCGGCGAGCGGCACGGCGTGGACCCGACGCAGATCGCGGTGTCCACGGGCTCGGTCGCGGTCTCGGGCGACCTGGTCCGTGCGCTCGTCGGCGAGGGGGACGAGGTCGTCTTCGCGTGGCGCTCCTTCGAGGCGTACCCGATCCTGGTCGGTTCCCA
This sequence comes from Brachybacterium sp. J144, assembly GCF_036321705.1. Lineage (NCBI taxonomy): Bacteria > Bacillati > Actinomycetota > Actinomycetes > Micrococcales > Dermabacteraceae > Brachybacterium > Brachybacterium sp. J144. Next base: position 302,474 of record NZ_JAZDCG010000022.1, read on the forward strand.
TGGCGGCACCCCGGTGCCGGTCCCGCTCACGCCCACCGGGGAGCACGACCTGCCCGCCATGGCCGCGGCGATCACCGAGCGCACCCGCCTCGTGCTGCTGTGCACCCCGAACAACCCCACCGGCCCCTCGCTCAGCACCGAGCAGGTCGAGGACTTCCTCGCCCGCGTGCCCGAGGACGTGGTCGTCGCGATCGACGAGGCCTACCGGGAGTTCCACGACCCCGCCACAGTGCTGGGGACCGCCGGGATCTTCCGCCGCCACGGCAACGTGGTGCTGCTGCGCACCTTCTCCAAACTGCAGGGCCTCGCCGGGCTGCGTATCGGCTACGCGGTCGCGCACCCGCGCCTGGCCCGCGCCCTCGGCCAGGTCACGGTGCCCTTCGGGGCCTCCGCCCCGGCGCAGGCCGCGGCCCTCGTGACCCTGCGGCCGCACGTCGCGGAGGAGCTCGAGTCCCGGGCCGCCGCGGTGCGGGCCGAGCGCTCCCGGGTGCTCGCCGGGCTGCGCGAGCAGGGCTGGGTGCTGCCGGCGAGCCAGGGCAACTTCGTGTACTTCCCGCTCGGGGAGCGCTCGGGGGAGTTCGCCGAGTTCGCGGAGGCGCGCGGCCTCGTGCTGCGCGCCTACGGCACCGACGGGGTGCGCGCCACGATCGCCGAGCCCGAGGCGAACGATCGCCTGCTCGCCATCGCGCAGGAGTGGCGCGCCGGCTGAGCCGGGTTCCCCCGGTCACCGCAGCGACCGGGGGGGCTCCACCGGACGTGCTCAGCGTGCGATCTCGTCGGCCTCCCCGGTCATCCCGACCTTCTCGGCGACGTAGTCGATGTCCTTGTCGCCGCGTCCGGAGAGGTTCACCAGCAGCGCCGCCTCGCGGGGGAGGGCCGGGGCGATCCGGATCGCGTGGGCGAGGGCGTGCGCTGACTCGAGCGCCGGGATGATCCCCTCGGTGCGGCTCAGCCGCTGGAAGGCGTCGAGCACGGCGGCGTCGCCCTCGCGCACGTACTCGACACGGCCCAGCTCGTGCAGGTGCACGTGCTGCGGGCCGACGCCGGGGTAGTCGAGGCCCGAGGCGATGGAGTGCACCTCGCCGGGCTGTCCGTCGGCGTCCTGCAGCACCCGGGTGTCCATGCCGTGCAGGGTGCCGGGCGTGCCGAAGGTCATCGTCGCGGCGTGGGCGCCGGGCTCGTCGCCGGTCCCGCCGGGCTCGACGCCGATGAGCCGCACGTCCTCGTCCTCGAGATAGGCGGTGAAGGCGCCCATCGCGTTGGAGCCGCCGCCGACCGAGGCGATCACGGCATCGGGCAGCCGGCCCAGGTCCTCGAGGAGCTGGGCGCGGCTCTCCCGGCCCACGACCGACTGGAAGTCGCGGACCATGTCCGGGAAGGGCGCAGGGCCCACGACGGAGCCGATCGCGAAGAGGTACTGCTCGGGGTCCGCCGCGTACACGCCGAAGGCGGAGTCCACGGCCTCCTTGAGGGTCCGCTGACCGACCTCGACGGAGACCACCTTCGCTCCCAGCAGTCGCATCCGCACCACGTTGGGGCGCTGCTTGGCGACGTCGACCGCGCCCATGTGGATCTCGCACCCGAGGCCCACGAGCGCGGCGGCGGTCGCGAGGGCGACGCCGTGCTGGCCGGCGCCGGTCTCGGCGATCAGGGTGCGCTTGCCCATCCGCCTCGCGAGCAGCGCCTCCCCGATCGTGTGGTTGATCTTGTGGGCGCCGGTGTGGTTGAGGTCCTCCCGCTTGAGCAGGATGCGGGCGCCGCCGAGGCTGTCGGAGAGGCGGTCCGCCGCGGAGATCGGGGAGGGGCGGCCGACGTAGTCGCGCAGCAGCCGGGAGTACTCGGCGAAGAACGCCTCGTCATGGCGGGCTTCCTCGTAGGCGGCGGCGACCTCGGCCATCGGGCCGACGAGCGGCGGCGGCAGGATCGCTCCGCCGTACTCTCCGAAGCGGCCGCCGGTGTTCCCCGCGAACTGCGGGGAGCGGGTGAGACCGCTCGCCTCGGCGAGGGTGCGCGGGGCGCGGGACGCGGTGGTGACGGGGGTGGGGGTCGACATGGGTGTCCTCCGGGGTTCGGGCCCGACCCGGGCTGCTCCGTTGCAGTACTGCTCGGAAACCGCCCGGCGTGGGGCGGTTTCCTGTCAGCGCACGCGACAGTGGGGGACCGCCCTCAGGCGGTCCACCAGCTCATCGTCGCGGTGCGCATGGAGCGCACTGTAGACGAGGTCCGGGGTGGGCGCGTCCGCCGTCCATCCGCCGACGCGGATACCCTGGGGGAGGTCGGGACCCCTCCGCTGCGGGACGGGCGCCCGAGGCGTCCGGTCCGACTGTCGCCTCCCCGTCCCGGCCCCCGGAAGGACCCGATGACCCCGCCCGCCGCCCCCCAGGCCACCCCCGTGCTCGGCGGTCCCCGCGCGCGCATCGTCTGGGTCGCCGCCCTCGCGGCGTATTCGGTCGCGGTGCTGCAGCGCACCACGATGGGGGTCGCGGGTCTCGAGGCCACCGAGCGCTTCGGCGCCTCCGCCACGATCGTCTCCACCTTCGTGGTGCTGCAGCTGGCGGTCTACGCCGTGTTCCAGATCCCCGCGGGCGTGCTGCTGGACCGCTACGGCTCCCGCGTCACCCTGGTGGCCGGGGCGGTGCTGATGGCGGCGGGGCAGCTGCTGATGTCGGTGACGGACGAGGTGGGCGTGGCGATGGTCGCGCGGATCGTCCTCGGGGCGGGCGACGCCCTCACCTTCTCGAGCGCGATCCGGCTGGTCCCCGCCTGGTTCCCGGCGTCCCGCGTGCCGCTGCTGACCCAGCTGACCGGCATCCTCGGCCAGGTCGGGCAGATCGCCTCCGCGGTGCCCTTCGTGGCGGTGCTGACGGTGCACGGCTGGGGCGCGGCCTTCTCCGCCTCGGCGAGCCTCAGCGCGATCTCGGCGGTCATGATCCTGCTGCTGGTGCGCGCCGCGCCGCCCGGGATGCCGCGCCCGCGGGTGCGGCAGGACCTCCGTCGGATCCCGCTCGTGCTCGCTCGGATCGTGCGACACCCCTCGACCCAGCTGGGCTTCTTCACCCACTACACCGCCGGGTTCACCGGGATCGCCTTCTCGATGATGTGGGGCTACCCGTACCTGACCGCGGGGGAGGGGCTCAGCCGTCCCGCGGCCTCGGCGGTGATGACCGTGCTGGTCGTGGTCGCGGTGATCGCCGGACCGCTCATCGGCGCGCTCACCCAGCGGCACCCGCTGCGCCGCTCCACCCTCGTGCTGCTCATCGTCGCGGCGATCGTGGTGCCGCTGCTCGCCCTCGTCCTGTGGCCCGGGCCCGCCCCGACGTGGCTGCTGATCGTGCTCGTCGCCGGCTTCTCGATCGGCGGTCCCGCGAGCAGCGTCGGCTTCGACTTCCCGCGCACCGACCTGGCCCGCCATCGCCTCGGCACCGCGACCGGCGTGGTGATCATGGGCGGGTTCATCGGCGGCCTGCTCGCGATCCTGCTGATCGGCGTGGTGCTCGATCTGATGCGGCCCGACGGCGACTACGACCTGCACGCCTTCCGCGTGGCCTTCGCCGTGCAGCTGCCGCTGCTGGCGATCGGCGTGCTGGGCATGCTGGTCTCCCGGCGGACCCTGCGCCGCCGGATGGCCGCCCAGGGCCGTGAGGTGCCCCCGTGGCGCGACGTGTGGCGCTCCGGCCGCTGGCGCCGCCTCTAAGAGTCGTGCCGGACGGGGCTTGCCGCCCTCTCCGTCGGTGACGTAACGTTTCCCCGTAGATAATTTCAAGGAGGAAATATGTCGTTCACCCTCGGCATCGTCGGCATCGGCCAGTTCGGCTCCCACTTCGCGGAGCTCTTCGCCGCCCATCCCGAGATCGACGGGATCTATGCCGTCGACTCCGTCCCCGAGCGCATCGACGCCGTCGAGGCGCGGGGCGTGCGCTTCGCCGGTCGCTTCGGGACCCTCGAGGACCTGCTCGCCTCCGACGTCGACGCGGTCGCGATCTTCACCCAGCGGTGGACCCACGGCCAGCACGCCCTGGCCGCCCTCCGCGCCGGCAAGCACGTCTACTCGGCCGTGCCGATGGCCATCGAGGAGGACGAGATCCGCCAGATCACCGAGGAGGTGCAGCGCACGGGCCTCGTCTACATGATGGGCGAGACCAGCCAGTACAACGCCGCCGTCGTCCTCGCGCGGCGCATCCACCGCAGCGGTGCCTTCGGCGAGGTGTTCTACGCCGAGGGCGACTACGTCCACGACATGGACCTCGGCTTCTATGACGCCTACAAGTACTCCGGCGGCGACGCCTGGAAGTCCACCGCCTCCTACCCGCCCCTGCTCTACCCGACCCACTCGATCGGCGGCATCCTCGGCGTGCTCGGCGAGCGCCACGCGACCTCCGTCTCGGCGCTGGGCCGCCCGGACACCCGCGGCGACGGCGTCTTCGACAAGGACGTGTCGATGTTCGCCAACGACGTCTCCAACGCCTTCGCCCTCTTCGGCATGGACAACGGCGGCGCCTTCCGTACCAACGAGCTGCGCCGCGTCGGCTATCCCTCCCACAGGCGCGAGAGCCGCTTCCGCTTCTTCGGCGAGACCTCCAGCTTCGAGGAGACCATCGACGTCACCTACTGGCACGACAAGGAGCGGGTCCTCGACGTGACCGAGCAGATCCGCACCGGCGCGACCATGAGCCTGGACGATCCGCGCCTGGCCGACGTCTCGCCCGCCCTCCGCGACGCCTTCGTCGCCGGGGCCGCTCCCGTCCACCACCAGGCGCGGCTGCCGAAGGAGTTCCAGGGCCTGCCCAACGGTCACGAGGGCGCCCACCACTTCCTGGTCGACGACTTCGCGCGCGCCGTCGTCGACGGGGCCCAGCCGATGGTCAACGCCTGGCAGGCCGCCCGCTACACCCTCCCCGGGGTCATCGCCCACCAGTCGATGAACCGCGACGGCGAGCGACTGCCCATCCAGGACCTCGGCAACTGCCCGCTGGCCGTCCAGGACCTCGATGCGGACCAGGAGCCGCTCGACCTCGAGGCGCTCTGGTCCGCCCAGGAGGCCGCGGAGCAGGCCGCACAGCAGGGGTGAGCCAGGGGCCGCGAAGTCGGCGGTGCGCGGCTACGATGCGCTCGTGAACCCCCGACCTCGCGGACATCGGCTCCGGCACCTCCTGCTCTCGCCGCACCACGGCACCGCGGGCATGCTGCGGCCCGGCCTCGCGGCGGTCTGCCAGGTCGCGCTGTCCCTGTGCCTGCTGATCGGCATCCTGCTGCTGGACGACCAGAGGCTCGGGATCGGCTGGCTGTACTGGACGGGTCACGGGCTCATCCACGCCCTGACCCTCGCCCTGCTGGCCGGGCTGCTCGTCGGGCGGCTGCAGAACCGGTCCCGCACCGAGATCCCGCGGTTCGTCGAGCTCGCCGTGCTGCTCCTGCCCGTGGCCGACCTCGCGATCCTCGCGGTGACCCGCTGGTCCCTGGTGAACGTCTCCGGCTTCCAGGGGTACCTGATGACGGTGCCGATGGTGTGGCTCGCGGCGCAGCACCGCCTGCGCGGCGCCGCCCTCGGCATCTCCATCACGGCGGCGTCGATGGCGATCGGGCCGTTCATCGTGCCGGGCCACGAGCTGCTCCCCGTGCTCCTGCGCGGGGCGGCGGTGCTCTTCCTGGCGAGCGCCGTGACCATCGTGGTGGTGTCGGTGACGATGCGTCTGGACGAGCACGCCCGTCGCCTCGAGTCGGTGACCTCCGCCCTCGGCGTGGTCTCCCTCGTGCTCGACCTCGAGGACGGGACGGTACTCGAGAGCTCGGGCCGGCTCACGGGCCCGGCCCGGTCCCAGGACGTCGCCGCCCTGCTGTCCGGGCCGCTGTTCTCGGAGAACGGCAGGCTGCCGCTCCCGCCCGAGCGCAGCCCGCTGGCCCGTGCGCTCGGCGAGCGGGTGCTGACCGGCGAGTCGGTGTGGGTGCCGCTCGAGGGCGACCGACGGGCGGCGCTGTCGATCTCCTCGACCCGGCTCGACGAGCAGCGGATGCTGCTGGTCGTGCACGACGTGACCCTCTCCCTCGGCGCCGTGCTGCAGGAGGAACAGTTCCTCGCCAACGTCTCGCACGAGCTGAAGACCCCGCTCACCTCGATCACCGGCTACGTCGAGCTGGTCGAGGACGAGCTGGACGGGCCCGGCGGCGGAGACCCCTCCGTGATCCGCTCCCACCTCGAGGTGGTCACCCGCAACGTGGTCCGGCTGCGGCAACTGATCCTCGGCCTGCTCGAAACCGCCCGCTCGGTGAGCAGCGACCGGATCGGCTCCGGGGGCGGTCCGCGCCGGGTGACCTCCTTCGACGAGCTGGTGCGCCACCAGGTCGAGGGGATGCGGCCGCGCGCGGCCGTGCGCGGCCTGCGCTGGGAGCTCCATGGCCTCGACGAGCCGGTCGAGCTGGTCAACGCCGACCCGGAGCGGCTCGGCCAGGCGGTCGACAACCTGCTCTCCAACGCCGTGAAGTACGCGCACGAGGGCGGGCTGGTCACGGTGACCCTCACCCGGGACGACCGCCGGGCCCGGCTGACGGTGGCCGACGAGGGCATCGGCATCGACGCCGACGATCTCGCCCGCCTGTACACCCCCTACTTCCGGGCGCGCACGGCGACCGGCGCGGGGGTGCCCGGCTACGGTCTGGGGCTGATGATCACGCGGCGGATCCTGCGCGCCCACGGCGGCGACATGACGATCACCTCGGAGGTCGGGGTCGGCACCAGCGTCGTGTTCGAGCTGCCGCTCGCCCGCACCTGAGGGACCTCAGCGCGCGGCCTCGGAGGAGAAGCCGGTGCGGGTCATCTCGCCCCACACCGCCTCGCCCCCGCGCAGCGCCTGCCACCAGCCCTGCAGCCGCCAGAGGGCGGTGAGCTGGCGGTAGCCGAGGTTCTCCAGGAGCGAGCAGGAGATCATCAGCAGCAGGTGCCGGGTGGTCGAGCGACGTCGGCCCGACGCCTCCTCGAGCAGCACGGACAGCACCGTGACCAGGATCCCGCAGCCGAGCGCCACGCCCAGCAGGGCGAGGGTCATCACCGGGCTCACCGCCCCGGTGAGGAGCGCGGCGACGATGACGAACATGCCGAGCACCTCGAACAGCGGAGCGAACAGCTCGAAGATCCAGTAGTAGGGCAGGCCGACCAGGCCGATGCGGCCGTAGCGCGGGTTCAGCAGCATGCCGCGATAGGCCCACAGCACCTCCCAGAGCCCGCGGTGCCAACGCACGCGCTGCCGCTTCAGCACGGCGCGGGTGTCCGGCACCTCGGTCCAGCAGGTGGGGTCGGAGACGTAGACCATGCGGTAGTCCCGGCGCCGACGGCGGCACCAGCGGTGGATCTTCAGCGTCAGCTCGAAGTCCTCGCCGATGGTGTCGGGGTCCAGGGCGCCGACGCTCAGCAGCACGTCCCGGCGGTACACCCCGAAGGCGCCGGAGATGAGCATCAGCGTGCCCAGGCGGGACCATCCGGCTCGGCCGAGGGAGAAGGCGCGCAGGTACTCGACGACCTGGAAGCGGGCGAGCCACGAGCGGGGCATGCCCTCCTCGGTCACGCGGCCCGAGACCACCCGGCTGCCGTTGACCGCGCGGATGTTGCCGCCGGTCGCGACCACGCGCAGCGGATCGTCGAGGAAGGGCTGGGCGGCGAGCAGCAGCGCATCGGGATCCATGACCGAGTCGGCGTCGACGAGCACCACGAGATCCTTCGCGGCCAGGCCGATCCCGGTGTTGACCGCGTTGGAGCGCCCGCCGTTGGCGGTGTCCACCACCAGCAGCGGGATGCTGCGGTCGCGCGCCTCGTAGATCCCGCGGACCTCGGATCGCAGCGTGATGTTCGGGCCGGGGTCGAGGCGGCGGGAGCTCGGCACCAGGTCGAAGGTCGAGCGGAGCACCTCGAGGGTGTCGTCCTTGGAGCCGTCGTTGACCACCACCAGCTCGTGGTCGGGGTAGTCCAGGGCGAGGGAGGAGCGCACCGTCTCCGCGATCAGCGCGGCCTCGTTGTAGGCGGGCATCACGATGGTCAGCCCCAATGAGACCGGGGCGGTCGCGGTCTCGTGGAGGTCGAGCACGGAACGGCGGGCCGCCGAGCGGCGGGTGTCGACGAAGCCCAGGAGGACCAGGACGAGGTAGATCGCGTTGATCGCGAGGAAGTAGAGCAGGGTCGGCCACGCGGTCCAGATCAGGACCGTGCGCACGAGGTCGTGCACCCAGGTGTCGGAGAGATCGAGCCAGGGGATCACGGGCGGCTCCCGGGGAGTTCGGTGCGGAGCTGGGAGGTCAGCAGCGGGTCGCCGCTCGCGGCGACCGCGGCGAGCGCCTCCGCGGACTCCTCGCGGGGCAGGGCGAGCAGGGCGCCGAGAGCGTGGCTGCGCACCATGCCCCAGGGCGAGCGGGTCCCCTCGAGCAGCGCGGGCACCGACTCCGCCGTCCCCACGCGGGTCAGGGCGGTGGCGGCGGCGAGCTGGACGCCCGGCGTCGGGTCCTGCCGCAGCAGGGCGCCGAGACGGGCGGTGTCCGCGGCGCTCGAGAGCTCGCCGAGAGTCTGGGCGGCCGCGGCGCGGACCCTGGGGGCGGGGTCGCTGAGGGCCTGCCGGATCGCCGCGAGGGCCCGCGGGTCGGTGCCGCCCTGGGTGATGAGGGAGGTGACGATGACGAGGGAGGGGACCTCGGCGCGGTGGCGCAGCCGATCCAGCACGGCCTCGACGGAGGCGGCCGACGGGTAGGCCGCGAGGGCGCGCACCGCGACCGTCTGCACGATGGGGGCGGGATCGGTGGTCGCCCGGCGCACCGCCTCCTCGTCGGAGGGGAGGCCCAGTTGGCCGAGGCGGCGGACTGCCGCCGCGCGCACGGTCGTCCGTCGTGAGCGGGCGCGGCGCCGCAGGCGGGCCGGGTGGCCGCGGTCGATCAGCATCGCCGCGATCCGCGCCCGGGAGTCGCCGCGCAGGGTCTCCAGGACGGACAGCAGGCGCTCGTCGATCCGCTCGCCGAGGAGGCCGGTGGCCCCGCGCAGGGTCTCGGTGAGGGCGACCTCCGCGGGATCGGCGGCGTCCTCGTCGTCGGCGAGGGCGTAGCGGATCACGAGGGGTCGGGCCTGCGCATCCGCGCGATCCCGGCGGCGCGCGAGCAGCACCCGGACCCCGTGCAGGAGGATCACGGAGACGATGGCCACGACGATCACCGCCCAGAGGACCGCGAGCGCGGTGAGGATCAGCCGGGGATCGAGGGTGATCACGGGCGGGCGAGGATCGCGGTGACGCGGGCTGCGAGCTCGCGCGGGCTGAAGGGCTTGGTCATGTAGTCGTCGACCCCGGCGGTGAAGCCGTTCTCGAGGTCCCGCTCCTGGCTGCGGGCGGTGAGCATGAGGATCCGCAGGGTCGACCCCTCGGCACGCAGGGCGCGCACCAGGTCCACGCCGGTCATCCCGGGCATCATGTGGTCGACCACGGCCAGCTCGATGTCGCCGCGCGCCGCGAGCACGTCGCGCGCCGCCTCGCCGCTGCCCGCGATCGTCACCTCGTGGCCGCTCGCGCGGAGCTTGAGGGAGACCAGTTCCACGATGTCCGGGTCATCGTCCACCACCAGGATGTGCGCCGTGTAGACAGTCTAAGTATTGGCTGACCTCGGTCTCCCTCGACGTCCGGTTTGTCCCGGTACCGCCTGCCGGGTCCCGGGCCCGTGCCGGAGCACCCGTCACGACTAGGCTCGGCCCTCGAGGAGGCGGCGCATGGGCGAGGACGTGGCAGGGGTCGACGCGGGGCGCGAAGCGTCGGTCGACGCGGGGCTGGACGCGCCGGTCGGCGGGGACCCGCGCGCAGGTGCCGGCCACCGGTGGGACGCGGACATCCTAGGGCTGCTGATGGCTCCCGTCCCGGGCGTCCCCGGCGACGTCGGTGGGGACGGCGTCGGTGGTGCGGGGAGGCCGACGGTGCCTCGCGGGTTCATGGACGCCGTCGACGCGGGACTCGCCGCCGTCGTGCTGTTCGCCGAGAACACCCCCGACCCGGCGACCGCGGCCCGCCTCGTCCGCGCCCTCCACGACCGTCGCGAGGACCTTCTCCTCGCGATCGACGAGGAGGGCGGCGACGTCACCCGGCTCCAGGCCCGGACCGGGTCGAGCGTGCCGAGCGCCTGGGCGCTCGGGGAGATCGACGACCCCGAGCTGACCCGTTGTCTCGGCCGGGCCCTCGGGGATCTGCTGGCCGCCTGCGACCTGGACCTCGACCTGGCCCCGGTGCTCGACGTCTCCACGGATCCCGCGAACCCGGTCATCGGCACCCGCGCCTTCGGGGCGGAGCCTGACCTCGTCGCGGCCCACGCCCGGGCCTTCGCGACGGGACTGATCGATGCCGGGATCGGCACCTGCGCCAAGCACTTCCCGGGCCATGGGGCCACCTCGGTCGACTCGCACACCGCGCTGCCCCGGATCGACCTGACCGCCGCGGAGCTCGCCCGCGACCATCTCGCGCCCTGGCGCATCGCTCCGTGGCTCGACGCGGTGATGACCGCGCACGTGCTGGTGCCCGCGCTGGGCGCGGGGCCCGCGTCGATCTCGCCCTGGTCGCGGCCGCTGCTCGACGAGGCCGTGGGCGGGGTCTTCCGCGGACTGGTGATCACCGACGCCCTGGACATGGCCGCGGTCGCCGCGGATCCCGGCCCGGAGGAGGCCGCGGTGCGCGCCCTCGAGGCCGGGGCGGACCTGCTGTGCCTCGGCTCGCCGCGCGGCGGCGACGCCGAGGGGATGCTGCGCCGCGCGCACGACGCGATCCGCTCCGCCCGGGAGGCCGGCCGCCTGGACGCCGAGGAGCTGCGACGACGGGCCGCGAGCACCCGCGAGCGGATCCGCAGCCTGCGCACACGGCGCCGCTTCGTGCCTGCGCCCCCGCTCGAGGCGGCGCTGGACCGGCTCGACCGTCTCGGAGCGGAGGCCGCGGCCCGCGCGGTCCGCTCCCGGCACGGGCACGCCCGCCTCGACCTCGGGCCGGTCACGGTGATGGACCTGCGCCACGGCGCCCATCGGGCCGCGAGCTCTCGGCCGCCGCAGCTGGTCACGGCGCTGCGCGAGCGGGGGATCCGCGCGGACGTGCCGGACTATCCCGCCCAGCTCCTTTCTGCCACTGACTCTCTTGTCGGGCCCGCGGATCCCGCGCTCGCGGTGCCGGGTCAGGTGCTGGCGCTGACCCGGCTGCCCCGCGCCGACGCCGAGGAGGCGCGGGCGCTCGCCGCTCTGCTCGCGGCGCGGCCCGCCACGATCGTGGTCCACACCGGGGTGCCCGCGGCCGCCCCGGACCATCGCCTTCTGGTCCTCGCCCACGGCGGCGGTCTGCCGCTGATGCGTGCGGCCGTGGACCTGCTGCTGCGCGGCGCGGAGGAGGGGCGGATCGCACCCTCCGTGACACCTACGGCACCGTAGGTTACGCTCCCGTCGTGAACGTTTTCGCGACGACGATCCCTCCCGTCCCCGAGCAGGAGCCGATGCTCCAGCTCCTCGCCCCGGACGGGACCCGCACCCCGCACGAGCAGCTCGACGTCGTGCTCGAGGAGGCGGGACTCGCCGCCCCCGAGGCCCTGCGCGGCTACTACCGCGACATGGTGATGATCCGGGCCGCGGACCTCGAGGCGACCTCCCTGCAACGCCAGGGACAGCTGGGCCTGTGGGCGAGCGCGCTCGGCCAGGAGGCCGCACAGATCGGCGCCGGCCACGCCGCCAGGACCCAGGACTACCTCGTGCCCACCTATCGCGAGCACGGCGTGGCCTGGGCGCGGGGCATCGAGCCGTGGCGGCTGCTCGAGCTCTTCCGCGGCGTGAGCCACGGTGGCTGGGACCCGCACGAACTGCGCACCCACCCGTACATGATCGTGCTCGGCTCCCAGGCCCCGCATGCCGTCGGCTACGCCATGGGACTGCAGCGCGACGGCCTCGTCGGCACCGGTGACCGCACCGCGGACACCGCGGTGCTCGCCCTCTTCGGCGACGGCGCCTCGAGCGAGGGCGAGGTCTCCGAGTCCTTCACCTTCGCCGCCTCGGTGCAGGCGCCGGTCGTCTTCTACACGCAGAACAACCAGTGGGCGATCTCCGTGCCCACCGCGGTGCAGTCCCGCGTTCCGCTCGCGCAGCGCTCGCGCGGCTGGGGCATCCCCTCGGCCCGGGTGGACGGCAACGACGTCCTCGCCGTCCTCGCGACGGTGCGCAGCGCGCTGGACACGGCCCGTGCGGGGCAGGGGCCGGTCTTCCTCGAGGCCGTCACCTACCGCATGGCGGCGCACACCACGAGCGATGACGCCTCCCGCTACCGGCCCGCCGCCGAGGAGGAGGAGTGGGCGGCGAAGGACCCGATCCTGCGCCTGCGCCGGCACCTCGAGCAGCTCGGCGAGATCGACGAGGCCTTCGTGACGCGCTGCGACGAGGAGGCCCACGACCTCGCCATGCGGCTGCACCACCACATCCACTCCATGGAGGACCCGGACCCGATCGGCATGTTCGACGGCGCCTACGCGGAGCCCCATCCGATCGTCGAGGCCGAGAAGCAGCAGTACCTCGAGTACATCTCGCAGTTCGAGGACGAGGAGCCCACCCGATGACGACCAGCACCCTCCCGATCGCGAAGGCGATCACCGCGGGACTCCGCGACGCGATGCGCGCCGACGACTCCGTGCTCCTGATGGGCGAGGACATCGGCGTGCTCGGCGGCGTCTTCCGCGTCACCGACGGGCTGCACGCCGAGTTCGGCGCCCAGCGCGTCGTGGACACCCCGCTCGCCGAGGCCGGCATCGTCGGCACCGCCGTCGGCCTCGCCGTGCGCGGGTACCGGCCGGTGGTGGAGATCCAGTTCGACGGATTCGTCTACCCCGCCTTCAACCAGATCACCACCCAGGTCGCGAAGATGCATAACCGCACCGGCGGCCACCTCCACGTGCCGATGGTCATCCGCATCCCCCACGGCGGCGGGATCGGCGCGGTCGAGCACCACTCCGAGAGCCCCGAGGCGTACTTCGCGCACACCGCCGGCCTGCGCATCCTCGCCCCGGCGACCGCCCAGGACGCCTACTGGATGACCCGCCAGGCGATCGAGTGCGAGGACCCGGTGATCCTGCTCGAGCCCAAGCGCCGCTACTGGATCAAGGGCGACGTCGACACCGATGCCCACCCCGCCGTCGGCCCCTGGCAGGCGCAGGTGGTGCGCCCCGGCACCGACGCGACCGTCCTCGCCTGGGGCCCGAGCATGCCGCTCGTGCTCGAGGCCGCCCAGGCCGCGGCCGAGGAAGGTGTCGAGCTCGAGGTGATCGACGCCCGCTCCCTCGCCCCCGTCGACTACCCGACCCTGTTCGCCTCGGTGCGCCGCACCGGGAGGGTGCTCATCGTCCACGAGGCGCCCGTGCTCGGCGGACTCGGCGGCGAGATCGCGGCCCGTGTGAGCGAGGAGTGCTTCTACCACCTCGAGGCGCCTGTGCTGCGGGTGGGCGGTTACCACCTGCCCTATCCGCCGGCGCGCATGGAGCACGCCTACCTGCCCGACCTCGACCGCGTGCTCGACGGCGTGGACCGTCTGCTGCAGCACTGAGCGCGTCGCCGCGTGAAAGGATCCCCGTCATGACCCCTGCCCAGAGCTCCTCCGCGATCGTGCAGATCCTCCTCACCGACCCGGGGGAGGGCCTCACCGAGGCCGAGATCCTCGAGATCAAGGTGCAGGTGGGCGACACCGTCGCCATCAACGACCCGGTGATCGAGGTGGAGACCGCCAAGAGCGCGGTCGAGTTGCCCAGCCATGTCGCCGGCACCGTCGTCCGGGTGCTGGTCGCCGTGGGCGACGAGGTGCCCGTCGGCGCCCCGCTGCTGGAGATCGACACCGCGGGCGGGGCCGCCCCGTCAGCCGAGCCTTCGTCGGCCGAGCAGGATCCGGCCGCGGCACCGCAGCCGGAGTTAGAGACGGCGCAGGAGCCGGCCGCCGGATCCGAGCCCGCGGACGAGGAGCCGCGCACCCTGGTCGGTTACGGCGCCTCCGCCGCGCCGCAGCGGCGCCGCCGCAAGCGGACCTACGCGGACGCCGACGAGGCGCAGCAGGTCCCCATCGACCGGATCCTCGCCAAGCCGCCCGTCCGCAAGCTCGCGCGCGACCTCGGCGTCGCGCTCGCCGACGTCTTCGCGACCGGGCCCGACGGCACCGTCACCCGGGAGGACGTCCTCGCGGCCCAGCAGCGGGCGATCGCGGGAGCCTCCGGGGCGGGTGAGCTGCCCGGCCGGAGCGGCGGCGCGGGCTCGACCGCCTACTTCCCCGAGGAGTCGCCGCAGGCCCCCGAGGGGCTCGGCGGCGCGATGAAGTCCACCCGCCACCAGCCGTTCGCCGGCGTCACGGCCGACGAGCGCACCACCCGGGTGCCGATCCGCTCGGTCCGCAAGCGCACCGCCGAGGCGATGGTCGCCTCCGCCTTCACCGCCCCGCACGTCACCGTGTTCAACGAGATCGACATGACGCGGACGGTGCGCATCATCGAGGATCTCCGCTCCTCCCGCGAGTGGAAGGACGTCAAGATCAGCCCGCTCGCGGTGATCGCGAAGGCGCTGCTCGTCGCCATCCGCCGCAACCCCGAGGTCAACGCCTCCTGGGACGAGGCCGCGCAGGAGATCGTCTACAAGCACTACGTGAACCTGGGGATCGCCGCGGCGACCCCGCGCGGGCTCATCGTGCCGAACCTCAAGGACGCGCACCTGATGACGCTGCGCGAGCTCGCCGAGGGGATCGACGAGCTGGCCCGCACCGCCCGCGGCGGCCGCACCTCGCTGTCCGACACCCGCGACGGCACGATCACCATCACCAACTTCGGCGTCTTCGGCATCGACTCGGGCACCCCGATCCTCAACCCGGGGGAGTCCGTGATCCTCGGCGTCGGCGCGATCAAGGACAAGCCCTGGGCGGTCGAGGGACGGATCGAGATCCGCAAGATCGCCCAGCTCGCACTGAGCTTCGACCACCGCCTGATCGACGGGGCGCTCGGCGCCGAGCTGCTGCGGGACATCTCCGCGGTGCTCGAGGACCCGGCGCTGGGACTGGTCTGGGGATGAGCGGCCCGCGGCCGGAGGGCGGCGGTTCGGCGGGCCTCGGTACCCTGTCCCGGTGACCTCGAGCCCCACCCCTTCGCCGCGCACCCCGCGCCGACATGATCCGCGGATGCAGACCGTGGAGATGGCGGCCCTCACGGCGGAGGAGCTCGCCCCGGAGACGACCTTGAGCTCGGGGCGCCTCGCGCCGCCGCTGTCTCCGCTGCGCACCGCCCTGCTGGTGGCCGCGGGCGGCGGGGCCGGCGCCGGGTTGCGCTTCGCGCTGACCGTCCTCGCCCCGACCGTCACCACCCCCACCCTGGTGGAGCTGCCCTGGGCGACCCTGTGGGTCAACGTGATCGGCTGCCTCGGTCTCGGCGCCCTCACCGGTGTGCTCGAGGTCCGTCCCGGACGCCCCTGGATGCTGCCGCTGCTCGGCACCGGCTTGTGCGGGGGGTTCACCACGATGTCCACCGTGGTGCTCGAGGGGTCGGCGATGATCGGCGCGGACTTCCCGCTCATCGCCTTCGTCTACGCCCTGCTCACCGTGGTGCTGTGCCTCGGCTTCGTGGTGCTCGGCCTCGTGGGGGGCCGCCGTCTCGCGCAGCCCTCCGCCCTGCGCGGGCTCCGGCGTCGCGGGTCGACCCTGCAGATCGAGGACGAGGAGGACGGGGCATGAGCGCCGGCGTCGTCCTGCTCGCCCTGCTGCTGGTCTCCGTCGGCGGGGCCGCCGGATCCCTCGCCCGCTGGGGGATCCGGGTGGGCGGCGCGCGCCTGCAGGCCCGTCGGGGCACGACCCCGCGCTCGACCCACTGGGCGACCTTCGCCGCGAACGTCGTGGCCTGCCTGCTGCTGGGGTTGATCGTCGCCCGCCTGGGATCTGCGACCGGCTCGCTCGAGTTGCTGTACCTGCTGCTCGCGGCCGGTTTCTGCGGTGGCCTCTCGACGCTGTCCACCGCGGCGCTGGACGTGGTCGAGCTGGCGCGCCGGGGTGCGATCGCGATCTCCGTCGCCTACCTGCTGCTGTCCGTCGGATCGGGCATGCTCGCCCTCTGGGTGGGCCTGGTGATCGGCCAGTGACCGCACCCGTCCTCGCACGACCCGCCCCGCGGACCCTGGTCCTGCTGGTCGTCGCGCTGCTCGCGCTGGCTCTGGTCGCGGTGCTCGCGGCCGACGCCGCCGCCGGCGGCAACCTCGTCCTCCGCGACGCCGGGGCGATCGCGCGCCATGGCGCGCCCGTCGCCGCCCTGATCGCGGATCTCGCGAGCGCCCTCGGCCTCGGCGGCGCGGTGGTCGCCGGCTGGCTGCTGCGCGACAGGGAGGACCGGATCCGGGCGCTCACCGCCGCCGCGATCGCCGCGGGCGTCGCCACCCTCGGCCGGGCCGCGGCGCTGGTGCTGTCCTATGCGGTCGCGACCGGGCAGCCGGTCGGCTCGCCCCGCTTCGGCTCGGATCTGGGCGTCTATCTCGGCACCGAGCTCGGCATCTGGCTCGTGACCGCGCTCGTGCTCACCGCCGCCGCGACCACCCTGGCCCTCACCGGCACCTCCCGTGGCGTCGCCCGGATGCTCGCGGCGGGTCTGCTGCTGGCGACCTTCGCGACCGCGATGACGGGGCACGCCGCGGGGGACGCGAACCACGAGGCCGCGACCTCGACCATGCTCGCCCATCTGCTCGCCGTCGGCCTCTGGCTCGGCGGGCTCGGCGCGCTGCAGCTGCTGCCGGCGCGCTCGCGGGACGACGCCGCGGTGGTGCGCGGCTACTCGCACCTGGCCCTGATCAGCTGGATCATGCTCGCGCTGAGCGGGGTCTGGGCCCTCGCGGTGCGCATGAACGGGCCCGGCGACCTGCTCACGAGCGCCTATGTGCAGCTCGGCGCGCTGAAGATGCTGCTGCTCCTGCTGCTCGGCGGGCTCGGCTGGCTGCAGCGGCGCGCCCTCGCCACCGGGTTCGACGCGGGGGAGGAGGGCCGCGCGGCCGTCACGTCCTATCGGCGCCTGGCCCTGCTCGAGCTGGCCCTCATGGGCCTCGCTGTCGCGCTCGCCGCCGCCATGAGCTCCTCCCCGCCGCCGGCCGATGCCGGGGTGCCGCCCGAGGGCACGGCGGGTCTGCTCACCGGATACCCGCTGCCATCGGCGCCGACCCTGCTCGCGGTGCTGACCGCCTGGCGGCCCGATCCCTTCGGGATGATGGTCGCCTGCGCCCTGCTGCTGTGGTGGTGGTGGCCGGGGAGCGCGGCACGGCCGCGCGCGGCAACGCGCCGCCTCCTGGTCGGTGCGGCGCTGCTGGTGCTGCTCACCAGCGGGCCGCTGAACGTCTACGGCAAGGTCCTGGTCTCCGCGCACGTGCTGCAGCACGTGCTGCTGCTCGGCACCGGCGTGCTGCTCGGCACGGTCCCGGCCCTCACGGGACCGCCCGGGGCGCTGCGCCGGACGCTCGGCCGACGCCCGCTGCTCGGAGCTCTCGCGGCCGCCGCCCCGGTGGCCCTGCTCGCCGCCGCCTACGCGAGCCCGTTCCTGCGCCTCGCGCTCGACGGGCATGCCGCCCACCTCGTGGTGCAGCTGCTGGCCGCAGGCGGCGGCGTGCTCCTCGCTCTCTGCGTGCGGGCGACAGCGCCGGGGCGTGCCCGGTTGCTGGTCGCCGCGGCACCCGTCCTGCTGCTGCTCGCGGCGGGGGTGACGCTGCTGCTCACCGACCACCTGATGGCCGCGAGCTGGTTCGGGGCGACGGGGCGGACCTGGTTCGCCGACGCCCTCGCCGATCAGCGACGCGCGGGGATCGGGGTGCTGCTCACGACGGGCCTCGGCGCCATCGCGGCGGTGCTCCTGGCGCGCCGCAACCCGCGACGCGCCGACTGAGCCGCAGGCCGGCGGAGGACTCCGCTGAGTTCGACGGTCGCCTCAGGCACCGGGCCCGACGGACGCCTCAGGCGCGGGCGTCGGCCTCGAACAGGGCGCGGACGGTCCGCAGGCGCGCGAGCAGCGTCGCGCCGTCGGCTGCGGGCACCAGATCGTCCCCGGCATCCCGCGCGCTGCGCGCCGCCTGGCGCGGGCGCACCGACCGGGCGCCGACGAGATCGCCGAGCCGCTCCCGCAGACCGCCCTCGCCCTCGGCGGGCGCGGTCGGCACCGCGGACTCGGAGCCCGCGCGCAGGCGGCGGAACTCGGCCAGGGCGGTCCGGGCGGAGGAGGGCGCGGCGTCGCCGTCGAGGGTGGCCTTCAGCAGGTACGCGGCGAGATCCGCCTGCTGCACGAGGATCGGCAGCGCCGGTCCGGACACCCGCTGCTGACCGAGCAGGACGAGATCGTCACGGCCGCGCGGGAAGGCGCCGAGGAAGAGATCCGGGTCGCCCTGCCCGGTCCGGGGCACGACCTCCGCGGGCAGATGGTCGGCGCCGGTCTCGTAGCCGGTCGCGAGGACCACCAGATCGGCGGCGAAAGAGCGGTGGCCGGCCTTGCCGCGGGGGGCGTCGTGGGTGAGGGTGCCGTCCTCCAGGAACCCGGTCACCTCGCCGACCACGGTGATCCGACCCTCCCGGACACGGTCCAGCACGTCGTCGGAGACGATCACCTGGTCCTCGAGCAGGGGTGCCTCGGGCGCGGGCATGCCGACGTCCTGCGGGCGGCCGACCGTGCGGGCGATGACGGTCTCGGCGATACGGTCGTTGAGCCCGCGGAGCCGCGAGGGCTCGCGCGTGAGGGCCACGTCCCCGGGGCGGCCGGCGATCCGCCGCGGCACCACCCAGTGACCGGTGCGCATCGACCAGCGCACCTCGAGGGCGCGGCGGGCGGCGTCCACGGCGATGTCGGCGGCGGACTGCCCGGAGCCGACCACGAGCACGCGGCGGCCTTCGAGGCCGTCGGCCCCGGTCCAGTCCTTCGCGTGCATGACCTGCACGGACCGCGGGGCGTCGGCGGCCCATTCGGGGAGGTGGGGACGCTCGGAGATGCCGTGGGCGGAGACCACGGCGCGGTAGATCATGATCTCGCCGGTCGACAGCTCGACCTCCCACACCCCGTCCTCGAAGGGACGGGCGCGGCGGACCGCGACCCCGGGCCGGAAGTGCTCGGTGAGGTCGTGGCGGGCGGCGTAGGCGCGGAGGTACTTGCCCATCTGCTCGGGACGCAGGAACTCGGGGTAGGAGACCGGGCGCAGCAGGTCTTCGTACTGGGTGGTGCGGCGGGAGGAGATCATCTCCATCGCGGGCCACACCGGGGTGTCCTTCCGGTCGAGGTCCCAGATTCCGCCGACGTGCTTCGCGCGGTCCACCAGGTCGAAGGGGACCTCGAGGGCCTGCAGCGCCGCGGAGACGGCCAGCCCCGCCGGGCCGGCGCCGATGACCAGCACCTTCTCGCGGGTGGGGATCGGGTGGGACAGCTCGGGCATCGGGTGAGGCCTTCCGGGACGGGTGGCGCGGGGGTCGCGGCGGGCGGACGGCGCCATCCTAGTCGCCCCTCCGCCGCCTCAGGTGACGACCGTGAGGACCGCCGAGACGCCCAGGGTGATGATGATGGTGCTGGTGACGTGCGCGAGGATGACGTGCCCGCGCACCAGCGAGCGCGCGGCGGCGGTGCGCGGCCCGAGGTCCGAGGGACCGGCCGAGGTCTGCACCAGCACCGCCCCGTACACGTAGTCGGCGAGCACCCGCTCGGGGACCGGCGTGCCCGCGAGGGAGAAGGCCTCGCCGTGGGCGTCCTCCGCCGCGTACTCGATCGCGAAGGTCACCACCGCGGCGATCCAGGCGCTGGCCAGAGCCCCGATGGTGAGCAGCAGCAGCGCGGTCAGGGAGAGGCGCTCGGGCTGGGTCGCGAGGAGGACGGCGGCGAGGGCGGCGACCAGCAGCAGCTGCAGCACCTCCGACCAGGCGCCCGCGCGGCCCACCAGCCAGCGGTACTCGGGAACACCCCGGCGCACCCGGGTGAGCCGGGCCGTCGCGAGCAGCTCGCGGCGCGGCCTGCCGCGGAGTGCGGCATAGGTGAGGACGGCGAAGAGCAGGGAGTAGACCGAGGTGGTGACGATGATGACCACGAGCAGCGGGGCGAGCCGCTCGTCGGGCGGCAGGTCCGGATCCAACAGGTCAAGGAGCGGGAGGGCGGCGAGGCCGCCCGCGAGCACCGCGCCGAGGAAGGACAGCAGCATCCGCAGGTTCTCGGAGAGCAGCCGGCGGCGGGTCCGACGGCGGGCGCGCCGCCGACGTGCGGGACGGGGCTGCGCGGCCGGGGAGTCGGGCCCGGTCATCCGTCGGCCCCGGACGCGGCGCCGGCTGCGGCCCCGGCCGCGAGCTCGCGGGCGAGCCGCAGCGCCCCGGGCACCGCATCGGCCACGGTCGCGACCGAGCGGCCCTCGGCGCGCAGGCCGGTGAGGACCTCCTCGCGGATCGGACCTGGGGTGGCGAGCACCGAGCCGGCGAGCACCACCGGCAGCTCGCCCTCGGGGTCCAGGGCCCGGACGGTGTCCCGCACGTGCCGGGCGGCGGTGTCGAGGATCTCGCGGGCCGCGGGGTCCTCGGGCACCGAGCCGGGGACGGCGGCGAAGCGGCCCAGCGCGGCGGGCGCCCCCGCCGGGAGCAGCTCGTCGAGGGCACGGATCAGGTCCTGCCGCGGATCGCCCGTGGGGGAGGGCGGCAGCAGGCCGTCGCGCAGATCGAGGTCCAGCAGGTCGCCGACCCGCTCGGTGAGCAGGGTGCGGCGACCGCGGCCGTCGAGGTCCGCGGCGACGGCCTGCAGGGTGCGGCGGCCGAGCCACACCGCGGAGCCGATGTCGCCCAGCAGCCAGCCCATGCCGTCGCGCCGGGCGATCGCCGCGCGGTCCCGGAAGCGGACGGCGACGGCCCCGGTCCCGGCGAGCACGAGCAGGCCGTCGTCGCCGACGCCGCCGGAGAGGAAGGCGGTGTGGAGGTCGTCGGTGACCAGCAGACGCTCCGCGGGGATGCCGAGGTCGGCCAGCCGCTCGCCCACGGCACGGCGCACCTCCGCCGCGAGCGCCGGGCCGGCGCCGGAGATGCCCAGGGCGACCCCGGCGATCCGCAGGTCCTCCCCGAGCTGCCGCCGGCCCTCGTCGAGGACCGCGCGCACCGTCTCCTGGAGGTGATCCAGGGCCGCGGGGCCCGAGGAGCGCTGGTTCCCCCCGGGACCGGTCGCCTCGGCGACCACGCCGCCGCCGAGCGGGGCCAGCGCGAGCCGTGCGTGGGTGGCCCCGACGTCGCCCGCGATCACCGCGATCCGCGCCCCCTGGGTCGTCTCGTCCATCGTCCATCCCTCCCTCGGATTCAGGGACCCATCGTAGGCGCGGCGCCCGCAGGTGCTCCGTCCCCGGGCCCCGCCCGGGAGGCCCACCGGTAGCCTGACGGGGCCGCCCCACCCCTGGAGGACCGATGCCCGAGCAGCCCGCCGCCCCGGACGCTCGCGCCCCCGCGGCGGAGGCCGAGGACGAGGACGTGGTTCGCCTCGACTCGCCGACCGAGGAGCGCCTCGCGGCGAGCGAGGACCTCGACGCCCGCGACGCCGAGGGCATCCTCGGGGTGATCCTCGGCGAGGACGCGCGCGTCGCCGCGGCGGTCCAGGCGCAGTCGCGCCCCCTCGCCGAACTGGTCGAGATCGGCGTCGCGGCGATCTCCGCCGGATCGACCGTGCACTACGTGGGTGCCGGCACCTCGGGGCGCCTGGGGGTGCTCGACGCGGTCGAGCTCGGGCCCACCTTCGATGCGGACCCGTCCATGGTCACCGCCCACCTCGCGGGCGGGCCGGGGGCCGTCCTCGAGGCGGTCGAGGGCGCCGAGGACGATGCGGAGGCGGGGGCCGACCTGGTGCGCACCGAGTGCCGCCCGGGGGACGTGGTGATCGGGCTCGCCGCGAGCGGCCGCACCCCCTTCGTGGGCGGGGCCCTGCGCGCGGCCCGCGCCGCGGGGATGCCGACCGCGCTGATCTCCGCGAACCCCGGGGCGCCCCTCGCGGCAGCAGCCGACGTGGCGGTGCTGCTCGACGTCGGCCCCGAGGTGATCACCGGCTCGACCCGGATGAAGGCCGGCACCGCGCAGAAGCTTGCCCTGAACGCCCTGTCGACCGCGATGATGGTGCGCCTCGGCGCGACCTACGGGAACCTCATGGTGCAGGTCCGGGCCACGAACGCGAAGCTCGTCGGCCGCACCGTGCGCCTGCTCGTGCAGGCCACCGGAGCCGAGCCCGCGGCGGCCGAGGAGATGCTGCGGGCGGCCGACGGGGAGCTGCGGACGGCGCTCGTCGCGCTCCTGGCCGGGGCGGACGTCCCCGCCGCCCGGGACGCCCTCGCCCGCTTCCCCCGCGATCCCCGTCGGACCGGGGACCCCGGCGGGATCCGCACCGCCGTCGCCGCGCTCACCGCGCCGTAAATCGATCGACCCTGCCGCCGCGCACCCCCTACCCTGGCGGCATGTGGATCTGATCAGCCCCCGACCGTCGACGCCGACCCCTCCCGGAGCTGATCCATGCGTGCCCACCCCTCGTCCTCCCCGAACGCCCCCGCGGCCCGCGCCGCTGCGGTGCCTCGTGACGCGTCCGCGCCCGACCGGTCGCTGCACCTGCGCGGCGACGGGCTGTCCTTCGCCTTCCCCGACCGTCCCGTGCTCACGGACGTGAGCCTCGTGGTGCCCGCCGGCACGCCCACCGGTCTGCTCGGCGAGAACGGCAGCGGGAAGTCGACGTTGCTGCGTCTGCTCGCGGGAGAGCTGGTCCCGGATCGCGGCGAGCTGCGCGTCCCCGGGCCCGTCGGACTGCTCCGCCAGGACCTCCCCGTCCCCGCCTCCACGACCCTCCACGAGCTGGTCGAGGACGCGCTCGCCCGCTCCCGTCGTCTCGAGCGGGAGCTGATCGCCGCGGGGGAGGCGCTCGCTGCGACCGCCACGGCCGAGAGCGGAGCGGACGCCTCCGCCGCGGCGCGCGAGTACGACCGGCTGCTCCTCGAGGCGACCCTCGCCGACGTCTGGGACGCCGACCACCGGGCCGACGCCGTGCTCGCCGGCCTCGGCCTCGAGGCGCTGCCCGCCGAGCGCACCCTCGGCGCCCTCAGCGGCGGCCAGCGCGAGCGACTCGCCCTCGCCCACCTGCTCATCGCCCGCCCCACCACCTGGCTGCTCGACGAGCCCACGAACCATCTCGACGACGAGGCCGCCGCCTTCCTCACCGCCGCGATCGCCGCGCATCCCGGGCCGGTGCTGCTCGCGAGCCACGACCGGGCCTTCCTCGACGAGGCGACCGCCGCGCAGCTCGACCTCGACCCCGCCGAGAGCCCGCTCACCCGGCCCGACGGCGGCCTCACCGCCTACACCGGCGGGTTCAGCGACTACCTGCTCGCCCGCTTCGACGCCCGTGACCGGTGGGAGCACCGCTACCGCGACGAGCAGGAGGAGCTGCGCCGGCTGCGGGAGGTCGCGCGCGACGCCCACACCCTCGGCCGGGAATCGCAGGTGCGCGCCGAGGTGCGGATGGCCCGCAAGTACTTCGCCGACCGCAACGCCGTGCGGGTGTCCCGCCATGTGCGCGACGCCGAGCAGCGCCTGGCCCGGCTCGAGGAGGAGCAGGTGCGCAAGCCGCCCGCGGAGCTGCATCTCACCCACCTGCCCGCGGCCGTCGGCCGGGCCCGCGGCGGCGAGCTCGTGGCGGCGCACGCGGTAGAGGTCGCCGGCCGCCTCGGCCCGACCGACCTGCGCCTCGGGGCGGGGGAGCGGCTCCTGGTCACCGGACCCAACGGCAGCGGGAAGTCGACCCTGCTCGACCTCGTGGTGGGAGATCTCGCCCCGACCTCCGGCACGCTCTCGCGCCCCCGGGGTCTCCGGATCGGCCACCTCGCCCAGGACGACGAGCCGGTCGCCGGCCGGAGCGTCGGCGAGCACCTGCGGCGGGCCGCGCGGCTGGAGGATCCGGACGCCGTGCCCGAGCTGTTCGGGCTGGTCCATCCCCGCGACCTCCCCCGACCGCTCACCGCCCTCTCCCGCGGCCAGCTGCGCCGCGTCCTGCTCGCCGCGGTGCTCCTGGACCCGCCCGAGCTGCTCGTCCTCGACGAGCCGACGAACCATCTCGCCCTGGTCACGGCGACCCGGCTGGAGAGCGCGCTCGAGGACTGGGACGGGACGGTGCTGATCGCCTCCCACGACCGCTGGCTGCGCCGCCGCTGGCAGGGCGAGGTGCTCGAGCTCGGCGCCTGAGGGGAGGGACACAGATGTTCACAGTCCTCGACCGGGGAGCGGCCCCGGGTGAGGCTGTGGCCATCGACCACGACCCCAGGAGCACGCCATGAGCGACACCCCCGCGCAGCCCCAGAAGTTCGAGACCCTCGCCATCCACGCCGGCCAGACACCCGACGGCGACACCGGCTCGCGGGCTCTGCCGATCCACCAGACCACCAGCTTCGTGTTCCCGAGCGCGCAGTCGGCCGCGGACCGCTTCGCGCTCGCCGAGGCCGCCCCGATCTACACCCGCATCACCAACCCCACGCAGGCCGTGGTCGAGAACCGGATCGCGGCCCTCGAGGGCGGCGCCGCGGGTCTGCTGCTCGCCTCCGGGCAGAGCGCGATCTCGCTCGCGATCCTCAATCTCGCGGGGGCGGGCGACTCGGTGGTCGTCTCCCCGAGCCTCTACGGCGGCTCCTTCAACCTTTTCAAGCACACCCTCCGCCGTCTCGGCATCTCCCCGCAGTGGGTCGCGGACCCCACCGATCCGGAGTCCTGGCGCGCCGCCGCGGACGAGACCACCCGCGCCTTCTTCGTCGAGTCCATCCCGAACCCGCAGCAGGACATCCCCGACCTGCGGGCCGTCGCGGACGTCGCCCACGAGGTCGGCGTCCCGCTGATCGTCGACAACACCGTCGCCACGCCCTATCTGCTGCGCCCCCTCGAGCACGGGGCCGACGTGGTGGTCCACTCCGCGACGAAGTTCCTCGGCGGCCACGGCACCTCCATCGCGGGCGTCATCGTCGACGGCGACAGCTTCGACTTCTCCGCCGACCCGGCGCGGTTCCCGCAGTTCAACGAGCCGGACGAGTCGTACAACGGCCTGGTCTTCGCGGGCCTGCCCGCCGCCTTCGCGACCCGCGTCCGCACAAACCTGCTGCGCGACCTGGGCCCCGCCGTCTCGCCCTTCAACGCCTTCCTCATCGGGCAGGGTCTCGAGACCCTGCCGCTGCGCATGGACCGCCACCTGGAGAACGCCCGCGCCGTCGCCGAGTTCCTCGAGGCCGACGACCGGGTCGGGACCGTCACCTGGGCCTCCCTGCCGTCGTCCCCGCACCACGGGACCGCGGAGCGCTACCTCCCGCGCGGCGCGGGCAGCGTCCTCGGCTTCGAGCTGCCCGGCGGTGTCGAGGCCGGTCGTCGCTTCGTCGACGCCCTCACCCTGCACTCCCACGTCGCCAACATCGGCGACGTGCGCAGCCTCGTGATCCACCCCGCCTCCACCACCCACTCGCAGCTGAGCGAGGAGGAGCAGCGCGCCGCGGGCGTCGCGCCCGGCTTCGTGCGCCTCTCCGTCGGCCTCGAGCACATCGACGACATCCTCGCGGATCTCGAGCGGGGTCTCGCCGCGGCCGCCTGAGCGGAGACCGCCGCCGGGTTCGTCGCGGGCGGGGAGCGTGGATACGCTGGGGGCATCATGAGCACCGAGCCCGCGCCCCTGCCCCCGTCGCCGCTGGACACCTGGCCGCCGAGCTGGTCGCCCGCCGCGGTCGTCTTCGACTGCGACGGTCTGCTCGTGGACACCGAGGGTCAGTGGGTCCAGGTGCAGGACGCGTACCTCGCCCGGCACGGCACGGCGCTCGACCCGACGGTGCGCCGCGCCCTCACCGGCCGCGCCGCCGAGGTGGTCGTCCTGACGATCGCCGAGGCCGTCGGCCGCGCCCCCGAAGAGGTGGTGCGGGACCTGCTCGCCGAGCACCGCCGGCACCTCGAGGACGAGCTCACCCCCTTGCCCGGGGCGCTGGACACCGTGCGCGCGGCGGCGGACCGGGTGCCCGTGGCCATCGCCTCCAACTCGCCCCGCGAGATGCTGGACCGGAAGCTCGCCGGCCTCGGTCTCACGGACCTCGTCGACGCGAGCATCGCGATCGAGGACGTCGCCGCGCCCAAGCCGGCCCCGGACATGTACCTCGCCGCGGCCCGCGCCCTCGGCGCCGATCCCGCCGACTGCCTCGGGCTCGAGGACTCCGAGACCGGGGCGCAGGCCGCCGTCGCGGCGGGCCTGCAGCTGATCGCGGTGCCCTCGATCCCCGGCCAGGAGCCGCTCGCGCCCCGCCGACTCGACTCGCTCGCCGATCCCGCGCTCGCCGCATGGATCTCCACCTGGGAGGTGCGCCGATGACCGTCCCCGCCCGCTTAGCCGCCGTCTTCGGCGACTGGACCCCGCGCGCCGTCGTCTTCGACTGCGACGGCCTGCTGCTGGACACCGAGTCGGTGTGGCAGCGCGCCCAGGACGCCGTGGTCACCGAGATCGGCGCGGTTCTCACCCCCGAGGACGACGCCCTGCTCCACGGCTCGACCATCGAGGTCGCCGCCGAGATCCTCGCCGCCCGCGCCGGCCGCGAGGAGGCGCAGGTGCTCGAGGCGCTCCACCGCGAGTTCGACCGCGAGCTCTCCGGCGGGATCCGGCTCATGCCCGGCGCCGCCGAGACCCTCGCCCGCGCGAGCGCGAAGGTGCCGCTCGGCTGCGCCTCCAACTCCTGGCTCGAGGCGCTCGAGCACAAGCTCACCGCGGGCGGGCTGCGCGAGCACTTCACGGTGCTCGAGGCCTCGGACACCGTCGCGCGCGCCAAGCCCGCCCCCGACATGTACGCCGCCGCGGCCGCCGCCCTGGGCGTCGACCCCGCCGAGGCCCTCGCCCTCGAGGACTCCGGCACCGGGGCGCAGGCCGCCCGCGCCGCGGGCCTGCGGCTCATCGGGGTGCCCACGCCCGGCGCCCCGGCCCCCATCGCCGAGCTGACCCTCACCGCCCTCACCGACCCGGATCTGGCCGCCTGGATCGACACCTGGTGACATGCCGCCGCCCGGGCGACCCGCCCGGGCACGGATGTCCACCCATGTCACCTCAGTTGGCCACCGCGAGCCGGTGCGGTGTTCACTGGACCCCATGACCACTCCGATCGACCCCTCCGCGCCCCTCGCGGCCCGCGCCCACGGCTCCGCCCTCACCGGCCGCGGCTGGCTGAACACCGGCGGCGCGGAGCTCTCCCTGGAGTCGCTGCGCGGCAAGATCGTGCTGCTGGACTTCTGGACGTTCTGCTGTGTGAACTGCCTGCACGTGCT
The DNA here is from genome assembly GCF_036321705.1 of Brachybacterium sp. J144. Lineage (NCBI taxonomy): Bacteria > Bacillati > Actinomycetota > Actinomycetes > Micrococcales > Dermabacteraceae > Brachybacterium > Brachybacterium sp. J144. The sequence continues at coordinate 329,776 of NZ_JAZDCG010000022.1, forward strand.
CGACGAGCTGCGTCCCCTCGAGGAGAAGTGGGCGGACGAGCTCGTCGTCGTCGGCGTGCACTCCCCGAAGTTCGAGTTCGAGAAGGACCCCGACGCGCTCGCCGCGAACATCGAGCGCTACGAGGTGACCCACCCCGTCCTCGACGATCCCGAGCTGATCACCTGGTCCGAGTACGGCGCCCGCGCCTGGCCGACCCTGATGGTGCTGGACACGCAGGGCCGCATCGCCGGGAACCTCTCCGGCGAGGGGCACGCCGCGAACCTCGACGCCCTCGTCGGCCGGCTGGTCGCCGAGGCCGAGGCCGACGGCACGCTGCGCCGCGGTCCCGCCCCGACCGTGCTCACCGAGCGCGTCCCGCAGACCCTCCGCTTCCCCTCGAAGCTGGTCACCCTCTCCGACGGCCGCCTCGTGGTCTCCGACGCGGGGCAGCACCGGCTCGTCGTCTTCCAGGCCGACGGGGCCACCGTCGACGAGATCATCGGCACCGGGACCCGCGGCGCGGCCGACGGGGACGCGGCCGAGGCCTCCTTCGCGGAGCCCAACGGCGTCCTCGCCCTGCCGCTCGAGGTCGCCGCCGAGGTCGGCTACGACCTGCTCGTCGCCGACACCGCGAACCACCTCCTGCGCGGGGTGAAGGTGGGGCAGGACCGCCTGCTGCGCTCCCGCACCGCGACCGAGGTCACCACCGTCGCCGGCACCGGCGCGCAGTGGATGCAGGGCGAGGCCCTGCCCCGCGGCGAGGGCGACGCCCGCTCCTACTCCCTCTCCACCCCCTGGGACCTCACCTGGTCCCACGTGCTGAACCGCGTCGTCATCGCGATGGCCGGGATCCATCAGCTGTGGAGCTACGACCCCGTCACCGGTGCGCTGCTCGTGCTCGCGGGCACCACCCAGGAGGGGCTCGTCGACGGCCCCGCCGTGACCTCCTGGTGGGCGCAGCCCTCGGGCCTCGACGAGCTGCCCGACGGTCGCATCGTCATCGCCGACTCGGAGACCTCCGCGGTGCGCGTCCTGGACCCGCAGACCATGCGCGTGAGCACCCTGGTCGGCCAGGGCCTGTTCGACTTCGGCCACGTCGACGGCCCCGCCGACGTCGCCCGCCTGCAGCATCCCCTCGCGGTGACCGCGCTGCCGGACGGCCGCATCGCCGTCGCAGACACCTACAACGGCGCGATCCGGCTGATCGACGAGGGCGACGGCTCGGGCCCCGCCACCGTCGTCACCGTCGCGACCGACCTCGACGAACCGTCGGCCGCGATCGTCGGTCCGCCCGTGGACGGGATCGGCCAGTTGATCGTCGTCGAGTCCGGGGCGCACCGCGTCACCTGGGTGCCCGTCGCCCCGGCCGCCGAGCGGATCATCGACGAGGGCGCCCAGCGCTCCGAGCGTCCCGCGACCGAGGTGGGCCCCGGCCCGCTCACGGTGCGGGTGCTGTTCACCCCGCCCGAGGGGCACAAGCTCGACGACTCGCTCGGCCCCTCCACGCAGGTCACCATCTCGACCACGCCCGCCTCGATGCTCACCGCGGGCGGGGGAGTCGACACCGCGCTCGAGCGCACCCTCGAGCTCGATCCCGCCTACACCGAGGGAGTGCTGCACGTCAGCGCGCGCGCCGCCTCGTGCGACGCCGATCCCGCCGTCGAGTTCCCGGCCTGCCACATGCACCAGCAGGACTGGGGGGTGCCGATCCGCATCGTGGAGGGCGCCCCTACCACCCTGGACCTGTCCCTGCTGGCCTGAGACCCGGTCCCGCGACCGCCCTGCCCGCGCCCCACCGTCGGAAGTCTGCTCCGTGGATCTGATCACGCAATTCCCCCTGGGGGACGACCTCGCCGTCGCCCTCCTCGTCCTCGCGGCCCTCTCGATCGCCGCGCTCGTGCTGGGGGCCGTGGTCCCCGCCCGGCTCCGCGGCGCGGAGGAGGCCGACGAGATCGACGGGGAGCTGGGCCGACGGCTCGGCCAGCAGCTCTCGGCGGCCGGCTGGCTGCTGCTCTGGGTGGGCGTGCCCGCCCTCGGCCTGCTGTGGCTGATCCCCGGGACCACCGACGACCGGCTGCTGCGCTCCGCGATGCTGCTCGCGGGCCTGCTGCTCGGCCCGCTGGCCGCGTGGCGGGGCCTCGCGCTGCAGCTCGCGGCGCTGGTGCTGCCCGAGGAGCGGCGCACGGGGCTGATCACGCGCCTCGGCGCGCTGTCCGTCGCCGGGGCGCTCGCGCTCGCGGTGCTCCCGGTGACGCTGATCCTGTGGTTCCTGCAGGAGGGCGGCTCCTCGGCGCTGATGTCCCTCGCGGCGGGCGCGGCGCTCTCCGCGCTCGCGATCCGCGTGACCCTCGCCCCGACGGAGGCCGCGGCCGCCGCCTCCGCGCTGCTGGTGGGCGTGGACGAGAACGACCAGACCGCGGACGACGCCGAGAACCTCGGCGGCCCCCTGCTGCGCACCGCGGGGATGCTCCGTCGCGGCGCCGGGCTGAGCGCCGACCTCGTCGCCCTGACCACGGCCGGCGCCGCCCTCGGGGTGATGCTCGGCGTGCCGGTGCTCGCCGCAGAGGGGATCCTCGTGGTGCTGCTCGCCCTGGGCACCGCGCTGCTGGCGACAGGCGCCGTGGCCCTGCTGCCGCTGCGCGCCGACGAGATCGGCCAGGAGGCCGACGCGATCCGGCTGCGCGGTCTGATCCCGGCCGGGCTGGTGCTGGTGGGCCTCGTGGTCGCCGCCGCGCTGTGGCTGCCCTCGGCCTATCAGGACCTGCGCTTCGCCCACGTCGGCATGGACATGTTCACCGATCCCGCGATCGCCGGCTCCGAGCCGGTGGCCCGCGACTCCCTCGAGGAGCAGATCCTGCCCGCGGTCGAGGACATGAGCCAGTGGGTCTCCGCGACCGACGACGGCCGGGACGCCGGCGCCTTCCTCGACGTCCTCACCCTGTACACGATCTCCCCGAGCGCGGTCACCGCTGCGGCGCTGGGTCTCGGCGCGATCGTCGCGCTCGCCGCGGTGCTGCTGCTGGGCGGGAACGCCCAGCGCAGCGGCGGGACCGTGCTGCGGGCCGCGCGCACCAGCCGCACCGGCGGCGCGCTCGGCCTCGCCGCGGGTCTCGGCTCGACGGCGCTCGCCGCCGCGGGCGTCCTGGCCGCCGCGGTGATCGTCGCCGGCGTGATCAGCGTGCTCAGCGGCGGCGTGCCGGGCCTCGCCCTCGCGCTCCTGGCCCAGTCCGGGCTCGCCGCCCTCGCGGTCCTCGCCTGCTTCTCCGCCTCCCTGTTCGCCCCGGCGCTCGGGGATCGTCCGGAGTCTCCGCGCACCCTGCGCGAGGCCGCCGGCGCGGCCCCCGTCGGCCCCCACGGCGCCCTCCTCGTCGCCGCCGCGATGATCGGGGTGACCGCCGTCGGCCCCGTGGTGACCGCGCTGCAGGTCGCCGCCCGCGGTGCCACCGTGTGGGAGGACCGCGCGCTGCACGCCCTCACCCCGCTCTCGCTGACGCTCCTGGGCGGTGTCGGGGTCGGCGTCATCGGGGTGCTGCTGGTGACGGCGTCGCTGCTGGACGCGGCCCGACGCCTCGGCGCCGACGCGGTGGTCATCACCCGCGCCGCGATCCTCGAGGACCGCGACCGGGCGGATCTGCCCGATCTCGCCGAGACCCTGCGCCGCGCGACGCTCACGCCCGTGGTCGTGCTCGTGCTGCTGCCGGTCGTGGCCGCCTTCGGGCTCGGTCCCGCCGCCCTGCCGGGCGTCGTGGTAGGCGGGGTGCTGACGGCGGCGGCACTCGGCCTGTGGTCCCTCGGAGCCGCCGGCACCCTCGAGGGCGCCGAGTCCGTGATCGCGCGCGGCCGCTATGGCGGACGCGCCTCCTGGGGGCACTCCGGGGCGCTCACCGGCACGGTGCTGACGGGGATCCTGCGCGCGGTGCTGGGCTCCGTCGCCGCGCCCGCGCTGCTGGTCACCTCCGCCGTCTCCGCGCTGCTGGTGAGCGGTGTGGTGGCGCTCTCGACCGACGGCACCGATCCCTACCTGCGGCTCGGCATCGCCGTGATCGCGCTGCTGATCATGCTGGTGTGCTGGGTCGTCTCCGCGACCGCCGCCGAGGTGGACCTCGAGGACGGGCAGGAGCAGGTGGCCCGCCCGCTGTTCGCCCGCCCCGCCGAGGAGACCGAGGCCCCGCTCGAGGCGATGGACTGGGAGGACGAGGACGCCGAGATCGAGCAGGTCGCCGTCCCCGTCCGGACCGCGCCGAAGAAGCTCAAGCGCCGGCAGCGCCGCGCGCAGGAGGCGGCCGAGCGGAAGAAGGCGGAGGCCGAGGAGGACTCCGAAGAGGACTCAGGCACCACCGACGAGGACTGAGCTCCGCCTTCACGAGCCGAGGCCCCCTGCGCGCGATATGCGCTGCAGGGGGCCTCGGAACGTTTCGGGGGCGGGGGAGCGTGGGCTCAGGCGGCCGCGCCGAGGGAGCGGAGCACGAACTCCTGCAGGGCGTCCGGCGGGATGCGGCGGGCGCTCGAGCCGACGAGCAGCGAGTTGATGATGCGCACGGTCGCGTCGACGTCGAGGTCGTCGGCGAAATCCCCGCTCGTGATGCCGTCGCGCACGATCCGGCGCAGCACGTCCTCGATCATCACCACGTGCTCGCGCATGCGCTGCGCGGTCTCGGGACTCAGCTGCGTCTTCCCGGTGGTGTGCGGCATGTGGAAGGACACCGACAGGTCGAGCTGGGTGCGCACGTAGGCGAGGACCGCATCGCGCGGGGAGGCGGTGTCGCTCACGCCCGCGCGAAGCTGCTCGATGTAGTCGGCGGTCTCGTGCACCGCGTACTCCACCAGCAGCGTCTCCCGGTCGGGAAAGTGGTTGTACATGGCCGTGCGGCCGACGCCGGCGGCTCCGGCGATCTTCGAGAAGGTGACCGACTCGAAGTCCTGGGTCTCGAGCAGCTCCGCCAGCGCGGCGAAGATCTTCTCGCGCGTGCGCTCGCGATGCTCCTCGAGGGACCCTCCGATGATCTTGGGCATGCCGCATTCTTGCACCGAGGGGAGCAGGTGTCAGCATGGATCTGACAGACCTGAGGCGCGCGCCACGTCCCCCGCCCCCGCAGGGCCAGCCTGCGCCGGGCCTGCCCCCGCCCCGCCGCCTGCCCGGCCCCGTCGCCTGCCCTGCCCTGCCCCGCCTAGTTCGCTCCGCATGCCCCGCCCGACCGACTGAAACTCCGCGCCTGACGTGACCTCAGGCCTCCACAGGGGTTGAGGTCACGCCTGGCACGGAGTTCAGCAGCGGGGCGCCGGGAGACTGGCCTCGCGGCCCAGAAAGGAGGCGGGCGCGGCCCAGACGCTCGGCCGCGCACGGGAACGGCCCGGCGATCCGTGGGGATCGGCCGGGCCGGGTCTGGAGCGGGTGACGGGAATCGAACCCGCGCTGTCAGCTTGGGAAACCGGCCCCCGGGAGTGCGTATCCGCAGGTCAGTGCGGGAATTGGGGTGCGGTCGTGGGACTCATGATAGCCCAGCGGCACGCATAGATCACGCCTAGTCAGCATCGCTAGTCCCACGAAGTCCCACGGAACGGGGCCCCTGGAGGGCCCGGCGAGGGCCGCAGCGCGGCGGCGGTGCACGCGCTCGCGCCGCTCCCGGCACGGCGACGGCCGGGCACGCTCGAGTGCCGGGGCACGGCGCGGGGCAGCTCGAGGTCGCCCGCCGGGGCAGCTCACGAGCGGCACGCGGGGCGGGCCGGGCGTCGTTCCGCCCAGGGTGGCGGCGTGCACCGGTGCCTCGAGGCCGGGCACGCTCAGGGCTCGGGCGCGGTCAGGGCGGCCCCGGGGGAGCACGTGAGCGCCCCTCGCGGCGCGGGGCGGCGAGGGGCGCTGTTGAGTGTCGCGGCGAGGTGCTAGGCGGTGCGGAGCAGCTCGAGTCTCGGAGTCGTCGGCGGCGTCGGCTCGGGCCCGGCCGGGGCTGGGGCGGCGAGGGCGTCGAGCTGGTCGGCGATCCATCGGTCACGCTCGGAGCGGGCGTGCTGGTAGATCGCGGCGGCGCGGCTCGAGCTGTGCCCGATCCTCGCCTGTAGCTCGGCCTGGGTCGCCCCGGCGATAGCGGCGAGGGTCGCGCCGGTGTGGCGCAGGTGGTGCCACGTCACGTCAGGACGGCCGATCCGCTCCCGGGCCGGGCGCAGCACGCGGGAGCGCTCCCCGGAGCGCACCGGCCCCCCGGCGGCGGTGGCGAACACCAGTGCCTCGGCGTCGGGGCCGGTGTGGACCTCGAGGTGCTCGGCGAGGGCGGCGGCGACCGATCCCGGCAGCGTGACCGACCGGCGACCGGCGGTGCTCTTGGGCGGCCCGTAGGCGACGGGCTCGCCCGGCACCTCCACCAGGGCACGGCGCACCGTGACCAGGGCCCCGCCGTCGGACACGTCAGCGCGGCGCAGCGCGAACAGCTCGCCCGGCCGCAGTCCGGACCAGGCGGCGACCAGCACGGCGGCACGGAACCTCGCGGGCACGGCCTCGGCGAGGCCGCTCACCTGCTCGGGGGTCAGCGGCAGCCGCTCGGCGTGCTCCACGGTCGCCGCGCCCTTCACCTTGCACGGGTTGGATCGGATCAGCCCGTCATCCTCGGCCTGGGCGAGCATGGTCCGCAGCAGCCGGTAGGCCTGGGCGGCCACTGTCCGGCCCGCTGAGGCGTCCACAGCGGGCGCGGGTACCTCGGGGGCCCCGGCGGCGCGCCAGGCCGCCAGGACGGTGTGGGGGACCCGTCCCGTGCTCGCCACGTCCACGCCGGCGGCCCGTGCCCAGGCTCGAGCGGAGCGGCTCGGCGAGGGGCGGCGGCGCTCGGAGGCCTCGAGCGCGCCGGCGTGAGCCTGCTCGAGCACCGCAGTGTGCCAGCGGCGCACCAGCGGCGGGGACACAGCCGACAGCGGCAGCGGGCCCAGCTCCACGCGGTCCGCACCGGTACCGACGGCGGGCAGCAGGTACCGGGCACTGAGGCGGCGGTACAGGTCCAGGGTGCGGGGGCGCAGCGTGCCGGCGGCATCGCGCAGGTACGTGCGGGCGTAGGTCTCGAGCGTGGTCATCGTCGGGACCACGGCGGCCACGTTGCCGGCGAGCAGCTCGCCTCGGACTCGGGCGAGGTAGTCGGCCCCCTCGCGCCGCGTGGCGAAGGTACGGGGTGCTCGGATGCGCCGCCCGTCGGGGGCGGTGAACCGGCTCTTCGCGGTTCGTGGTGAATGACCCTGCTGTGGCGGGTATTCACGCTACGGTTTTCGCGGCGCTGGTCAGCAGGATACGCATCCGGTAGTTCTCGGCGTTGCGGAAGCCACGGCCGATGCGTTTGATGTTCTTGATGCCGGTGTTCGCGGCCTCGACTCGAGCGGTGGTCGCGCCGGTGACGATGAGGACCTCGATCGCGTCCCACCAGGTCACGACGGTGTCGTAGAGCTTGGTCGCCTCGGGCATATTCGCGATCTGCACGAAGTAGCCCATCCGCATCCGTTCCTCCCAGGCCTGAGCCAGGGTGTCGGTCGCCAATAGGCGACGGAGCTGCTCCTTGATGCCCCAGGCGGCGGAGAGCTCGTCGGTGGGGTCATCGGTGCGGAACACCCTCTCCAACCGCTCCCACGCCCTCGGGGTGAGGGTGTCAGCGCCGCGCAGCAGGAGCATCCGGTGCGCCCAGGCCGGGTCATCCTTCCGACCCCGGCGACCGTGATGGGTGCGGGCTAGGCGTTGCCGCACGGCGGTGACCATGTCGTTCCCGAGCTTGACGAGGTGGAACTTGTCGACCGAGACCGCAGCGCGGGGCAGGTAGGTCCGCAGTGCTTTGCGGAACGCGGCCGAGGGATCGATGGCGACGATCTCGATCCGCTCCCGCCAGTCCTCAGAGCGCTGGGCAAGCCAGTCCCCGACGGCGGTGGAGTCCCGGCCGTCGACGACGCCGAGGACCTGTCCGGTGGTCAGGTCGACCAGGGTCGTCATCCATGGCTCGAACCGTCTCCAGGCACCTTCATCGGTGCGGAACCAGCGCACCGACCGGTAGCGGTGCTCATCGATGCCCAGGCGCGTCACTGGCACGTCCTCGGCGGCGGGGAGGACCACTGCGGCCGCCGCCAGCGCGGACTGGACCAGCCACCACGAGACGCCATGGGCCCGGGCGACCTCGGAGGCAGCCCGGCCCGAGGTGAGCACCGCGGAGACGACCTGATCCCGCAGCCGGGTCGTCGAACGCGCACGGTAAGGGACCTGATCGGTGGCTTCCCAGAACGTGCGCCGGGCGCAGGCCGGCTCGAGGCAGAACCAGCGCCGCTTGGCCCACACCACCTCCACCGCCCCGGCCACGGGGACGTCGCGCACCTTCTGGGACCGGCGGGAGTGGACCTTGGTCGCGAGCACCCCGCAGGACGGACAGCCCGGCGGCTCGATGGATTCGATCACCACTCGACGGCCTCCGTCGGGCAGGTCGATCGCGTCTGTGACGCGGTAATCGGGCAAGTTGAAGATCGTGCTCGCAGCATCACGCTGCGAACCAGTATTCTCGTGCACAGGCTCGTGGTCCTCTGAGGTGTGGATGTCTTGACAACACCCATCACAGCAGGACCACGGGCCGTTCTACGCCAGCGACGCGACGCTCTCCTTCACCACGAACCTTGAAGAGCC